>NZ_JAJAUY010000065.1 GCF_020532625.1 Streptomyces antimicrobicus | reverse complement strand
CGGCGGCACCGCCTCCGGGAGCCACCGGGGCCATGGGGTGCGCCTCGGGCCCCGGCACGTAGCCCAGGGCGGGCGCTCCGGGCGCACCGGCACCAGCACCGGCACCGGCGGCCAGGGCGAGACCGCCCCGCTCCAGCCGGTCGAGCCGGGCCTGGAAGGAGCGCTCGTCGTCGAAGGCGGCGGGCAGCAGCACCCGCGCGCAGATCAGCTCCAGCTGCAGGCGCGGCGAGGTCGCGCCGCGCATCTCGGTCAGACCCGCGTTGACCAGGTCGGCCGCGCGCGAGAGCTCCGCCGCCCCGAACACCGACGCCTGCGCCTGCATCCGCTCCACGACGTCGGCCGGGGCGTCGATCAGCCCCTTCTCCCCGGCGTCCGGCACGGCGGCGAGGATCACCAGGTCGCGCAGCCGCTCCAGCAGGTCGGCGACGAAGCGCCGCGGATCGTTGCCGCCCTCGACGACCCGGTCGACCACCTCGAAGGCCGCCGCGCCGTCGCCCGCGGCGAAGGCGTCCACGACGGCGTCGAGCAGCGAGCCGTCCGTGTACCCGAGCAGCGCGGTGGCCATGGCGTACGTCACACCTTCACTGCCCGCGCCGGCGAGCAGCTGGTCCATGACGGACATCGAGTCACGCACGGACCCGGCACCGGCCCGCACGACCAGGGGCAGCACCCCGTCCTCGACGGGGATGCCCTCACGGCCGCAGACCTCGGCGAGGTACTCCCGGAGGGTGCCGGGCGGCACCAGCCGGAAGGGGTAGTGGTGGGTCCGGGACCGGATGGTCCCGATGACCTTCTCCGGCTCGGTGGTGGCGAAGATGAACTTGAGGTGCTCCGGCGGCTCCTCGACGACCTTCAGCAGGGCGTTGAAGCCGGCCGAGGTGACCATGTGCGCTTCGTCGATGATGTAGATCTTGTAGCGGCTGCCGGCCGGCCCGAAGAAGGCCTTTTCCCGCAGGTCACGGGCGTCGTCCACGCCACCGTGGGACGCCGCGTCGATCTCGATGACGTCGATCGAGCCCGGCCCGTTGCGGGCGAGGTCGCGGCACGACCGGCACTCGCCGCAGGGGGTGGGGGTGGGACCTTGCTCACAGTTCAGGCAGCGGGCCAGGATGCGGGCGCTGGTGGTCTTGCCACAGCCGCGGGGGCCGCTGAACAGGTACGCGTGATTGACCCGGTTGTTCCGCAGAGCCTGCATCAGCGGGGCAGTGACATGCTCCTGCCCGATGACCTCGGCGAACGACTCGGGGCGGTAGCGGCGGTACAGCGCAAGGGACGACACGCTTACGAGCGTATCCGGGCCCACCGACAACAGCGCCCACCGCAAACACAAGCGCCCCCCACGCACCCGCCAGAGCCCACTTACCCTTGCTGCCTTCCGGCCCTGGGGGAGTTGGGTGAGATAGCGCCACGTGAGGGGCTGACCCCCACCCTAGCGGATCGGGGCCCGAGGAATCGAGTTCGCGAGCACTCCTCAACGTCTTGTATTGTTTGCCGCGGAGGATTCGCCTAGAGGCCTAGGGCGCACGCTTGGAAAGCGTGTTGGGGGCAACCCCTCACGAGTTCGAATCTCGTATCCTCCGCCTCTGCCCATCAGGGCACACGAAGGACCCGACCGCTCAGCGGCCGGGTCCTTCGTCGTTCCCGGACGCAGCTGTCCCCGGCCCGCCCGCCGAGAGCCGCCGCCGGCCGGGCGAAGTTTTTCGGCGGACGTGTCGAAAGCGGCACGGGGTGTTCGACGGACTGGTGAGAGGCGGGGAAGAGGCCCGTCCTGCGAGTCGAGGAGATGACCGAGCATGCCGCGCTACATGACGCTGATCCGGATCGAGGAAGGCGCCGTCCGGTTCGAGGACGCCGACGCCGGGTTCATGGACCGGATGAACGCGCTGATGGAGGAGCTGACCAAGGCGGGGGTGCTGCTGGACACCGCCGGGCTCAAGCCGACCGCCGAGGCCACCCGCGTGACCTGGTCCGGCGGGAGGATCGGCTACACCGACGGCCCGTTCACCGAGACCAAGGAGGTCGTCGGGGGGTACTTGCTGATCCAGGCCAAGGACATGGCCGAGGCGCTGGAGTGGACGCGGCGGTTCCTGGAGCTGCACCCGCCCGTCTGGAACGTCACGTGCGAGGTGCGTGAGCTCGACCAGGGCTGACGGGGACGCCCCGCTGCCGCCGCGCCGCGGCGGCGGGGCGTGCTTGCCCGGCCCTGCCCCGGCTGTTGTGATGGGTGGCCGTGACGGGAGCGAGGGCGGCGGACGCGGCCGCGGTGGTCAGGACGGTCGAGACGGCGTTCCGGATCGAGTCGGCCCGCATCATCGCGAGCGTCACCCGCATCGTGCGTGACGTGGGCCTCGCCGAGGAGATCGCGCAGGACGCGCTGGTGGCGGCGCTGGAGCGGTGGCCGCGGACGGGCGTCCCGGACCGGCCCGGGGCGTGGCTGACGGCCACCGCCAAGCACCGCGCGATCGACCTCGTGCGGCGCAAGGAGACGTACGCGCGCAAGCTCGCCGAGGTCGGCCGCTCGCTGGAGGACATGCCGCCGCCGCCCGAGCCGGCCGACCCGGACGACATCGACGACGACCTGCTGCGGCTGATCTTCACGGCCTGCCATCCGGTGCTGTCCACGGCCGCCCGGATCGCCCTCACCCTCCGCCTGCTGGGCGGGCTGACCACCGGCGAGATCGCCCGGGCCTTCCTGACCTCGGAGGCCACGGTCGCCCAGCGCATCGTCCGGGCGAAGCGGACGCTGGCGTCGGCGGCCGTGCCGTTCGAGGTCCCGTACGGCGCCGAGCGCGAGGCGCGGCTGTCGTCGGTGCTGGAGGTCGTCTACCTGATCTTCAACGAGGGCTACGCGGCCACCGCCGGGGACGACCTGGTCCGCCCGGCCCTGTGCGAGGACGCGCTGCGGCTGGCCCGGGTGCTGGCCGGGCTGATGCCGGACGAGCCGGAGGTGCACGGGCTGGCCGCGCTGCTGGAGCTCCAGGCCTCGCGGATCCCGGCCCGCACCGGGCCCGACGGCGAGCCGGTGCTGCTGGCCGACCAGGACCGCACCCGCTGGAACCGCATGCTGATCCTGCGGGGGATGGAGGCGTTGCGCCGGGCGGGCGGCGGACCGTACTCCCTCCAGGCCGCCATCGCCGCGCAGCACGCGCGCCAGGTCCGCTACGCCGACACGGACTGGGCCGCGATCGCGGCGCTGTACGGGCGGCTGCTGGAGCTGGCGCCGTCGCCGGTGGTGGCCCTGAACCGGGCGGTCGCGGTGGGAATGGCCGAGGGACCGGCGGCGGGGCTGGAGCTCGTGGACGCGCTGGCCGGGGAGCCGGCCCTGAAGGACTACCACCTGCTGCCGAGCGTCCGCGGCGATCTGCTGGAGCGGCTGGGGCGGGGGCCGGAGGCCCGTACGGAGTTCACGCGGGCGGCGGCCCTGACCCGCAACGCCCGGGAGCGGGACCTGCTCCTGCGGCGCGCCGCCCGCGCCGACCCGGCCGGAGCGTGAACCGGCCGAAAGCCTCACCAGGCCGGAAGCCTCACCAGGCCGGAGCCTGACCCGGCGGAGCCTGACCCGGGCCGGAGCGCGACCCGGCCGGAGCCCGGCCCGGCGTCTGCGGCCGCCGACGCGCGCGCCCGCGACCGCCGGGCAGGCAGCGGGCTCGGCCCGCGGGGCTCAGTCCGCCGACATGCTGGGCATCTCGCCCACCGTCGTGCTCATGTCGATGACGGCGAACGCCGCGCCCTGCGGATCCGTCAGGGCGGCGAAGCGGCCGAACGGGCTGTCCATCGGACCGAACTGCAGCCTGCCGCCCAGCTTCTGGGTCTTCGAGACGGCCTCGTCGCAGTCCGGCACCGCGAAGTAGATCTGGATGTACGGGGGCACCTCCGGCGGGAAGTCCTGGTCCATCTTCATCCGGCCCAGCACCGGCCGGTCCTCGCCGCCCTCGCCCCCGCCCCCGCCGGTGACGCTGAAGACCTTGAAGTCCATCCCGGCCGCCTCGGGACCGTCCCCGGCCTCCATGGTCTGCGCCGTGTACGGGAAGACCCGCTTGAGGAAGTCGTCGGCCGCGCCGGGTTCCCTGGTGAAGACCTCCGCCCAGCAGTACGACCCGTTCTCGCCGATCTTCTCGAAGCCCTTGTGGTCGCCGGGCTGCCAGACGCCGAAGACGGCCCCGCTCGGTTCCTGCGCCAGGGCCATCGAGCCGAAGGTGCCGACCTGCATCGGCTCCATCAGGAGCCGGCCGCCGGCGGCCTTGATCTTCTCGGCGGTGGCGGCCACGTCGGGCGAGGCGAGGTACAGGCACCAGGCCGAGGGCATGTCGTCGCTGCCGGGCATGGGCGGGACGACGGCGGCCACCGCCTTGCCGTCGGAGTAGGCCTGGGTGTAGTTGCCGTACTCGCTCGACGCCTCGCCGAAGGTCCAGCCGAGCACCTCGCCGTAGAAGCGCTTGGCCCCTTCGACGTCCTTGAACATGGCGTCCGCCCAGCAGGGCGCGCCCTCCGGGAAATCGGTCATCGTCTGACTCACTCCTCTCCGCTCTCACGCTAGGCGCGCGATGCGCCCCGCGCGCGGCGAACGGGGCGTCCTGCGCGCGGCGCACGCGGCGAGGGGCGAGGCTGGGGGCATGGACATCACGATGCGACTGGCCCAGGACCCGGAGGCCGACGCCCTCCTCTCCCGCAGCCCGCTGGCCGCGCTGGTGGGCATGCTGCTGGATCAGCAGGTGCCGATGGAGTGGGCGTTCTCGGGCCCGTACACGATCGCCCGGCGGCTCGGCTCCGACGACCTGGACGCGCACGCGATCGCCGCGTACGACCCGGAGGCCTTCGCCGCGCTGCTCTCGCAGAAGCCGGCGGTCCACCGCTACCCGGGCTCGATGGCCAAGCGGGTGCAGCAGCTGTGCGCGTACCTGGTGGAGCACTACGGCGGTGACGCGGCCGCGCTCTGGGCCGACGCCGGTACGGGCGCGGAGCTGCTGCGGCGGCTGAAGGACCTGCCCGGGTTCGGCGAGCAGAAGGCGCAGATCTTCCTGGCGCTGCTGGGCAAGCGGATGGGGGTCCGCCCGACCGGCTGGCGCGAGGCGGCCGGCTCGTACGGCGAGGCCGACGTCTACCGGTCGGCGGCGGACATCACCGGCCCGGAGTCGCTGGCGAAGGTGCGCGCGTACAAGCAGGAGGCCAAGGCCGCGGCGAAGGCGGCCCGGCCGACGCCCGCGGGCCGGACCACCAAGACCGCGAAGACCGCCCAGCCGCGTGATTGACCGGTTTCACAGGTGGTCGAATGGCCTCTTCGGACGGTCGGTTGCGCTCCTAGGGTGATCCTCATGAGCGAGCCGAAGACCCCCGCCCACCTGACCCTCCACGCCGACGCCGAGCGCGTCGTCGACGCCCCCGGCAGCCTGATCACCCTGCTCACCGACCAGCCCGGGCTGACCTGCAACACGGCCACCTTCGCCGAGGGCACCGCCGGCGCCCCGGTGCACTTCCACACCCGGGCCACCGAGTTCTTCTTCGTCGTCGACGGCCGGCTCGACGTCCTCGTCGACGACGAGGTCAAGACCCTCGGCAAGGGCGACTTCCTCACCGTCCCGCCGCACGTCAAGCACGCCTTCGCGCCCGCGGCCGGCCACACCGCCGAGGTGTTCGTCGGATTCGCGCCCGGCATGGAGCGCTTCGACTACTACCGCCTGCTCGGCCGGGTGAACGCGGGCGAGGCCACCGTCGAGGACATCAAGGCCTCCTCGCCGGTCCACGACAACCACTACGCCGAGAGCGCCACCTGGGCCGGGCGCCGGCGCAGCGCCGAGGCGTAGACCTCGTCGGCGTCGAGCCGGCGCAGCTCCTCCGCGATCAGCTCGGCATCCGTACGTATCTTCAGCGCGACCTTGCGGTCCAGCCGTCCCGGCAGGACCAGCGTGGCCAGCGAGCCCTGCGGGCGGTCCACCCGGATGTCGCCCTCCGGGGTGGCCAGCCGGACCCGGGTGATGACCGGGCCCTCGGAGGTCACCCGCTCCACCGGCACGCCGAGCCGGTCCTCCAGCCAGCGCGCCAGCAGCTCGGCGCTGGGGTTGTCGGCCTCGCTCTCCACCGCCGCGCGGGAGACCGGCAGGGGCCGCTGGTCGAGCGCCGCGGCCAGCAGCGCCCGCCACGGCGTCAGCCGGGTCCACGCCAGGTCGGTGTCGCCGGGCGCGTAGGTCAGGGCCCGTGCGTCCAGGACGCCGACCGGGTCGGCGTCCGTCTGCGCGTCGGTGATCCGGCGCTGGGCCAGCGCGCCCAGCTCGTCGCGCGCCGGGTCGGCCGGGGCGTCGACGGGCCACCAGGCGACCACCGGCGCGTCGGGCACGAGCAGCGGCAGCACCACCGGACCGGCGTGCGCGGTGAGGTCGCCGTGCAGGCGCAGCAGGACGATCTCGCCGGTGCCGGCGTCGGAGCCCACGCGCAGCTCCGCGTCGAGCCGGGTGCGGCGCAGGGTGTGCGGGCCGCGCGCGGTGCGCCTGACGACCGCGAGGATCCGGCACGGGTGCTCGCGCGAGGCCTCGGAGGCGGCGCGTACGGCGTCGTAGGCGTTCTCCTCGTCGGTGACCACGATCAGGGTCAGCACGAGACCCGTCGTCCGGCCGCCGAGGGCCCGGCGGGCGGCGAGCAGGGCACGGCCCACCTGGCTGGAGGTGGTGTCGTTGAGTTCGGTCCGCATGCCGAGGAGTGTCCCAGCGGCCGGTACGGCGACGGCACCCGGCCGACTCGAATTCCCCTGGAACGACGGCACCTTCGCCATGTCCGCCGCCCCGCACGGGGTCAGCACCGGGTCAGCACCCAGCCGCACAGGGGACGGTGACGAGGCGTCAGCGACGCCGCCGGGCCGTCCCGAAGAGGGAGCGCGAGATCTCCCGCCCCAGCTGCGTCCCCAGGGACCGGGCCAAGGAGCGGAAGATTCCGCTGCCCACGACCTGCTCCGCCAGCGACCGCTCCCGCTCCGGCGCGGCCCGCCCGGCGGACCCGGCCCGCTGCGCGGTCTGCCGGTCGGCCTGCTCCTGCGCCTCCTCGGCGGCGGCAGCGGCCTCCGCCGCGGCCTCGGCGGCGGCCTGCTCGGCGCTGATGCGCTCGTAGGCGGACTCCCGGTCGACGGCCTCGGCGTAACGGGGGTAGAGCAGCGAGGTCTTCACGGCCCGTTCCAGTACCGCCGGATCCAGCGGGCCCATCAGCGACCGGGGCGCCCGCAGTCGGGTGGCCGCGACCGGGGTGGGCGCGCCCTGCTCGCTGAGCACGGTGACGACGGCCTCGCCGGTCCCCAGCCCGGTGAGCAGCTCCTCCAGGTCGTACTCCGAACGGGGAAAGGTCTGCACGGTGGCCCGCAGCGCCTTGGCGTCGTCCGGGGTGAAGGCGCGCAGGGCGTGCTGCACCCGGTTGCCGAGCTGCGCGAGGACGTCCGCCGGTACGTCCTTGGGGGTCTGGGTGACGAAGAAGACCCCGATGCCCTTGGACCGGATCAGGCGGACGGTCCGGGTGACGGACTCCAGGAAGGCCTTGGATGCACCGCTGAAGAGCAGGTGGGCCTCGTCGAAGAAGAACACCAGCTTGGGCCGGTCCAGGTCGCCGACCTCCGGCAGGTCGCCCCACAGGTCGGCCAGCAGCCACATCAGGAAGGTGGAGAACAGCTGCGGACGGTCCTGCACCGCGGGCAGTTCCAGTACGGAGACCAGCCCGCGCCCGTCCGCGGCGGTCCGCAGGAACTCGCTGGTGTCGAACTCGGGCTCGCCGAAGAAGGCGCCCGCGCCCTGCTGCTCGAACGCCGTCAGGGCCCGCAGGATCACCCCGGCGGTGGCCGTGGAGAGCCCGCCGATCCCCTTCAGCTCGGCCTTGCCCCGGTCGGAGACGAGGAAGGCGACGACGGCCCGCAGGTCCTTGAGGTCGATCAGCTCCAGGCCCTTGGAGTCGGCGTAGTGGAAGATCAGCCCGAGCGACTGCTCCTGCGTCCGGTTCAGCTGGAGCACCTTCGCCATCAGCACCGGGCCGAAGCTGGTCACCGTGGCGCGCAGCGGGATGCCCGGGCCCAGGCCGCCGAGCGCGTAGAACTCGGTCGGGCAGCCGGCGGGCTCCCACTCCTGGCCGACCTCGCGGGCCCGCGCGGTGACCTTCTCGCCGGGGGTGCCGGGCGCCGAGACGCCCGAGACGTCGCCCTTGACGTCGGCGAGGAACACCGGTACGCCCTGGGCCGAGAGCTGCTCGGCGATCAGCTGGAGCGTCTTGGTCTTGCCCGTTCCGGTGGCGCCGGCGACCAGGCCGTGCCGGTTGAGCATCGACAGCGGGATCCGGATCTGGTGCTGCGGCAGGCAGGTGCCGTCCCACAGCAGGGCGCCCAGGTCCAGCGCGGGTCCGGAGAAGGCGTACCCGGCGGCGATCCGGCCGGCCGGGGACGGGCTGCCGTCGGCCGGGGGCCGGCCGCTGTCGGCCGGGCGCGGGCCGCTGTCGGCCGCGGGCGCGCCGCCGTCGACCGGGGGCGGGCCGCCGTCGACCGGAGTGGGGCCGCCGTCGCCCGGGGCGGTGCTGTCGCTCATCTCTCACTCCCGAAATAGGCCTCTTTGCCACCTTTCCAGCAACGGCGCGAGGCTGCGCCCGCAGGGTCCGGCCCGGTAGGCTTTCCGTGTGATCTTCAAGCGCATCGGAAACGGGCGGCCGTACCCCGACCACGGCCGGGAAAGCACCCGGCAGTGGGCGGACGTCGCGCCGCGCCCGGTCCGGCTCGACCAGCTGGTGACCACCAAGGGCCAGCTGGACCTCGAGACGCTGCTCGCCGAGGACTCGACCTTCTACGGCGACCTGTTCGCCCACGTCGTGAAGTGGCCGGGCGACCTCTACCTGGAGGACGGCCTGCACCGCGCGGTGCGGGCGGCACTCCAGCAGCGCCAGGTCCTGCACGCCCGGGTCCTGGAACTGGGCTGATTGAGCCTTTCGGGTCAGGCTTGCCCGATCAGCAGATCATTTAGTAGGCATCGTCACAGGGCCGCACTACGCTGCGCCCATGAGCATGCTCACTCCCCCCGGCATGGGCGGAAAGTACCGCGTCACGGGAGCCGCATACCCGCGCATGCGCCGCCCCCGCCGACGTCGTCGCCTCGTGCTCGCCGCCCTCGGAGCGGTCTGCGCCCTGGCCCTGCTCGGGTACGGGACGCTGCAGCTCATCCACGTCTTCCGGGGTGACCCGGAGGGCCGGCCGAAGGCCGCCGGCGCCAAGGACTGCGCCACGCAGCAGCCGGGCGTCAAGGGCAGACCGGCGGTCGCCTCCCCGGCACCGGCCGTCGCCCTCCCGCAGCCCGGCCAGATCACGGTCAACGTCTACAACGCGACCCCGCGCTCGGGCCTGGCCAAGTCGGTCGGCGAGGAACTCAAGAAGCGCGGCTTCGCCGTGGGCCAGGTGGGCAACGCCCCGGCCGACTTCGACAAGAAGGTCAGCGGCACCGGGATACTGCTCGGCTCCCCCAAGACCGACAAGGCCGTGTACTCGGTGCTCGGCACCCAGCTGGCCGGCGTCACCCAGCAGACCGACGCCCGGGAGACCCCCGACGTCGACCTGATCCTCGGTGACGCGTTCACGGAGCTCAGCGCGAAGGCGGACGCGGACAAGGCGCTGGCCGTCCTGGCCCACCCCCAGCCCGCGCCCGCCGCGTCCTGCTGACCGGCGGCGGCCCTACTCGGCCGAGCCGTACATGCGGTCGCCCGCGTCGCCCAGGCCCGGCACGATGTAGCCGTGCTCGTTGAGCCGCTCGTCCACGGCGGCCGTGACCACGGTCACCGGCGTGCCGGCCAGCTCGCGCTCCATGACCTCGACGCCCTCGGGCGCGGCCAGCAGCACCACGGCCGTGACGTCGTCGGCGCCGCGCTTGATCAGCTCCTGGATCGCGACGACCAGGGTCCCGCCGGTGGCCAGCATCGGGTCCACGACGTAGACCTGGCGGCCGGAGAGGTCCTCCGGCATCCGGGTCGCGTACGTGGAGGCCTCCAGGGTCTCCTCGTTGCGGACCATGCCCAGGAAGCCCACCTCGGCGGTCGGCAGCAGCCGGACCATGCCGTCGAGCATGCCGAGGCCCGCGCGCAGGATCGGCACGACCAGCGGGCGCGGGTGGGAGAGCTTCACCCCGGTGGTCGGGCCGACCGGGGTCTCGATGTCCGACGCCTCGGTGCGCACGTCCCGGGTGGCCTCGTAGGCGAGCAGGGTCACCAGCTCGTCGGCCAGCCGCCGGAAGGTGGGGGAGTCGGTGCGCTTGTCGCGCAGGGTGGTGAGTTTGTGCGCGACCAGGGGGTGATCGACGACCTGCAAACGCACAACATCCTCCAAGGCTTCAGCTTCAGGGGTTCCGACCTGCGAAAACGGCCGCAAGTTCGCGACCCACCTACAAGAGGCTACGCGCTGTCGGCCCCTGCCGTGTCCAGGCGCCGTACGCGGTCGCGCACGACCGTGTCCGTGGGGGCGCACGGCGGCGCGCGTGGGGGCGCACGACCGCCTGGGGGTGGGGCGTACGACCGCGTGCGGGAGGAGCGTACGACCGTCTGCGGGAGGGGCGTACGACCGCGTGCGGGAGGGGCGTACGGGCTGCGGGCCGGCGGCGCCGGTGTCACCCTGAGGGCGTGACCGAAGGAGCAGTCGTCGCGGCCGTCGACGGCTCGGAGCACAGCCTGCGGGCCCTGGAGTGGGCCCGGGCCGAGGCCGCGCGGCACGGGAGCGGGCTGGTCGTCGTGCACGTCCTGCCGGACCACGCCCAGTGGTACGCCGGACGCCGCGAGTCGGTGGGCGCCGCGCCGGAGCCGCCCCCGGACCCGGTCCGCGCGGCCCTGCCCGCGGACCTGCCCCCCGACACCCGTTACGAGACCGTGGAGGGCTCGGTCCCCGACGCCCTGCGCGCGGCCGGGCGGGGCGCGCGGATGCTGGTCATGGGCTCGCGCGGCCGGGGCGGCTTCACCAGCCTGCTGCTGGGCTCCAGCAGCAGGGCGGTGGCGACCACCGCGCCCTGCCCGGTCGTGGTGGTGCCGCACCGCGCGCGCCTGGCGGCGGGCGGCGACCCCCAGGGGCGGGCCGCCGGGCCGGTCGTCCTCGGGCTGCACGCCGCCGAGACCGCCGAGGACGTGATCGACTTCGCGTTCACCGAGGCGGCCGCCCGGCCGGGCGCGGCCCTGCAGGTGCTCTCGGCGTTCACCGTGCCGCCTTCCCCGCTGCTGCTGGGCGGCCCGTACGCGGTCGTCACGCCGGAGGCGATGGCCGAGGCCCTGGGCGACGAGGGCCGGGCACCGGCCGAGCGGGAGATGCTGCGCGCGCAGAACGACCGGCTGGCGTCGTTCCGGCAGCGGTACCCGCGGGTGCCGCTGGAGCAGGCCGCCGTGCCCGGGGACGCGGCCGGGGCACTGGTGCAGGCCTCGGAGGCGGCGGCGCTGGTGGTGGTCGGCCGGCACCGGCGGCGGCTGGGGCGCTCGTTGCTGATGGGGTCGGTGGCGAACGCCGTGCTGACCCATGCCTCCTGCCCGGTGGCCGTCGTACCTGCTCAGCACGGTCAGGACACGGAGTGAGCCGGGTGCCGGGGTCTGGCATCAAACGCCTGGTCCGGGGGAAGCTGGGACCCGGGGGGACTGCTTCGCGAAGCGGAGGAGGACGACCGAAGGAGCCCGGGGTGGTGGCCGATGGCGGACGACCAGCCGACAGCAGACGACGAGATGCCGGAATCCGCGGCGCAGCGCAGGGCGCGGCGCGCGCAGTTCCTGCGTGAACTGAACGAGGCACGGGAGCTGCGCGACCGGGTCCAGCCCCGACGCGCCCGTGCGGCCCGGATGCGCCAACAGATGCGGATGCGGACCTTCCGCTGGTGAGCGTTCACAGTGGATCAGCACAACCGAAACCGATCGGAACCAGAATCGGAAGAAACCGGAAGCAGCGGCCGGGTAGACCGTCCGAGCGACAGCCAGGCGGTCCCGTCGAGGGGTCCCGCAGCGGCCCCCCGAGGGCGGCACGGCACGACGCAAGCGCGGAAGACCTCTCGCAAAGCCGCTGTTTCTGCCACGATGCCGATGGGGCGGGGCGCGAAACGGCAAGCGACAAGGCCGTTCCACCCCTCGACCCAAGCCTCCGCCGGGGGGACCTCCAACCGGCACGCCTATGACCAGTGGGAGAGTCACGGTGTACTTCGCCGCACTGCTCGCGCGCACCGAAGACGGGTGGGAAGCGAGCGACATGGAACTCGACGACGTCGAGTCGTTGACGGATCTGACCGATCTCGCCCGTGCCGCCGCTGTCGACGACGACACGGTGGTCGCCCTCATCGAGCAGGAGGACGCCTGGTTCGGCGTCGTCCGGCTGGACGGCGAGGACGACCCGCGCATCTTCGTCTCCAACGCCGTCCTGGCCAAGCGCAGCTCCTACGGCTCGATGCTGACGGACGAGCTGCTGGGCAGCGACGGGCAGGAGGACGACGAGCTGGACGAACTGGACCTGGACGGCACCGAGGACGGTGAGGAGGACACGGTCGCCGCGTTCGCCGGCGACGAGGACGAGGACGCCTCCGGCGCCGGCGCCGAGCCGGTCCCGGCCGGTCCGCTGGGCGACGCCCGGCTGCTGGACGACCTCGGGGTGAGCCACAAGGAGCTGCTGGCCCTCGACGGGGACGCCCTCGCGGAGATCGCCGACCTGCTCGGCGCGACCGAGGTGCTGGAGGCCGTCCGCTAGTGACCGACGCGCAGGACCCCGGTCCCGTACGGGACGAGCGTCCGGTACGGGACCCGGCCCCGGTACGGGACCCCGAGCCGGTACGGGACCCCGAGCCGGTACGGGATCCCGGCCCGCCCCGAGAGCCCGGCCCGGAGCGGCAGCCCGACCCGGTGCGGGACCCCTGGCGGGAGGCGATGCGCCTGGCGCTGGGCGAGGCCGCCAAGGCGGTGCCGGCCGGCGACGTACCGGTCGGCGCGGTCGTGCTCGACCCGGGCGGCCAGGTCCTGGCCACCGGCTACAACGAGCGCGAGGCCGTGGGCGATCCCACCGCGCACGCCGAGGTACTGGCGATCCGCCGGGCCGCGGCGAAGCTCGGCGAGTGGCGGCTGCCGGGGTGCACCCTCGTGGTGACCCTGGAGCCGTGCGTGATGTGCGCCGGCGCGCTGGTGCAGTCCCGCCTGGCCCGGGTCGTCTACGGCGCGGGCGACGAGAAGGCGGGTGCGGCCGGCTCGCTGTGGGACCTCGTGCGCGACCGCAGGCTCAACCACCGGCCGGAGGTGATCCGGGGCGTGCTGGAGGACGAGTGCTCCGCCCTGCTCACGCGATTCTTCCGGGACCGGTGACCCCGGCGCGCCGGACCGGCGGGGCCGCAGCACGGGCCGGGTGAGCAGGGCCACGCGTATCAAGTTGCAAAGCACTCCCCGGCGTGGGCTAGGATCTCTCTCGGTGGTGTGTCCGAGTGGCCGAAGGAGCTCGCCTCGAAAGCGAGTATGGGGCAACCCATCGGGGGTTCAAATCCCTCCACCACCGCTCTGGTCGAGAGCCCCGGTTCGTACGAACCGGGGCTCTCGCGCGTGTCCGCCGTGACCGGCCCCCGGCGGACGCCGTTGTCACGGCATGACCAAGACCCAGCGCCTCCTCGCCGCCGTCGCCCTCGCCGGCGCGGCCGCCGGCCTCGCCGCGCCCGCCGCCTCCGCCGCCGACCTGCCGCTGTCCCCCCTGACGCTGCCCGAGCTGCCGACCCCGGCCGCCGGAATGCCCGAGGACGCCGCGCCGAACTCGGTGCCGGAGATCGGCGCGAAGCTGAACGACGGCCTGACCCAGCTCGACCAGCTGGCCACGCTGCCGGACCGGCTCCAGCCGGTGGTCGACCCGGTCGCGCCGGTGCTGGGCCTGGCCGGGGCCATCCAGTAGCCCGGCGCCGTCCGCAGCGCGGCTCCCCCGGTCCGCGGGCACGCCGCAACACCCCGGGTACGCCGAAGGCCCCGGCCGTGAGGGGCCGGGGCCTTCGTCCGCGAACGGGACGGGGGAAGCGGCATCGGGGGGACAAGCCGCTTCCCCCGACGAGGACGGACCTACCGGCCCGCGCCGCAGTCAGGGGGAAGCGTGCGGCCCGGACCCCGCAGTGAGGCCCTGTCCCTCCACCCTCCGGTTTCCTGCCAGAACCGGTGGGCTTCGTGAACCATCCTGCTCCTTCCCGCGCCGCCGCGGCCGCGGCGAAGGGCCCGTACCAGCGGGTCATAGGTCCTTAAAGGTCAGGTGAGTGCCCGAACGCGACCGGTTAGACTCACCCGACTTCGCACGGACGGCAGGGGAGGCCGACACCGCTCATGGACACCAAGAAGATCCTCATGGGCGCACTCGTCGTCTTCGTCCTCTTCACGATCATCACCCAGCCGGTGAAGGCCGCCGAGATCGTCCAGATCGGCTTCCAGGGCATCTCCGACGCCGCCAAGGGAATCGGCCGCTTCATGACCGAACTGGTGCGCTGAACCCGTACGTACGAGCGGCCTTCGGGCTCCGCCGGCCCTCCCCCTCCCGCCTCGGACGGCTTTGGCGTGTACCCGCCTCGCACCCTCGGCCGAACGGCTCCGGCAACCATCCTTGAATGTCCAACTTGCCCTCAACACGGCGATATACGGTGCTTGCACACAGTGCACATCTCTTGTGATGCTATGACCGTTTTTGATGGAAGAGTTGCCTGAGCTGACATGAAGGGGTGGCGTGACCGTGCCGGCCAGTACTGCGCCCCAGGTGCCTCCCCAGCACGAAGCCCAGGACGAGCCCGCCCCCAGGCCGCAGAGCCGGGGCGCCGACACCCGGGCCCTGACCCAGGTGCTCTTCGGGCAGCTGAAGGCCCTGGAGCCGGGCTCCAGCGAGTACAACCGGGTGCGCGGGGCCCTGATCGAGGCCAACCTCCCGCTGGTGCGCTACGCCGCCGCCCGCTTCCGCAGCCGCAACGAGCCGATGGAGGACGTGGTCCAGGTCGGCACGATCGGCCTGATCAACGCCATCGACCGGTTCGACCCGGACCGCGGGGTGCAGTTCCCGACCTTCGCCATGCCGACCGTCGTGGGCGAGATCAAACGGTACTTCCGCGACAACGTGCGCACCGTCCACGTCCCGCGCCGGCTGCACGAGCTGTGGGTCCAGGTCAACGCGGCCACCGAGGACCTCACCACGCTCCACGGACGCACCCCCACCACGCCCGAGATCGCCGAGCGGCTGCGGATCAGCGAGGACGAGGTGCTGTCCTGCATCGAGGCCGGCCGTTCGTACCACGCGACCTCGCTGGAGGCTGCCCAGGAGGGCGACGGGCTGCCGGGCCTGCTGGACCGGCTGGGTTACGAGGATCCGGAACTGGCCGGGGTCGAGCACCGCGACCTCGTCCGCCACCTCCTCGTACAACTGCCCGAGCGCGAACAGCGGATCCTGCTCCTGCGCTACTACAGCAATCTGACGCAGTCCCAGATCAGCGCGGAGCTCGGAGTGTCCCAGATGCACGTCTCCCGGCTGCTGGCCCGGAGCTTCGCGCGGCTGCGGTCCGCAAACAGGATCGAGGCGTAACCGGAACGAGTGGAGATCGCTCCGCTCGTTTCCCGACAGAACAGGCTCATTCCGGTCTGTCGCTGCACTGATATGTCGACTTGGCGCTACAGCGCGTTGCCGACATGTGACATTCTGCTGGAACCGCGTTTGCCGCAGCCCCGCCTCCGGTATTCAGGTGAAGGCTGCGTTCCTCCGACGGGCGCGCCCGCCGCGACCGTCCGCGACCTTCAAGGGGGTGGCATGTCCGTACACCAGGGCAGCTCCGAGGTGCTCACGCTCGTCAAGAGCGAGGCGCCGGCAGCACCCACGGCGTCTGACCGCCCGGAAGCCATCGACACCCGCACCCTGTCCCGCTCCCTCTTCCAGCGTCTCGCCGCCCTGGACCCGGACAGCCCCGAACGGGCCTACGTCCGCGACACCCTGATCGAGCTGAACCTGCCGCTGGTGCGCTACGCCGCGGCCCGGTTCCGCAGCCGCAACGAGCCGATGGAGGACATCGTCCAGGTCGGCACGATCGGCCTCATCAAGGCGATCGACCGCTTCGACTGCGAACGCGGCGTGGAGTTCCCGACGTTCGCCATGCCGACCGTCGTGGGCGAGATCAAACGATTCTTTCGAGACACTTCCTGGTCCGTCCGCGTCCCGCGCCGGCTCCAGGAGCTCCGGCTCGCCCTGACGAAGGCCAGCGACGAGCTCGCCCAGCGGCTCGACCGCTCCCCGACCGTGCCGGAACTCGCCGCGGTGCTCGGCGTGTCGGAGGAGGAGGTCGTGGACGGCCTGGCCGTCGGCAACGCGTACACCGCCTCCTCGCTCGACTCGCCCTCCCCGGAGGACGAGGGCGGCGAGGGCTCGCTCGCGGACCGGCTCGGCTACGAGGACACCGCCCTCGAGGGTGTGGAGTACCGCGAGTCGCTCAAGCCGCTGCTGGCCAAACTCCCCGCGCGGGAACGGCAGATCATCATGCTGCGGTTCTTCGCGAACATGACGCAGTCGCAGATCGGCGAGGAGGTCGGCATCTCGCAGATGCACGTCTCGCGGCTGCTCACCCGCACCCTCGCGCAGCTGCGCCAGGGACTCATCGGCGAGTGACCTCTGGTCATTTGACGGTCCGTCAGTGACACTGGCGCGGTGCGCAGGCTGACGACCGTCCTCGCCCTCTGTACGGCCGCCGTGACCCTCACCGGGTGCGGCGGCCCCGCGCGGAACGGCCATGTCGCCGTGGGCGCCGCCGCGGCCGGACCCGAACGCGGCGCGGGCGAGACCGTACCGCCGCGGGGGCCGGTGGAGTACCAGCCACTCCCCGGCCCGCCCGCGGCCGGATCCTCTGCGTCCGGGTCCTCTGCGTCCGGGTCCTCCGGGTCCGGATCCTCGGCCGCCTCCCGGGACGCGGGCTCCGGTGCCGCCGGCTCCGCCTCGGCCGCTGTCGCCGTACCCGGGCCCGCGCCGGGCGGCCCCTCGGGAACTGCCCCCGGTACGACGGGACCGACCCCTGGCGGCGGTACGCCGCCCCGCCCGGCCCCGGGCACCCCGAGTGCGCCCGGCGGCTCGCCCGGTACGCCGTCCGCGCCGGGCCCCGGCACCCCCGCCGGTCCGGCCGCGTTGCTGCTCAGCGCCCCGACCCGGGCGGCGGGCGCGGACCGGTGGTGCGAGCGTGTGACGGTCACCTTCGCCAACACCGGCGGGGCGCCGGCCCGTTCGGGCACGGTCACCTTCGCCACGCACGTCCTGGGCGCCCTGGGCATCGACTGGGCCACGATCACCACGACCCAGCCGCTGCCCGCCCCCATCCCGGCCGGCTCGGCCGTGACCCGCACGTACACGGTGTGCGTGGACGCCTGGCGCGTGCCGCTCGGCATGCGCATCGAGACTCGGAAGGTCACGGCCACCTGGAACTGAGCCGGCGGGCGTCACCGGCGGCCTCCCTGCGGGCGGTTTGTCCGCGATCGGGTTTTCCGATTCCTTTACCGCCCCTTCCCCCCGATTCGTTTGCCTGTAGCAACCATCCGCTTCTATGGTTGCTCTAAGCAACAAGATGGGGAGGGGCCGTGCAGGGGACCGCGCAGGCGAGGACCACGACCGCGACCGCGCACTACGAGGAGCTGGCCCGCCAGCTCACCGGCATCGGCGCGGTCAAGCGCGACCTCGCCCGCACCCTCCCGCCCCACTGCCCGCCCGGCCCGGCGGCCGTCCTCACCGTGCTCGACCGGCACGGCGAGATGCGGCTGAGCCGGCTCTCCGAGCTGCTGGCGGTCGACATCTCCGTGACCAGCCGCCACGTCACCCATGTGGCCGAGCGCGGCTGGATCGCGCGGGACGCGGACCCCGGCGACGGCCGGTGCCGGATCCTGCGGCTCACCCCCGCGGGACGGGCGGTCCTGGCCGAGATCCGCGCCCGGCACACGGCCGCGCTCACCCGCGCCCTGGCCGACTGGCCGGTGCAGGACGTCACCGCGCTGAACACCTTGCTGGCCCGGCTCCGCACGAGCTTCTCCAACAGCTTCTGACCGAAGGAAACGCATGGCTACGACCACACCCACCGGTGTGCGGGGAGGCAGCCGGTCGGCGACCACGTCCGACGGCGCCCCCATGACACATCCCCAGATCATGAAGGCGCTGTCCGGGCTGATGCTCGGCATGTTCGTGGCGATCCTGTCCTCCACGATCGTCTCCAACGCACTGCCGCAGATCATCAGCGACCTCGGCGGCACCCAGTCGTCGTACACGTGGGTGGTCACCGCCGCGCTGCTGTCGATGACCGCCGCGACCCCGCTGTGGGGCAAGCTGGCGGACCTCTTCAGCAAGAAGCTGCTGGTCCAGCTGTCCCTGGTGATCTACGTCCTGGGATCGGTGGTCGCCGGCATGTCCCAGAACACCGGCATGCTGATCGCCTGCCGCGTGGTCCAGGGCATCGGCGTGGGCGGCCTGTCCGCCCTCGCCCAGATCGTGATGGCCGCGATGATCTCGCCGCGCGAGCGCGGCCGGTACAGCGGCTACCTGGGCGCGGTCTTCGCCGTCGCCACCGTCGGCGGCCCGCTGCTCGGCGGCGTCATCACCGACACCGACTGGCTCGGCTGGCGCTGGTGCTTCTACGTCGGCGTGCCGTTCGCCGTCATCGCGCTGGTCGTGCTCCAGCGGACGCTGAAGCTGCCCGTGGTGCGCCGGGACGTCAAGGTGGACTGGCTGGGCGCCTTCCTGATCAGCGCGGCCGTGTCGCTGCTGCTGATCTGGGTGACCCAGGCCGGCGACTCGTTCGACTGGATCTCCTGGCAGACGTGGGCGATGACCGGCGGCGCGGTGCTGCTCGGCGCGCTGTTCGTGCTGGTGGAGTCCCGGGCGAGCGACCCGATCATCCCGCTGCGGCTGTTCCGCAACACCACCATCAGCCTGGCCTCGGCGGCCTCGCTGTTCGTGGGCATCGCGATGTTCTCCGGCACGGTGTTCTTCAGCCAGTTCTTCCAGCTGGCCCGGAACGAGTCGCCGACCATGTCCGGCGTCCTGACCATCCCGATGATCGGCGGCCTCTTCGTCTCCTCCACCGTCTCCGGCCAGATCATCACCAGGACCGGCAAGTGGAAGGCCTGGCTGGTCTCCGGCGGTGTGCTGCTGGCCGCGGGCCTCGGGCTGCTCGGCACGCTGCGGTACGACACCCCGTACTGGCGCATCGCCGTCTTCATGGCGCTCACCGGCCTCGGTCTCGGCATGATGATGCAGAACCTGGTCCTCGCCACCCAGAACCAGGTGGCCCCGGAGGACCTGGGCGCGGCCAGCTCGGTCGTCACCTTCTTCCGGTCCCTCGGCGGCGCGATGGGCGTCTCCGCGCTGGGCGCCGTGATGGCCCACCGGGTCACCGAGTACGTCAAGGACGGCCTGGCCGCGCTCGGCCCGAAGGCCGCCGCGATGGGGCACGGCGGGACCGGCGGCGGGGGCATCCCCGACCTGGACAAGCTGCCCGCGCCGATCCGCGAGGTGATCGAGTCCGCGTACGGCCACGGCGTCGGGGACGTCTTCCTCTACGCCGCGCCCTTCGCGCTGCTCGGCCTGGTGCTGGTGCTGTTCATCAAGGAGGTCGCGCTGAAGTCGCAGCCGCTGGCCGAGGGGGCGGCCACGGCGTCCTCGGAGGGCTGACGGGCGAGCCCGGCCGCCGCTGCCGGCTGCCGCCCTCTGCGGCGCCGGCGCGTGCTACGGCACGGCGGGTGGGGCGGCGTGGGCCTGGAGCCGGGCGTGGGCCTGGATGCCCGCGATCAGGACGTCGAGCGCCAGGCCGAAGTCGGCGTCGGGCGCCCGCCGGACGGCGCCGCCCCCGCCGCACCCGTGCAGGAACTGGGTGACGGCGAGGTGCGCGCCGGTCCGGCCGGTGTCCGTCAGGCCGGTGGCGTCCAGCAGCCGGTGCAGAGCGGCGTCGAAGGCCCGGGCGTGCGGACCGATGTTGGGGTACTCGGCGGCCAGCGGGGCGACCCAGGCGTGCTCGGCGAGCAGCCGCCGGTAGCCGCGGGCCAGCGCCCGCAGGCGGGCCGCCCATCCGGCGGCCACCGCACCGGTGGGCAGGTCCAGTTCGCCCAGGGCCCGGTCGAGGGCGAACTCCAGCAGGTCGTGCTTGGTGTCCACGTACCAGTACAGGGACATGGCGGTGACGCCCAGGCCGGACGCCAGCCGGCGCATGGAGAACCGCGCCAGCCCGTCGGTGTCCAGCAGCCGGACCGCGGCGGTGGTGATCCGCTCCCGGTCCAGCCCCGAGGGCGCCTCACCGCGCCGCCGGGTCGTGGGGGCGGATCTGGCCGTCAGCCACACACTGGTGCGCACGGACCCGCCCGCACTCGCCATGAGGCACCTCCTCGCCCGACGGATCGGCCCGGTATGCCCGGTCCGCCCTGCTCGATGCTAGGGGGTGCCTCTGGCAGTTGCGGGGGGATCGGGGCCGGATCAGGCCTTGAGGGTGGTCAGGTCGTACATCCTGACCCCGCCGATCGTGACCTCGGCGCAGTGCTCCTGGACCCAGGTCATCACGGCCTCGCTGGTCCGTCCGCCGGGGCCGCCGCCGCGCGTGCCACCGGCTCCGCCGCCGCCCGCGACGACGTAGTGGATCCGCCCGTCCCGCACGTACTGCTGGAACTGCTCCAGGGTGGGCGAGGGGTCGCTGCCGTTGAATCCGCCGATCGGCATGACCGGGCGCTGGGTGGCGAGTTGGTAGCTCGCCGCGTTCTGGGCCCCGACCGCCGCCGCGACCCAGGTGTAGCGGTCCGCGTCGGCCAGGAGCGCCTTCTTCACCTCGGCGCCGACCCGGGCTCCGTCCAGCAGCCCGCCCGGGCCGCCGGGACCCTGGCGCCGGCCCTGGGCCTGGTCCTGGCTGGGGCTGCGGCCCTCGCCCGGGCTCTGTGCCCGGCCCGGGGCCCGGCCGTTCGGCGGTCCCTGGAACCAGCCGTTCGGCGGTGGTGGGACCTGGGCGTTCGGCGGGACCTGGGCGTTCGGCGGGACCTGGAAACCGGTCGGGCCCTCCGGGCCGCCCGGGCCGTCCGGGCCGCCGGGCAGGCCCCGGACGACGCGGCCGGCCATGCCGCCTGCCACCGCCGGCCCGGCCGTCGGGATGGACCCCGTGTGGCCGGTGCGCACGGTGGTCAGGCTGTACGCGAACGGGCCCGCCAACGCCGCGACCAGCCCCACGGCGGCGGTCATCAGGGCGAAGCCCCGGCCCAACCGCCCGCCCACGAGCAGCCCGGCCGCGGCCACCAGACCGGCCACCAGCACGGCCCGGCGCAGCCACGGCAGGTACCCGGCGGACCGGCCGAGCAGGACGTACGACCACACGGCGGTCAGGGCGAGCGTGCCCGCGAGGGTGAGCGCGGCGGGCAGGCTGTGCCGTTCCTCCCACAGCACGGCCACCCCCATGCCGACCAGCGCGGCCACGAACGGGGCCAGCGCCACGGTGTAGTACTCGTGGAAGATGCCCTGCATGAAGCTGAACACCGCCATGGTGATCAGCAGGCCCCCGCCCCACGCCAGGAACGCGGCCCGGGCCATGCCCTCCAGCGAGTCGGTGGCCCGCCTCGCCCGCCACGTGATGACGATGCCGGCCGCCAGCAGGACCAGCGCGGCGGGCAGCAGCCAGGAGATCTGCCCGCCCGTCGTCGCCGAGAACAGCCGGTCGACGCCCGTCTCGCCCCAGCCGGGTCCGCCCCCTCCGGGCCGGGAGCCGCCGCCCACGCTGCCGGTCTCGTTGCCGTTGATCCGGCCCAGGCCGTTGTAGCCGAGGGTCAGCTCCAGGAAGGAGTTGGTCTGCGAACCGCCGATGTACGGCCGGGAGGCCGCGGGCCACAGTTCGACGACCGCCACCCACCAGCCGCCGGCCAGCACCGCCGCGAGCCCGGCCAGCAGCAGCTGGCCCAGCCGGCGCCGCAGCCGGGTCGGCGCGCAGACGGCGTGGAGCAGGGCGAGCGGCGGCAGGATCACGAAGGCCTGGAGGGTCTTGGTCAAGAACGCGAACCCGATGGCCACCCCCGCACCCACCAGCCAGCCGGTCCGGGCACCGTCCAGGGCGCGCAGCACGCAGTACACGGTGACCGTCAGCAGCAGGGTCAGCAGCGCGTCGGGATTGTTGAAGCGGAACATCAGCGTGAAGACCGGGGTGAGCGCCAGGACGGTCCCGCTGAGCAGCGCGGCCGCGGGCCCGAACTGCCGTCGCACGGCGGCGTACAGCACCGCGGTGGTCGCCACACCCATCAGTGCCTGCGGGACCAGGATCTGCCAGGAGCCGAGCCCGAACAGCCGCACGGACAGCGCCATCGGCCACAGCGCGGCCGGGGGCTTGTCGACGGTGATGGAGTTGCCGGCGTCGGACGAGCCGAAGAAGAAGGCCTTCCAGCTCTCGCTGCCCGCCTGGACGGCCGCCGAGTAGAAGGAGTTGGCGTAGCCGGAGGCGTTGAGGTTCCACAGCAGCAGCACCGCGGTGCCCAGCAGCAGGACGGTGAAGGCGGGCCGCTCCCAGCGGGGCCGGGCGGCGGCCGCCGCGGTGCGTGCCGGCTGGGGTGGGGCGAGGGGGACGGCGGGTACGGCCGTGGTCATCGGGTGGTGTCCTTCGGGTGGGTGGCCGCGCGGTCGGGGAAGACCCAGGCGCGGAAGAGCAGGAAGCGCAGGACGGTCGCGGCGAGGTTGGCGGTGATCAGCACGGCCAGTTCGGTGGCGCGGGCCGGGTTCGTGCCGGCCGCGTCCAGGGCCGCCAGCGACCCGGCGGTCAGCGCCAGCCCGATGGCGAAGACCAGCAGGCCCTGGGCCTGGTGGCGCAGGGCCCGCTCCCGGCCGCGGACGCCGAAGGTGAGCCGCCGGTTGGCGGCCGTGTTGGCGAGCGCGGACAGCAGCAGGGCGGCGGCGTTCGCGGTCTGCGCGCCGGCACCGAGCCGGAAGAGGGAGTACAGGCCGAGGTAGCACAGCGTGGAGAGCACCCCGACGGCGCAGAAGCCCAGCAGCTGCCGGGCCAGACCCCGGGGCACCCCTGGGAGGTTCCGGTCGCGCGGGTCGTCGCCGAACGGCCGGGCCAGCCGGTCCAGGGGCAGCGCCCCGGCGGCCAGCGCCCGCCCCACCCGCCACATGCCCTTGAGGTCCTCGACGGCCGTGCGCGCGATGTGGACGGTGGAGTGCGGGTCGTCCACCCAGTCCACGGGGACCTCGTGGATGCGCAGACCCGCCCGCTCGGCCAGCACCAGCAGCTCGGTGTCGAAGAACCAGCCGGAGTCCTCCACCAGCGGCAGCAGCCGCTGGGCGACCTCGCGGCGGATGGCTTTGAAGCCGCACTGGGCGTCGCTGAACCGGGCGGCCAGCGAGGAACGCAGCAGCAGGTTGTAGGCGCGCGAGACGAACTCCCGCTTGGCCCCGCGCACCACCCGGGACGAGCGGGCGAGCCGGGTGCCGATCGCAAGGTCGGAGTGCCCGGAGATCAGCGGGGCGACCAGCGGCAGCAGCGCGTTGAGGTCGGTGGAGAGGTCGACGTCCATGTAGGCCAGGACGGGCGCCTCGGATCCGGACCACACGGTCCGCAGGGCCCGACCACGGCCCTTCTGCTCCAGCCGGACGCTGCGGACGCCCGGCAGGGTGGCGGCCAGCGAGGCCGCGATCTCGGCGGTCCGGTCGGCGCTGGCGTTGTCGGCGACGGTGATGCGGAACGGGTAGGGGAAGGTGCGGCTCAGGTGCTCGTGCAGGCGGTGCACGCAGGGCCCGAGGTCCTTCTCCTCGTCGTGGACGGGGACCACCACGTCGAGCACGGGCACGCCGGACGTGCCGGTGCTCCGCACGTCGAGCGGGGTGCGTGCCGGGAGGGCCCCCGGAGAGGTGTCGGTCGGCATGGTCCGACCCTCGCCGGGCGGGCTGTCACGGCTGTGTGGTCCGGCTGTGCCCCGCCTGTGAGTGCTCCGCCGCGGGGGCGCGGCAGGGGAGTTCCACCGCGAAGCACGTCCTGCCCGGCACGCTCCGTACGCCGACCCGGCCGCCGTGCGCGGTGACGACGGCCTGGACGATGGCCAGGCCCAGACCGGTCGATCCGGCGGTGCGGGAGCGGGAGGCGTCACCGCGGGCGAAGCGTTCGAAGACGTGCGGGAGCAGGTCCGGCGGGATGCCGGGGCCGTCGTCCTCGATCTCGACGCGTACGTGGCCGGGCGCGGTCCGGACCCGGGCGGTGACGGTGGTGCCCGCCGGGGTGTGGGTCCGGGCGTTGGCGAGCAGGTTGATCAGCACCTGCTGGAGGCGGGCCGGATCGGCGCGGACCTCCGACGGGGCGGGCCCGTCGGGCAGTTCCAGGCGCCAGTGGTGGCCGGGTCCGGCCGCGCGGGCGTCACTGACGGCGTCCACGACCAGCGGGGCCACGTCGGTGTCCTGCCAGGACAGCGGGCGGCCCGCGTCCAGCCGGGCCAGCAGCAGCAAGTCCTCCACCAGGCCCGTCATCCGGGTCGCCTCGGCCTCGATCCGGCCGAGCGCGTGCCGGGTGTCGGGGCCGGCCTCCTCACGGCCGCGTCGGGTCAGTTCGGCGTACCCGCGGATGGAGGCCAGGGGCGTGCGCAGTTCGTGGCTGGCGTCCGCGACGAACTGCCGCACCCGGGTCTCGCTCTGCTGCCGTGCGGTGAGCGCGGAGGAGACATGGCCGAGCATCCTGTTCAGGGCGGCGCCCACCTGGCCGACCTCGGTCCGCGGATCGGCCTCCGTGTCGGGCACGCGCTCGTGCAGGGCCGGCTCGCCGCTGTGCAGCGGCAGCTCGGAGACGCGGGTGGCGGTGGCGGCGACCCGGCGCAGCGGACGCAGCGCCACCCCGACCAGCGCCTGGCCGGCCAGCGAGGCGGCGATCAGTCCGGCCAGGGTGACGCAGACCTCGACCGCGATCAGGGTGGTGACGGTGGAGTGCACCCCGGCGAGCGGGAAGCCCAGGGTGAAGCCGCCGGTGGGCGCGGTGCGCACCAGGTACGAGCCGCGGCCGGGCAGGTCCACGACGGTGGACCCACCGCCACGGGACGTGGCCGCCGCGGCGGCCAGCACCCGGCTCTGGCGGTCGTCGAGCGGCTGGATCCGCCCGTACTCCGGCGGGTCGGCGCGCTCGCTGAAGGCGCCGTCACGGATGCCGCCCTCCGTGTCGAGCAGCGCGGAGACCGCGCCGATCGGGGTGCCGGGGGCCAGGACGAAGTCGACGCGCTTGGGAGTGGCGCAGCGCTTGCCTCCCGGCGTGCCGGGAGAGCCGCCGGGCACCGGGATCTCGGCCTTGCCCACGAGCCGCTCCCGGCCCGGCACGCAGGCCAGTTCCACGGCGGTGCGCAGCTGCTGGTCGAGCTGTCCGACGAGGTAGGAGCGCAGGGCCAGGGTGGTGACCGTGCCGATCACCGCCCCCACCACCGCGATCAGCGCGACCGAGGTCACGACGAGGCGGGTGCGCAGGGACCACGGCCTGGAGCGGGTGGATGTTTCACGTGAAACGCCGCGCCTGGGGAGCAGGTTCACTCCTCGCCCGGCTTGATCAGGTAACCGGCACCGCGGCGGGTGTGGATCATGGGGCTGAGGCCCGGGCCGCTCTCCAGCTTGCGTCGCAAGTAGGAGATGTAGAGCTCGACGACATTGGCCTGGCCGCCGAAGTCGTAGCTCCACACCCGGTCCAGGATCTGCGCCTTGCTCAGCACCCGGCGCGGATTGCGCATCAGGTAGCGCAGCAGCTCGAACTCGGTCGCGGTCAGGTGGATCTCCCGGCCGGCCCGGCTGACCTCGTGACTGTCCTCGTCCAGCCGCAGGTCACCCACGACCAGGACGGACTCGCCGCGCGCGGCCTGGGCCGCGCCGGAGCGCCGGATCAGACCGCGCAGCCGGGCCACGACCTCCTCCAGGCTGAAGGGCTTGGTGACGTAGTCGTCCCCGCCGGCGGTCAGGCCGGCGATCCGGTCCTCGACGGAGTCCTTGGCCGTCAGGAACAGCACCGGCACCTGCGGGAGCTCCCGGCGCAGCCGGCCGAGCACGGCCAGTCCGTCCATGTCGGGCAGCATGACGTCGAGGACCACCGCGTCGGGCCGGAACTCCCTCGCCGCCTTGACCGCCGCCGCCCCGTCGCCGGCGCTGCGCACCTCGCAGCCCTCGTAGCGCAGGGCCATGGTCAGCAGCTCGGAGAGCGAGGCCTCGTCGTCCACGACGAGGATCCGGCAGGGTCCGCCGTCGGGCCGCAGCAGGGCTGTGGGGGACGTGGTCGCGTGGGCTGTGGTCGTCGCCGTCATGGCGCCCAGGCTGGCCGCCGCCCCTGAGAGGCCTCTTGCCGCTTTCTGTGAATCTCCTGAGAAAGCCCCGGGGCGGGCGGCGCGGCCACCGACGAGGAGAACCGGCCGCCTACGGGAACAGCCGGGCCGCGTTGTCGTGGCAGACCGCGCGCAGCCAGTCGTCGCCGAGGTCCAGCCGTTCCAGGGCCTGGAGCTGGTGCTCGTAGGGGTAGGGGATGTTGGGGAAGTCGGTGCCGAGCAGGATCCGGTCGCCGAGGGCCGCCAGCCGGCCCCGGTCCGCCGGCGGGAAGGCGGCGAGCCGCTCGGCGAAGTCGGTGAAGGCCATGGTGGTGTCCAGGCGCACCTCGGGGAACCGCTCGGCGAGACCGAGGAACGCGCCGTACTCGGGCAGCCCCATGTGCGCGACGACCAGCGCCAGCCGTGGATGGCGGGCCAGCAGCCGGGCGACCGGCTCGGGGCCGGTGTGCTCGCCGGGCACCGGCCCCGACCCGCAGTGGATCACCACGGGAATCCCGGCCTCGGCCAGCAGGCCCCACACCGGGTCCAGCAGCGGGTCGTTCGGGTCGTACGCGCCCACCTGGACGTGCGCCTTGAACACGCGGGCCCCGCCCTCGACGGCCTGCCGTACGTAGCCTTCGGCGCCCTCCTCCGGGTAGAAGGTCGCGGTGTGCAGGCAGTCCGGCGTCCGGGCGGCGAAGTCGGCCGCCCAGGAGTTCAGCCAGGCCGCCATGGCGGGCTTGTGCGGGTACAGCATCGACGTGAAGGCGACGACGCCGAACGAGCGGAGCAGGGCGACGCGTTGCTCCTCCTCGTGCCGGTAGGTGATGGGCCACTCGACGCCGGTCAGCGGCCCCACCGCGTCGAAGTACTCCCAGACCTTGTCCAGCACCCGCTCGGGCATGAAGTGCGTGTGCACGTCGATCAGTCCCGGCAGCCCGAGCCGCTCGCGGAAGTCCCGGACCGCGGCCCGGGTCGCCTCGGCGGCCGGCTCACCGGCTGCCGAGGCGCCGCTCGCCTCAGGTGTCGGCGCGGACAAAGCCGTGGCTCCGCTCGACGGTGGCGACGTGCAGCGTGTAGCTCTCGTACCACGAGGCGCGGCCCCGGCGTATGGCCGTCTGGTGCTCCAGGTCCTGCCGCCACTGGGCCATGGACGCGTGGTCGCGGAAGTACGCGACGGTGATGCCGAGCCCGCCGGGGGTGCGTGCCGACTCGTAGCCGAGGAAGCCGGGCACGTCGCCGACGAGCTCGATCATCCGGGCGAGGGTCTCGGGGTAACCGGAGTCGTCCTGGGTGCGGACGGAGGTGAACACGGACATCACGTACGGCGGTTCGAACGCCGGAAGCGGCTGGATCGTCATGATCCCCACCCTCTCCGTTCGTCCCTGGCATGGCCACCGAAAAGCGGGCTCGGAGACGGAAGGGATCCAAGATTTGACCTTCGCCGCGTCCGCAACAGGTCACGGCCGGAAGCGGCGGGCCGGTGGCACGCGGCCCTCAGGCCCGAAGCGGCGGCCGGTGGCACGCGGCCGTCGGAACGAACCGGCCCGGGTGAGAACGGACCGGCCCGGGTCAGAACAGACCGTCCTGCCCGCCGTCCCCCTCCGGCCGGATCTCCCGCACCGGCGCGGTGGTCACCGCCTGCTCCGGCGAGGCCACGGCGACCAGCTCCCAACCGGCCAGCAGCCGGGTGTCCACCACCAGCCCGTCCTGCAGGTGCAGGTCCGGCCCCGCCGCCCCGGCCAGCCGGCCCGCGACGACGGCGCCGTCCGCCAGCTCGGCCAGCACCCGCCGCGGTCGCGGCAGCCCGTCGAGCCCGAAGGCGCCGGCGTGGTCCACCGCCTCGCACGGCAGCCGCTCCAGCGACTCCGGCCAGCCCGCCAGGCCACCGGCGCGGGCGTGCAGCTCCGCCACCTCGGCCGCCCGCTCCGCCGCGGGCGGCAACGAACCGCGCACCGCGCGCTTGCGGCCGTACGCGATCCGGTCGGGCACGCCGAGCGCCGCCCGCAGCAGCTCCTCGGTGCGCCGGGCGGCCATCAGCGGGCCCCGGCCCAGCCAGCTCCAGGTCACCGCGCCCTGCTCCAGCAGCCGGGCCGGACCGCGCTCCTCGGCGGTGATCCCCACCTTGACCAGGCCCGGCCCGAACCACGCCAGGTAGACCCGGTAGGGCCGTGGATCGGCGACGTGGGTGTCGGCCGCCACCGAGAAGGACCGGTCCAGCCGGGCGCACTCGGCACACTGCCCGCCCCCGGCCCGCCCCGGCACCTCGGCCCCGGTGGGACACGGCGTCCACCGCCCACTCCGCCGGACCCCCAGGCAGCCCCGGGCCCCGACTCCGGCGAAGGCGAGCCACTGCCCGTACACCAGCGCGCTGCTCCGCTCGCCGCGGCCCTCCCCGTACCACCCCACGGCGGGCCGCCCCCCGCCCCACCGCAGTCCGGCGCACCGCCAGCCCACGGCGGGAGCGACCGACCGGTCCACGCCGACCGCGCCGCGCCGCGCGCCGCCGGTGCCCTCCACGGATCCGCCTCCCACCCTTTGCGCCAAGGCCCTCGCAGCGACCGTATCGGCCCCAGCGGGTGGGCGGCGCCGTCAGCCCCCGCCGCCCTTGCTCTTGCCGAGGACGAGCTCGGTGGTCCATGCGTCACCGAACTTGAACTGCCCCTTCGGGTCGTCGGCCGTGACGACCGCGGTCACGGGTAGGGACTCCCCGGGCGAGGCGGACTGGAGCACGTCGCACACCTCGGCCACGGACGCCACCGGAGCGTCCTTCAGGTGCGTCACCACGTCCCCGGGAAGCAGCTCGGCCTTGTACGCCGGGGAGTTGGTCAGCGAGCGCACGACGACGACACCGCTCACCTCGGCGTCCGTCAGCCGCTTCTGCAGCTTCTCGACGGTGGGCTGGTCCTCCTCCACGAACTGCGCGCTCAGCTCCGGGTCGTCGAGGGCCATGAGCGACCAACCGGGATCGTTCTTCGTCTCCCCCGCCGCCAGCGAGTCCAGGACCGGCCGGGCGTGGTCGGAACTGATCGCGTAGAACTGGCCCTGCACGCCGCCGGTCGCGGTCAGCGTGTTGATCCCCACGACTTCGTCCTTGCCGTTGAGCAGGGGGCCGCCGGAGTTGCCCGGGTTGACGGTGGCGGAGTGCTGGACGGTGACCGGGTAGCGCGGGAGCGAGGACGACGGCACGGCGTTCTGGACGTTCGGGTTCTGGACCGAGCCGCCCGTGTAGGCGGGCTTCGCCGCCGTCGGGTTGTCACCCAGTGCGTCCGGGTACCCGAGGGAGACCACCCTGTCGGCCGCCTGCAGGCCCTTGCTCTCGCCGAACTTCAGACCCTTCAGATCTTGCTGCGGCGAGGTGAACTTCAGGACGGCCAGGTCTTCGCACGGATCGATGCCCACCACGCGCACCGGCACCGGCTGGCGGTCGCCGACCACCACCTTCAAGGTCGCCTCGCCCTGGACCACATGGGCGGCCGTGGCGATCAGCCCCTGGTCCGGGTTGTAGATGAAGCCGGATCCGAGGGAGTAGTCCTTCCCCAGCACATGGACGGTGGCCGGCGCGGACCGCTCGTAGATCTCGTGCGGGTCCATGTCGTCGGCGAAGGCCGACCCGCCGCCACCCGTCACCCCGAGCACCACCGCCGTGGCCACACCCACGGCGCCCTTGGCGCGCACCTTCATGAGCCGCCGCCCTTCAAGGAAACGGAGCCCCTCATTCAGGCTATGCCGCGCCCCCGGGATCGTCCTGTGCACCGGACAACCTTTGAACGCGCAACGGCAGGCAACGCGAAAGGCCCCCGGATCACCGGGGGCCTTTCGGGCTGTGCACTCGGCAGGATTCGAACCTGCAACCTTCTGATCCGTAGTCAGATGCTCTATCCGTTAAGCTACGAGTGCTTGGGCTTCCCGGGTTTTTTTCGCCCCGTTGGCCTTGCGAGAACAACAATACATGGACCTCGCCGGGACGCGAAATCCATTACCCAAACCCACCCTGAACTGGACAAACCACCCCAGCCGAAGATCAGAAACCGGGTCGGTCGGCGCACGGGGGTTGACGAAGGTTGACGGGAACACGACGAAGCCCCGGTCCGTGCGGACCGGGGCTTCGGTGGTGCGGAGGCGGAGGGATTTGAACCCTCGATGGGGGGTAAGCCCCAAACCGCATTAGCAGTGCGGCGCCATAGACCGGACTAGGCGACGCCTCCAGCACACCCCCGCGTACGAGGGTGCGTGCAGATGATGACACAGGCGCGGGGCCGGTCACCAATCCGGTCTCACGGTACTAGGCGCAGAGCCCGCAGAGCAAAGGCTTAAGGCGAGGAACGTCGAGGCGGGCGCGTCGTTGGGCAGGGGGCACGCCCCGCCACGCCCCCCCCCCACGGCACCATCCCGCTCCATCCGGCTCCACCCCGCACCACCCAGCTCCGCTCCACGACGCAACGACGACCTGACGACCCGGAGTGATCTTGATGCGTCTCGCCGCCCTCGCCGTCACCTCCGCCCTGGCCGCCGCGGTCGCCGGTCCGCTGCCCCCGCTGCCCCTCGGCAAGCTGCTCGGCGCGCCCGACCGGCTCACCGTCCAGGTCTCCGGCACCGGCAACCCGCTGGCCGACGGCGAGTACCAGCTGGAGTGCGACCCGCCCGCCGGTACGCACCCGAAGAAGGAGCGGGCCTGTGCCCGCCTCGACCAGCTCGCCCAGGAGGGCAAGGACCCCTTCGCCCCCGTGCCCGAGGGCCGGATGTGCTCGTTCCAGGACGGCGGGCCGGCCACCGCGCACGTCACCGGGACCTGGCGGGGACGGCAGGTGGACGCGAGGTTCCAGCGCCGCAACGGTTGCGAGATCAAGCGGTGGAACGATTTGGAACCGCTGCTTCCGGGGCGCGCCTCCTGACCTGGCAGGATCGGGGCAGCAAGCGGAACGTGTCGTGGGAGGCCCCGCCGTCCGAGGCCCCCGGCCGGGACTGTGGCCTTAGACTCCTCCCGTGACATGCCGGTAGTCGTGGTCAGGGGAGGACGCTCGTCGTGAGCAGCAGGCCATCCCGAGGCGCTGCTCGCCTCGCAGCAATACTCGACGCGCTGCCCGACGCGCTCCTGCTCGTCAACGCCAACGGCACGGTCGTCAACGCCAATTCCATCGCCCTGGAGGTCATGGAGAGCCCCGGCACGGGCCTGGTCGGGCGAGGCGTCCTGGACCTGCTGCCGCAGTTCGACTCCAAGCTGATCCCCGGTTCCATGCGGCGCCCCGGCGACGACGGGGGCGACCGCCGCAAACCGACCCGGATGATCGCCCGGCGGACCGACGGCTCCGAGTTCCCCGTCGAGATCACCACCGCCAACCTCGACGGCCGCGACGCCTACCGCGACCCCCACCCCGGCTTCACGGGCGACGAGCTCCTCATGATCGTCGTTCGGGACCTCACCGGCACCGTGGACACCGAGGCGGAGCTCGCGCGGTCGCAGCGGCAGACCGAGATGATCCTGCGGGCCGCGGCCGAGGGCGTCGTGGGCACCGACACCGAGGGCCGGGTGGTCCTGGTGAACCCCGCCGCCGCGCAGATCCTCGGGTACCGGGCCACCGACCTGGGCAACCGCGAGCTGCACGGCCTCATCCAGCACTCGCGCGCCGACGGCTCGCCGTTCCCGTTCGAGGAGTCCCCGCTCGCCGACACCCTGCGCAGCGGACGCAAGCACCGGGTGCGCGGGCAGGTGCTGTGGAACAAGGCCGGTCAGGCGGTCTCCGTCGACCTCACCACCTCCCCGGTGCGGGACGGCGACCAGCTCGTCGGCGCCGTGATGACCTTCACCGACCGGCGCCCGTACGACGCCCTGGCCGCGCGCCACGCTCAGCTGCTGGCCGTGCTCGGCGACGCCCTGCGCGGACCGCTGGAGGAACTGCGCGGCGAGCTGGGCACGCTGGCCGCGGACGACGCCGGACAGCTGTGGCCCGAGGCCAACCAGCTCCTGCACCACCTGGCCGCGGGCTACTCGCGGATGACCACGCTGGTCGACAACGTGCTCGGCTTCCAGCGGCTGGACGCCGGGGCCGAGAAGCTGGCCAAGAAGAAGGTGCTGATCGACGGGGTCGTGGCGGCCGGTGTCGACGGGGCGGTCGAGCTGATCGGGCCCGGGCGGGTGCAGTTCGCCGTGCACGCGCCGACGATCGAGGCCGAGGTGGACGGGGAGCGCATCGCCACCGCGCTGGCGCACCTGATCGCCGACGTCGCCGGGGTCGACGCCACCGGCAAGACCCCCCAGGGCAGCGGGTACATGGACTCCACCGTCGTGGTCGCCGCCGCGCAGCGCGGGGACGTCGTACGGATCGAGGTGCGCGGCCCCTACGACGGCGGGAGCCCGGTGCACGAGCCGGTCGTGCGGGGGATCGTGCAGGCGCACGGCGGAGTGCTGCAGACCGTCGAGGTGCCGGGGGCGCCCGGTGGGGCGTACGTGTTGGAGCTGCCGCTCGGTTCCGGTGCCGGGACCGTGACGCTGCCGGAGCCCGCGGCGCCGGAGCCGGGCCCGGAGCCGGGTCCGGCGGGACCCGCCGGGCCGACCGCCGCGGAGGGCGGCGCCGTTGCGGAGCCCGGCTCCGGGCGGCGGCGGGCCCGGCGCGGAGTGGACGCGTTCCTGGAGGACGAGGCAGGGCCGGCCGGTGCCGAGGGCCCGCCCCCGACGGGGTGACGGGCCAG
>NZ_JAJAUY010000064.1 GCF_020532625.1 Streptomyces antimicrobicus | reverse complement strand
GGCGCGCGCGGCCGCGGCGACCTCGTCCTGCCCGGAGGCGGCCAGGGCGTCGGCAGGCGCAACGTCTCGACGCCCGGCGGCTGGTGGCGCGAGCAGGGTCAGGAGCCCCCGCACGGCGCGTGCGCCGATCCGCAGCGGTGCCCCCCGTCCACCGACGACCGGGCTGCGGGGAGCGCCCGACGCCTACCTGGCCGCGCTCCCCGCCGACACCCTCCTGGTCTGCGTCCGCTGCCACGTCTGACCCGGGGCCCCCGGAGCTCGGGGGCGGATTTGGGTGCCGCACCCGGAGGTGGTTGGCTTGCCGCAACGAGCGTTTCCAACTGCTGGAGGAACAGGTATGGCGCAGGTCGAGGCCACCACGGAGCGGATCATCGCGGCCGACGCGGAGACGGTGTTCGACGCGCTGGCGGACTACGCGGGCACCCGCGGCAAGGTGCTCCCCGAGCACTTCAGCGAGTACGAGGTGCGCGAGGGCGGCGACGGCGAGGGCACCCTCGTCCACTGGAAGCTCCAGGCCACCAGCAAGCGCGTCCGCGACTGCCTGCTGGAGGTCACCGAGCCCAGCGACGGCCGGCTCGTGGAGAAGGACCGCAACTCCTCCATGGTCACCACCTGGACCGTCACCCCCGCCGGGGAGGGCCGCTCCAAGGCCGTCGTGACCACCGTCTGGAACGGAGCCGGCGGCATCGGCGGCTTCTTCGAGCGCACCTTCGCCCCCAAGGGCCTCGTGCGCATCTACGACGCGCTCCTGGCCAACCTCGCCCAGGAAGTCGAGGCCTGACGAAGGCCGTTGACCGGTGGGGCCGCCCACGCGGCCTCACCGGATCGGGTGGAATTCCCGGCCGGGGCGCACCGGCGCGCACAGCCGCCCCGGAGGCCCCGCAGCGGCTAGGGTGGAAGGCCTGCGACCACCCACGGGGGCCCGATGAAGATCCTCATCTCCGCCGACATGGAAGGCGCCACGGGCGTCACCTGGCCCGCCGACGTGCTGCCGGGGACACCGCAGTGGGAGCGCTGCCGCGCCCTGTTCACCTCCGACGTCAACGCCGCCGCGCTCGGCTTCTTCGACGGCGGGGCCGACGAGGTCCTCGTCAACGAGGCCCACTGGACCATGCGCAACCTGCTGCTGGAACAGCTCGACGAACGCGTCCAGATGATCACCGGCCGGCACAAGAGCCTGTCGATGCTCGAAGGCGTCCAGCACGGCGACGTCGACGGGATCGCGTTCGTCGGCTACCACACCGGTGCCGGAGCCGAGGGCGTGCTCGCCCACACCTACCTCGCCAACTCCGTCACGGGCGTCTGGCTGGACGGCGTACCGGCGAGCGAGGGCCACCTCAACGCGCACGTCGTCGCCGAGTACGGCGTCCCCGTCGTCCTGGTCACCGGCGACGACCTCACCTGCGTCGACGCCGCCGGCTACGCCCCGGCCGCCCGGACCGTCGCCGTCAAGGACCACGTCTCCCGCTACGCCGCCCGCTGCCGCGCCCCCGCCCGGACCGCGGCCGACATCCGGGCCGCCGCCAAGGAGGCCACGGCCCTGGCCGTGCGCCACGACCCGGTGCGCGGGGGCCCGTTCACCATCGAGGTCGAGTTCGACGCCGAGCATCTGGCGGCCGCGGCCACGGTCGTCCCCGGCGTGACCCGGGCACCGGGACCCCGCCGGATCACGTACGACAGCGCGACGATGTACGAGGGGATCCGGACCTTCAAGGCGGTCACGACGATCGTCTCGTCGGCGGTGGAGGAGCAGTATGGGTGACATGGCAGGCTTCGTGGACGAACTCGCCCTGGAGGAGGTCGTCGCCTTCACCTCGGACCTCATCCGCATCGACACCACCAACCGCGGGGGCGGCGACTGCCGGGAGCGGCCGGCCGCCGAGTACGTCGCCGAGCGCCTGGCCGCGGCCGGGCTGGAGCCGCTCCTGCTGGAGCGGACCCCTGGCCGCACCAACGTGGTCGCCCGGGTCGCGGGCACCGACCCCGGCGCCGACGCCCTGCTCGTGCACGGTCACCTCGACGTCGTCCCGGCGGAGGCCGCCGACTGGAGCGTCGACCCGTTCTCCGGCGAGGTCCGCGACGGGGTGGTCTGGGGCCGGGGCGCCGTGGACATGAAGAACATGGACGCCATGGTGCTGGCCGTCGTACGGTCCTGGGCCCGCGCCGGGGTCCGGCCCCGCCGGGACGTGGTCCTCGCGTTCACCGCCGACGAGGAGGACAGCGCCGTCGACGGCTCCGGCTTCCTCGCCGACCACCACCCCGAACTCTTCGAGGGCTGCACCGAGGGCCTGAGCGAGTCCGGCGCCTTCACCCTGCACACCGGAGCCGGCCCGGCCCTCTACCCGATCGCCGCCGGAGAGCGCGGCACCGCCTGGCTCAAGCTCACCGCGCACGGCACCACCGGCCACGGCTCCAAGCCCCACCCGGCCAACGCCGTGACCCGCCTCGCCGCCGCGATCGCCCGCATCGGCGAGCACCAGTGGCCGGTCCGGCTCACCGGCACCGTGGCCGCGTGCATCACCGAACTCGCCGCCCTCCAGGGCCTCACGGTCGATCTCCGCTCCCGCTCCTTCGACCTCGACACCGTCCTCGACAAGCTGGGCCCCGCCGCCGCCCTGGTCCGGGCGACCGTCCGCAACAGCGCCAACCCGACCATGCTCAGCGCCGGTTACAAGATCAACGTGGTGCCGGGCCAGGCCGTCGCCCATGTCGACGGCCGGGTCCTGCCCGGCGGCGAGGAGGAGTTCGGCCGCACCCTGGACGAGCTGACCGGCCCCCACGTGGACTGGGAGTTCCACCACCGCGAGGTCGCCCTGGAGTCCCCCGTCGACGGGCCGACGTACGCGGTCCTGCGGCAGGCGGTCGAACGCTTCGACCCCGACGGGCGCGCGGTGCCGTTCTGCATGGCCGGCGGCACCGACGCCAAGCAGTTCTCCCGGCTCGGCATCACCGGATACGGCTTCTCCCCGCTGAAGCTGCCGCCCGGCTTCGACTACTGGGCGCTCTTCCACGGCGTGGACGAGCGGGTGCCGGTCGAGGCGCTGCACTTCGGGGTCCGCGTCCTCGACCACGCCCTGCGGGCCCTGTGATGCTGCCCGTCGGGGCGTACGGCACCTGGCCCTCACCCATCGACGCCGCGCTCGCCGCCTCCCTGGACGGCCGACCGGAGTACGTGGGCACGGTGGGCGCCGAGGTCTGGTGGACCGAGCCCCGGCCCACCGAGGGCGGCCGGCGCACGCTGGTGCGCCGGCGGTCCGACGGCGGGCCCGAGCGGTCGGCGCTGCCGCCGCCGTGGAACGTGCGCAGCCGGGTCACCGAGTACGGCGGCCGTCCGTGGACCGGCGTCGAACGGCCCGGTGGTGATGGGCCGTTGGTGGTCTTCGTGCACGGCGACGACCAGCGGCTGTACGCCTACGAGCCGGACGCCGGAGGCGGCCCGGACGCGCCGGGCGGCCCTGCGGCGCCCGGCGGCGGAGCGCAGCCGCGTCCGCTGACCCCGCTGTCGGCCACCGGCGCCGGGCTGCGCTGGGTGGACCCGGTCCTGCGGGACGGCGAAGTGTGGTGCGTGCTGGAGGAGTTCACCGGGCCCGCGCCCACCGACGTGCGCCGGGTGCTGGCCGCCGTACCGCTGGACGGCAGCGCGGCCGAGGACCGGGCGGCGGTGCGCGAACTGACCGACGACCGGCACCGGTTCACCACCGGAGCGCGGCTCTCGCCCGACGGCCGGCGGGCCGCCTGGCTGGTGTGGGACCACCCGCGGATGCCGTGGGACGGCACCGAGCTCAAGGTCGCCGAGGTGAGCCCGGACGGTCGGCTGGAGCGGATCCGTACGGTGCTGGGCGGGCCCGAGGAGGCCGTCGCCCAGGCGGAATGGACCCCGGACGGGACGCTGTTGGCGGTCAGCGACCGCAGCGGCTGGTGGAACCCGTACCGGGTGGACCCCGAGGGCGCGGCCGAGCCGGTCAACCTGTGCCCCCGCGAGGAGGAGTTCGGCGGCCCGCTGTGGAAGAGCGGCCTGAGCTGGCTGGCGCCCCTGCCGGGCGCCGGCGGCACCCCCGGCCCGGCCCCCGGCGGCACCCCCGGCCGGGCCTCCGGCGGCACGCCCGGCCCGGTGGCCGTGCTGCACGGCCTCGGCTCCTGCGTCCTCGGGATACTGGACCCCGAGACCGGCGACCTGGTCGACGTGGCCGGCCCCTGGACGGCCTGGCAGCCGACGCTGGCCGCCCACGGCTCGCGCGTCTACGGCGTCGCCGCCAGCCCGCGCAGCGGGTACGAGGTCGTCGAACTCGACACCGCCACCGGGCGGGCCCGGGTGATCGGCGCCCACTGGCGGCTGCGGTCCGGCAGCGGCATCGACCCCGCCTACTACCCGGAACCGCAGAGCCGCACCTTCCTCGGGCCCGACGACCGCGAGATCCACGCCCATGTCTACCCGCCGCACCACCCGGCCCGCCGGGCCCCCGCCGACGAACTGCCGCCGTACGTGATCCGGGCGCACGGCGGTCCCACCGACCACGTGCCGCCCGTACTGGACCTCGGCATCGCCTACTTCACCTCCCGGGGGATCGGGGTGGTGGAGGTCAACTACGGCGGCTCCACCGGCTACGGCCGCGCCTACCGGGAGCGGCTGCGCGAGCAGTGGGGCGTGGTGGACGTCGAGGACTGCGCGGCCGTGGCCCGGGCGCTGGCCGCCGAGGGGACGGCGGACCCGAAGCGGCTGGCCATCCGCGGCGGCAGCGCCGGGGGCTGGACCACGGCCGCCTCGCTCGCCGCCACCGACCTGTACGCCTGCGGGACGATCATCTACCCGGTGCTGGACCTGACGGGCTTCGCCGCCGAGACCCACGACCTGGAGTCCCGGTACGCCGACGGACTGGCCGGCCCCGCCGAGGCCCTCCCGGTGCGCTGCCGGGAACGCTCGCCGCTGTCCCGCGCCCACTGCATCACCGCCCCCTTCGTCCTGCTCCAGGGCCTGGACGACGCGGTCTGCCCGCCGGCGCAGGCCGAGCGGTTCCTGGCCGCGCTGCGCGGCCGCGACGTCCCGCACGCGTACGTCGCCTTCGAGGGGGAGGGGCACGGGTTCCGCCGGGCGGAGACCATGGTCCGGGCGCTGGAGACGGAACTCGCCCTGTACGTCGAGGTGTTCGGCATCGACCGGCCCGATGTGGCCCCGGTGGGGCTGCGCACCTGACCGGCCGGGCTCCGGCCCGGACGGGCGGGCGCGCTCCTGGCCGACGTGGTGACCAGCGCGTTCGACGCCGACTGAGCCACCCGCAACCCGCAACCCGCAACCCGCAACCCGCCCGCCATCCGCCGCCCGCCGCCCACGGGTCGGCGCAGGGACGTGGCGCGGGGAGCGTACGACCGGCGCGCGCCAGGGAGTGCACCCCGAGGAACCGCGGGAACCCTGGTCCCCGTCCGCGACGGCGTGTTCCATTTCCCCATGGCCACCACCGTGCGTCGCACCGCCGTCACCCTCCCCGCCGCCCCGCTGGGCCCCGAGAACCCGCTGCCCGCCCTGCGTCCGCTCGACGAGGTCCACGTCCTGGACGAGCGGGCCCGTGCCGGGCTGCCCCGGGACATGGCCCGGCAGATCGGCTACCGCCCGCTGACCTCGCTGCTGCCGGTCCGCGTGCGCGACGGGTACGGACGGACGCGCAGGCACACGGAGTTCGAGGCCGTCGTCCTGGAGAACGCCCACCTGCGGGTCACCGTACTGCCGGGACTCGGCGGCCGGGTGCACTCCCTGGTCCACCTGCCCACCGGACGTGAACTCCTGTACCGCAACCCCGTGTTCCAGCCCGCCGCCTTCGCCCTCAACGGCGCGTGGTTCTCCGGCGGCATCGAATGGAACATCGGCGCCACCGGCCACACCACCCTCTCCTGCGCCCCGCTGCACGCCGCGCTCGTACCGGCCCCCGACGGCGGGGCCATGGTGCGGCTGTGGGAGTGGGAGCGGCTGCGGGACCTGCCGTTCCAGGTGGACCTGTGGCTGCCCGAGGACTCGGCCCACCTCTACGTCGGCGTCCGCGTGCGCAACCCGCACGAACGGCCGGCGCCGGTCTCCTGGTGGTCCAACACCGCCGTGCCCGAGGACTCCGGCAGCCGGATCCTCGCCCCGGCCGAGCAGGCCTGGCACTTCGGCCACGAGCGTGATCTGCGCCGGGTGCCGGTCCCCGAGCACGACGGGGCCGACCGCACCTACCCGCTGCGCAGCGCGTACCCGGCCGACTTCTTCTACGAGGTCCCCGACGGCGAACGGCGCTGGATCGCCGCGCTGGACGCCGAGGGCCACGGGCTCGTGCAGACCTCCACCGACCTGCTGCGCGGCCGCAAGCTCTTCGTCTGGGGCTCCGGACGCGGGGGCCGGCGCTGGCAGGAGTGGCTCACCGAGCCGGGCACCCCCGGCTACGCGGAGATCCAGGCCGGGCTCGCGCGGACCCAGCTGGAGCACGTACGGCTGGAGGCCGGCGCCGAGTTCAGCTGGCTGGAGGCCTACGGTCCGCTGTCCGCCGACCCGGCCGCGGTGCACGGCGGCGACTGGGCGGCGGCCCGCGCGGCGGCCGGGCGGGCGCTGGAGGAGGCCCTGCCGCGGCAGCAGGTCGCGGAGGCCTTCGCCGCCTGGCGGCCCCACGCCGACGCCGAGCCGGGGGAGCGGCTGGCGGCGGGCTCCGGCTGGGGCGCGCTGGAGGTGCTGTGCGGCGGCCACAAGCTGCCCGGGACCCCGTTCCCGGAGTCGACCCTGGGCGAGCCCCAGGAGCCCTGGCTGCAGTTGTGGCGCACCGGGGTCTTCCCCACGCCGCGCCGGGTGACCCCGCCCGGGCCGACCCTGGTCGCCCCGCACTGGCGGGACATGCTGGAGACCGCCCCGGCCGATCCGCTGACCGAGTACCACCTGGGCGTGGCCCAGTGGCACGCGGGCGACATCGCCCAGGCCGTGCGCAGCTGGGAGCGCGGGCTGCCGCTGGCCCCGTCGCGCTGGCCGCTGCTGCGCTGCCTGGCCGTGGCCGACGCGGTGGCCGGGAACCAGGACCGGGCCGTGGACCGGTACGCCGAGGCCGTCGAGGACCTGGCGCACGAGAGCCGGGGCGGCGAGACCTGGACGGCCGCCGAGTCCGCGCTCGCGCGGGAGGCGATGACGGTGGCGCTGGCCGCCGGCCGCCCGGCCGTGGCGCGCACCGTCTGGGAGCGGCTGCGGCCGGCCCTGCGGGAGCAGGGCCGGTTCCGGCTGCTGGCGGCGCGGCTGCTGGCCGCCGAGGGCCATGTGGTGGCGGCCCGCCGGGTCTTCGAGGACGGCTTCGAGGTCCCGGACCTGCGCGAGGGCGACGAGGCCCTGTCCACCCTCTGGGCCCGCCTGACGAACCGCCCCCTCCCACCCCGCTACGACTTCCGCATGCGCCCCCCGTCCTGACGGGGCCCGGCCCGGCACTCAGGGGCCAGGGGCCCGGCCCCGCGAGCGGAATCCCGGCCCAGCGAGCGGGAAGCTCGGCCCCGGGACCGCCGGTGGGCTCAGGCGCGGCACAGGATCTCGCCGTTCAGGACCGAGAACCAGGCATCGGGGGAGGTGCCCCACGCGTGCCAGGCCTCCGCGATCGACGCCAGTGCCGCAGGCGTGGTGTGGCCGCCGTCGACGGCCAGGGTCGCGTACGCGGAGGCCGTCGTGCGGTCCGCCCACAGCCGCGACCACCAGGCGGCCTCCTCCGGCGTGGCGTAGCACCAGGCCGTGGCCGAGCACCGGACGTCCTCGAAGCCGGCCGCCCGCGCCCAGGCGTGCAGCCGCCGGCCCGCGTCCGGCTCGCCGCCGTTGGCCCGGGCCACCGTGCGGTACAGGGACAGCCAGGTGTCCAGGCCGGGCGCGGCCGGGTACCAGGTCATCGCCGCGTAGTCGGCGTCCCGGGCCGCGACGACGCCGCCGGGCCGGCACACCCGGCGCATCTCGCGCAGCGCCCGTACCGGATCGCCCACGTGCTGGAGCACCTGGTGGGCGTGGACCACGTCGAAGGAGTCGTCCGGGAAGTCCAGCGCGTGCACGTCGGCCGTGGCGAACTCGACGTTGTCCAGGCCCCGTCCGGCGGCGTACGCGCGGGCCTGCGCCAGCACGTCCGGCGCGGCGTCGACCGCGGTGACCCGCCCCGGCGCGACCAGCGCCGCCAGGTCGGCGGTGATGGTGCCGGGTCCGCAGCCGACGTCCAGCACCCGCATGCCGGGCCGCAGCGCGCCGATCAGGTACCCGGCGGAGTTCTCCGCGGTCCGCCAGCGGTGCGAGCGCAGGACCGACTCGTGGTGGCCGTGGGTGTAGACGGCGGTCTCGGCGGTGCTCCCGCCCGGACGGGTCCCCTCGGACGTCATGGTGCGTCTCCTCCGCGTCGGTGAAACGGTCCGACCACCGTAGACGATCATGCCGAGATGTGAGATAGGCGTTTCGGGATCTGGACAGCACCGTTGCGGGGCAAGGGAGCAGGGAGGACGCTGAGGACAGGGGGCCGAGCCGACGTACGAGGCGGTGGGACCCGTGGCAGACACCCGGACGGACCCGCGGACCGGCCTGCTGGACCGGCACGCCGAGGCGCTGCGCCTCTTCGGCGAGCGGGTGCACGCGATCAGGGACGACCAGTGGGACGCGCCCACGCCCTGCGCCGACTGGACGGTGCGCGACCTCGTCAACCACGTCACCGGTGAACAGCGGTGGGTGCTGCCGCTGCTCGACGAGGGCCTCACCGTCGCGGACGTCGGCGACGCGCTCGACGGCGACCTGCTCGGCGACGACCCCGTCGCCGCCTGGGACACCGCCGCCACCGCCGCCCGGGCCGCGTTCACCGCGCCCGGCGCGCTCGACCGCCCGGTGGCGCTGTCCGCCGGACCCACGCCCGGATCGGCGTACTGCCGGGAGTTGACCTGCGACTGCACCGTGCACACCTGGGACCTCTCCCGCGCCATCGGCGCGGACGAGCGCCTTCCGCAGGCCCTGGTGGAACTGGCCACCGAGGTGGTCACCCCCTACGCCGGCGACCTGGCCGCGAGCGGGATGTTCGCCCCGCCGGTCGAGGTCCCGGCCGACGCGGACGCCCAGACGCGACTGCTGGGGCTGACGGGGCGCAAGGCGTGAGCGCTCCGTCCGGAGGGTAGGCAGGAGCGTACCGATCGATTCTGGCCTATAAAGGGCAATGCGAGGACCGGGTACGACGACGAGGCGAGGCGGTGGCGGGGATGCAGCGCACGGCGCCGGAGGGGCACGGGCCGGTCCGCTACGGTCCGCCCGCGCCGGAGCCCGGCCTGCCGGTGCTGCCCGAGCTGACCACCGTCCTGGCCGCCGCGGCCGACCGCTCGGCGCCCGAGCCGCCCGGCGGCGGCACCGCCCTGCGCGAGGCCGCCTGCCGCTACTGGACGTCCCGGGGCCTGGCCACCGACCCCGCCTCCGTGGCCGCCGGTCCGGGCGCCCCGCCCCTGCTGCTCGCCGTGCTCGGCGCGTACGGCGGCGACGTCCTGCTGCCGCGGCCCTGCCCCGCCTGGTGGACCCCGCAGGTCCGGCTGCTCGGCCGGCGCGCCTACCACGTGCCGACCCCGGCCGAGTGCGGCGGCGTACCCGACCCCTACGCGCTGCTGGAGACCGTGCGCCGGGTCCGCGCGGAGGGCGGTGACCCGCGGGTGCTGCTGCTGTCCGTCGCGGACGACCCGACCGCGACCGTGCCCCCGCCCGAACTGCTGCTCGAAGCGTGCGAGGCCGCCCAGACGGCCGGCCTGTTCGTGGTGAGCGACGAGACCTGGCGGGACACCGTCCACCGGCCGCAGGACACGCTCGTGCTCAGCCCGGCCGAGATGCTGCCCGAGCAGGCGGCCGTCCTGCTCGACCTCTCCGGTGCGCTGCTGCCGGGCGGCTGGCCCGCCGCCGTGCTCCGCTTCCCTGACACCCCGCGCGGCACGTGGCTGCGGGCCAGGACCCTGGACGTCCTCACCGCCACCGGGGCCCAGGTCGCCGGCCCGGTCGCCGGGGCCGCCGTGTACGCCCTCGACGAGCCCGACGCGGTCGCGGCCCGCGCGATCGCCGCGGCCCGGCTGCACGGAGCCGTCGCCGCCGCCCTGCACCGGGAGGTGCTCGGCGCGGGCGCCCTGGCCCTGCCGCCGCAGGCCGGCCGCCACCTCTACGCCGACCTGACCCCGCTGCGCGAGGGGCTCGCCCGGCGCGGGGTCGGCGACGCCATGGAACTGGAGGACCACCTCGGCACCCGGCTGGGCTTCCCCGCCCCCGGCGGCCAGCGCTTCGCCGACGAACTGGGGCTCCTGCGGGTCCGGCTGCCCACCGGCCCGCTGCTCGGGGCCACCCCGCAGGAGCGGCTGGCCGCGCTGACCGCCCGCGACCCCCTGGACCTCCCGCACGTACGGCGCGCCCTGGGCGAGCTGGCGGCGGTCCTGGCCGACCTGACGGCCTGACGACCTGACGACCTGACCCGACGACTCGATGCCCACCGGACCCGCCCGACTGACCCGACCCGCCCGACCGACCGACTGACTCACCCGACCCACCCGACCCACCCGACGTACCCGAGGACCTGATCCGACGACCCGGACGACTGACGACCCGGACGACCTGACGCCCCGGACGACCCGAGGGGCCCGCCCGCCCCCGACCCCGAGCCGAGGCCCGATGCGCCGGCCGCCGCGCCGGTGCGACGGCCCGGCACCACCGCGAAGGGAGACCGCCCGATGAGGGACCAGACGGACGAACGGACCCGCTCCGCCGGCCGCGCCGCACCCCCGCACCTCCCGGCCGGGGACCCCGTCGCCCGCCCCGCGCGCCCCGCCCTGGCCCAGCCCTGGCCCGCCCCGCCCCGGCCGCTCGGCGAGCGCCGGTTGTGGCCGCGGTCCTTCGCCGACCGGCTGACCACCCCCCTGCCCGGGCTGCGGGCCTTCGCCCGGCTGGCCCGCGAGGGCGCCTTCCGGCCCGACCCGGCCGGCCTCCTCGGCATCCCCGACCTGCCGTACGCGCCCGCCCCGCTGCCGCCGCTCGGCGCCGGCACGGTCGGGGTCACCTGGGCCGGGCACGCCAGCTGGGTGGTGCGCATCGGCGGGCTGACCGTGCTCACCGACCCCGTCTGGTCCCGGCGGATCTTCGCCACGCCCGCCCGGATGACCCCCGTCGGGGTGCGCTGGCGGGACCTGCCGCCCGTCGACGCCGTCGTGATCAGCCACAACCACTACGACCACCTCGACGCGCCCACCCTGCGCCGGCTGCCCCGGCGCACCCCGCTGTTCGTCCCGGCCGGCCTCGGCCGCTGGTGCCGCCGCCGCGGCTTCACCGAGGTCACCGAGCTGGACTGGTGGGAGGCCGCCGAACTGGGCGGGGTGCGCTTCGACTTCGTCCCCGCCCACCACTGGTCCAAGCGCACCCTGCTCGACACCTGCCGCACCCTGTGGGGCGGCTGGGTGCTCAGCGACACCCGGACCCCGCAGCCCAAGCGGGTCTACTTCGCCGGGGACACCGGGTACGGGCACTGGTTCGGCGAGATCGGCCGCCGCCACCCCGGCATCGACCTGGCCCTGCTGCCCATCGGCGCGTACGCGCCCCGCTGGTGGTTGCGCGACGTCCACACCGACCCCGACGAGGCCGTGCAGGCCTGCCTGGACCTCGGCGCCCGCCGGATGGCCCCCATGCACTGGGCGACGTTCGCCCTGTCCGCCGAGCCGGTCCTCGAACCGCTGCTTCGGGTGCGTGCCGCCTGGGCACGGGCGGGTCTGGCCCGCGCGGACCTGTGGGACCTGCCGATCGGCGCGTCGGCCGCCTTCTGACCCGTCGCCCCGGTTCCCGGCCGGGGCGGTGGCACGCCGTCAGGCCCGCAGCCGGCGCCAGGCGGCCGGGACCGCGCTGATCAGCAGGGCCAGCGCCACCGCCAGCGCCACGCCCTTCCACGGCTCCGAGAACAGCGAGCCGCCCAGGATCCCGATCAGCCCGTACGTCGCCGCCCAGGCCAGGCACGCCGGCGCGTCGCCCCGGGCGAACCGGCCCAGCGGCATCCGGGCCAGCAGACAGGCCAGCATCACCGGGATCCGGCCCGCCGGGACCAGCCGCGACACCACCAGCACCAGCACCCCGTGCTCCTCCAGCCCGGCCCGCGCCCGCGCCAGCCGCTCCGGCGTGGCGCGCCCGCGCAGCCGGGCCGGCCAGCCGGAGCCGTTGCGGGAGCCGACCCCTCGCTGCCCCAGCCAGTACAGGGCGATGTCCCCGGTGAAGGCCGCCAGCGCGGCCACCGCGCACACCAGCAGCACCCCCAGCGGCAAGGACCGGTGGTGGAAGGCGACGACCGCCGCCGAACTCACCAGCGCACCCGTCGGGATCACCGGCACCAGCGCCCCCAGGGCCACCAGCAGGAACAGCGCCGGATAGCCCAGCGCCTGCTGCGTGGACTCCGCCGGGTCCGGTGCCCACGGCGCCGCCAGGACCCCGGCCGCCGCCCCCGTCACCGCCCCGGACACGGCCCCGGACACGGCCCCCGCCACGGCCCCCGGACCCGTCACGGCACGCGCACCCGTGCGCCGTGCCCCGGCACCAGGACCGACGCCTTCGGCGCCGACCGGGCGGCCAGCCGGGCGAACTCCAGGCCCGGCGCGTGGAACTCGTGCGGGCGCACCGCGTCCATCCCGATCGGCCAGTACGTCCCGTAGTGCACCGGGACCGCCGCCGCCGGGCCCAGCAGCTCCACGACCCGCGCCGCCCGCCGCGGGTCCAGGTGGCCCGGCCCCAGGTACGGGCCCCAGCCGCCCACCGGCAGCAGCGCCACGTCCACCGGTCCCACCTCCCGCGCCATCGTGTCGAACAGTCCCGTGTCCCCGGCGAAGTACGTCCGCGCCGCGCCCTGGACGACGTACCCCAGCGCGGGCGCGTGGTGCGCGCCGAACGGCAGCCGCCGTCCGTCGTGCCGGGCGCTGACCGCCCGTACGCGCACCCCCGCGCCGACGTCGACCGCCTCGCCCGGTGCCACCTCGGTCACCACCAGCCGCCGCAGCACCGCCAGCCGCACCAGCCCCGGCACCGCCCGCCGCGCCCCGCGCGGCACCACCAGGCGGGTGCCGGGTGCCAGTGCGGCCAGCGAGGGCAGGTGCAGGTGGTCGGCGTGCAGGTGCGAGACGAGCACCGCGTCGGCCACGGCCGCCTCCGGCGGCGGCAGCGCGCCCCGGCGCCGTCGTAGATGGGCCAGCCGCGCCGCGAACAGCGGGTCCGTCAGCAGGCGTACCCCGGAGTCCTCGACCGTGCACGTGGCGTGCCCCCACCAGGTGATCTCCACCGGCACCGCGGTCCCTCCCTACCCTGGACGTCTGTCGTGAGCGTAGGCCCTGACCGGCCGTTCTGCCCCGGTGCGGTGGCCGACGGCCCCCTCCTCGCCGCTGCCCGATCGGAGTAGGGTCGGGCGGCATGGATGAGCTGCGCGTGGCCGCTATCGCCAGCCTGGCCCCGCTCGAGGAACTCGATGCCGACCCGTTCGTCGTGGACACCCGCGGCCAGCACGCCATGTGCGCGCGCTGGGCCGCCGACCACGGGTACGTGGTGACCAGGCAACTGCTCTTCCTCGGCCTGCGCGCCGACCACGTCGGTCTGTGGCGCGACGTGGACGCCGGTCAGGTCGACCTGTTCGTCGCCCCCAACCGGCGGGTGCTGGAACGGGCCCTGCGCTCGGTGGACGAGTTCACCGCGGAGTGCGCCCGGCGGGGCGTGCGGCTGGAGACCGCCGGCCTGGACGAGCCGAGGTACACCTCGGCGATGAAGGCCGAGGTGCACCGCCGGCTGTCGATGCCGACCGCGGGCTACGACGGCACCTGAGGCCCCGCCGGCGCCGGTACGCCCCCCCCCGGCCCCAGGACGCTCCCGCCGCCACCCGTACGCTCCCCGCCGCCGGTGCTCGACCGCGGCCCCGCCCCCGTACGTACCGGCAGCCCCCGTACGCCGCCGGTCCGCGGTTGCGGTCCGTGCGACGCTGGGAAAGATCCCGCCGTACGGCCGCGGGGGCGAGGCGAGGGAGGCGGGGCGTGCTGCGAGGGCGTTGGCGCACCATGGGGAGCGCCCTGGGACGCGTGCTCGTCGTCTGGGCCGCCTCCACCCTCACCCTGCTCGCGCTCGCCGGCATCCTGCCGGACTTCCGCCTGCGGTCCGACGACGGCGACAGCGTCACCGAGATCGGGCTGACCGCGGCCTGGGGCGCCGGCGCCTTCGGCCTGCTCAGCGCCCTGGTGTGGCCGGTCCTGGTCCGGGCGCTGCTGCTGGTGCCGGCGCTGGTGCTGGGCCTGCTGGTGTTCTTCCTCAACGGCTCCCTGCTGTGGCTGGCCCTGGACCTGGTGCCGGCCGGCCGCGGCGAGGTGGCCCCGCAGACCGCCGTGGTGGTCGCCGCCGTCATGTCCGCCGTCGCCTCCGCCACCTCCACCGCCCTGGCGGTGCGCGACGACGAGGCCTACCGGCGGCGGCTGTACCGGCTCGCCGCCCGCCGCCGCGGCCGGCGCCGGGGCGGTGTCCGGGACCCCGGCCGGACGCTCCCGCCGGGCCTGGTGTTCGTCCAGCTCGACGGCCTCGGCCACCAGGAGCTGCGCGGGGCCGCCGCCCGGGGGGTGATGCCCACGGTCGCCGCGTGGCTGGAGCACAGCCACCGGCTGGCGCCCTGGCGCACGGACTGGTCCAGCCAGACGGGCGCCAGCCAGCTGGGCATCCTGCACGGCTCCACCTTCGACGTGCCCGCGTTCCGCTGGTACGAGAAGGACACCGGCGAGGTGATGGTCTGCAACCGCCCCCGCAGCGCCGCCGAGCTCCAGCGCCGCGCGGTCGACCGGACCGCCGACGGCGGACTGCTCCGCCTGGACGGGGCCAGCCGCGGCAACCTGTTCAGCGGCGGCGCCGACCAGCTGGCGCTCGTGCTGTCGGTCTCGGCGCGCCGGGGCCGCGCCAACCGCTCCCGCGCCGGCTACTTCGCGTACTTCTCCGACCCCGCCCACGCCGTCCGTACCGCCGTGTCCTTCGTCGCCGAGGTCGTGCGTGAGCTCGTCCAGTCGGTCCGCGCCCGGCTGCGCGGGGACCGGCCGCGGGTCTCGCGCGGCGGGCTGTACCCCTTCGTCCGGGCGTTCGCCACGGTGGTGGAGCGGGACGTCGTGGTGGCCGCCGTGCTCGGGGACATGCTGGCCGGCCGCTCCTGCGTCTACGCCGACCTCGTCGGCTACGACGAGGTCGCCCACCACTCCGGCCCGCACGGCCCGGACACCGACCAGGTGCTGGCCCGGCTGGACCGGAGCCTGGCCCTGCTCGCCCGGGTCGCCGAGCACGCGCCGCGCGCGTACCGGATCGTGCTGCTGTCCGACCACGGGCAGAGCCCCGGGGAGACCTTCCTGTCCCGGTACGGCCTCACGCTCAAGGACCTGGTCCGGGCGGGCTGCGGCCTGCCCGTGCGGCGCCGGGCCGGCCGCACCCCGAGCGGGGCCGAGGCCCGCGCCGCGGTCCGCGCGGCCCTGCACCGGCCGGTGGAGGAGGGCGCCGGCGAGGTCCGCCCGGCCCGCGGGCCGGACCCGGTGGTCCTCGCCTCGGGCAACCTGGCGCTGATCTCGTTCCCCGACGTGCCGGGCCGGGCGAGCCGGGAGTGGATCGAGCGGGCCTGGCCGGCGCTGCTGCCGACGTTGGCCAACCACCCCGGCATCGGCTTCCTGCTGGTGGACGGGGAGGTGCTCGGGCCCGGCGGGGCGGTGGCACGGCTGGCCGTGCCGGGGGAGGCCGAGGAGCTCCTCGCCCGGTACGGGCCGGGCGCGGCCCGGGCGGTGCGGCGGGCGGACGGCTTCCCCCACGTGGCCGACATCATGGTCAACTCCGCGTACGACCCGGAGACCGGCACGGTGCACGCCTTCGAGGAGCAGATCGGCTCGCACGGCGGGCTGGGCGGGGAGCAGGGCAGGGCCTTCCTGATGTGGCCCACCGAGCTGTCGGACCCGGCACCCGCGCTGGTGGGCGCGGAGGCCGTGCACGCGGTGCTGCGCAGGTGGCTGGGGGAGGCGGACGGCCCGCAGGTGCCGCTGGAGGATCAGCGGTGGCAGGGGCCCGTGGGCGGAACCCTTCCGTCCGCAGGGGTGCCCGCGCCGGACGAAACCCGGTGATTTGGCGGCGCCCGTACGGTGCCCGACCATGTGTCGACCTGCCCATCATGTGAGACATCCGTAAGGCGCACCACCCATGACCTCGCACGTTGCACCACCTCCCGTAGCCGCTCAGCAGGAACCCGGGCAGCAGAAAGGTTCCTCCACGCAGGCCGGGGCCGGTGCCCCGCAGGGCCCGCACACCCGCCGCTTCGGGCTGCCGATCGCGACCTGCCTGGTCATGGGCAACATCATCGGCGGCGGCATCTTCCTCCTGCCCGCCTCCGTGGCCCCCTTCGGCTCCATCAGCCTGGTCGCCTTCGGCGTGCTCACCGTCGGTGCCGTCGCCCTGGCCCTGGTCTTCGGCCGGCTCGCCGAGCGGCTCCCGCGGACCGGTGGCCCGTACGTCTACGCCCGCGCCGCGTTCGGCGACTTCGCCGGTTTCCTGGCGGCCTGGAGCTACTGGATCACCGCCTGGGTCTCGAACGCCGCCCTCGCCGTGGCCGCCGTCGGCTACCTCGGCGTCCTCTTCCCGGCGGTGGCCGAGCACCGCTGGACGATGTGCCTGGCGGCGCTCGCCGTGCAGTGGCTCCCGGCGGCGGCGAACCTGGCGGGCACCCGGTACGTGGGCGCCGTCCAGCTGGTCGCCACCGTGCTGAAGTTCGCCCCGCTGCTGCTGGTCGCGGTCGGCGGGCTGTTCTTCTTCGACCCCGCCAACCTCGGCCCGTTCCGGGCCACCGGCGACTCGGCGCTGGGCGCCGTGTCCGCCTCGGCCGCCATCCTGCTCTTCAGCTACCTGGGCGTGGAGTCCGCCGCGGTCAGCGCCGGCGAGGTCCGCGACCCGGCCCGCAACGTCGGCCGGGCCACGGTCCTGGGCACCGTCGGCGCGGCCGTGGTGTACCTGCTGGGCACCCTGTCGGTGTTCGGCCTGGTGCCCCACGATGCGCTGGTGGACTCGAAGGCCCCGTTCAGCGACGCGGTCGACGCCATGTTCGGCGGCAGCTGGGGCGGCACGGTCGTCGCCTGCGCGGCGGTGATCTCGGTGCTGGGCGCGCTCAACGGCTGGACCCTGCTCAGCGCGCAGACCCCGTACGCCGCCGCCCGCGACGGCCTCTTCCCGCAGGTCTTCGCGAGCCGGCGGCGCGGGGTGCCCGTCGTCGGCGTGGTCGTCACCGTGGCCCTGGCCTCGGCGCTGACCGTCTACAACTACACCGCCGGGTCCGCGGGCGTCTTCGAGGTCCTGGTCCTGGTCACGACCTTCACGGCCACCGTCCCCTACCTGCTCGCGACCGCCGCGCAGATCTACTTCCTGGCCTCGGGCCGCGCCGATCAGGTGCACCGGGGCCGGCTGGTCCGGGACGCGGCGCTGTCCGTCCTCGCGTTCGGCTTCTCGATGTGGCTGGTCGCCGGCTCCGGCTACGCGGCCGTGTACCAGGGCGTGCTGTTCCTCTTCGCGGGCGTGCTGGTCTACGCGGTGATGGCCGCCCGCAAGCAGCGCCGCACGGCCTGACGCAGCCCCGCCCGACGTCCGCCGACGGGCACGGCGAACGCCGGGAGGCCGGCCCCCTGAGGGGCCGGCCTCCCGGCGTTCGCGCGGTCCGGGGCCTCCTGCGGTCGGCGGACCCCGTGCCTCTTAGTCGAGGTAGTCGCGCAGCACCTGCGAACGCGACGGGTGGCGCAGCTTCGACATCGTCTTGGACTCGATCTGACGGATCCGCTCACGCGTGACGCCGTACACCCGGCCGATCTCGTCCAGCGTCTTGGGCTGGCCGTCGTTCAGGCCGTAGCGCATGGAGACCACGCCCGCCTCGCGCTCCGAGAGCGTGCCCAGGATGGACTGGAGCTGCTCCTGCAGGAAGGTGAAGGAGACCGCGTCCGCCGGGACGACCGCCTCGGAGTCCTCGATGAGGTCACCGAACTCGCTGTCGCCCTCCTCACCCAGCGGGGTGTGCAGGGAGATCGGCTCACGGCCGTACTTCTGGACCTCGATGACCTTCTCCGGGGTCATGTCGAGCTCTTTGCCCAGCTCCTCCGGGGTGGGCTCGCGGCCCAGGTCCTGGAGCATCTGGCGCTGCACCCGGGCGAGCTTGTTGATGATCTCGACCATGTGCACGGGGATGCGGATGGTGCGGGACTGGTCGGCCATGGCACGGGTGATCGCCTGCCGGATCCACCAGGTGGCGTAGGTGGAGAACTTGAATCCCTTGGTGTAGTCGAACTTCTCCACCGCGCGGATCAGACCGACGTTGCCCTCCTGGATCAGGTCCAGGAAGAGCATGCCGCGGCCGGTGTAGCGCTTGGCGAGGGAGACCACCAGGCGGAGGTTGGCCTCCAGCAGGTGGTTCTTGGCCCGCTTGCCGTCCTCGACGAGGATCTCCAGCTCACGCCGGTACGCCGGCTTGAGGTCCTCTTCCTCCTCCAGCTTGTACTCGGAGAACAGGCCCGCCTCGATGCGCTTGGCGAGCTCGACCTCCTGCTCGGCGTTGAGGAGCGGCACCTTGCCGATCAGCTTGAGGTAGTCCTTGACCGGGTCGGCGGTGGCGCCGGCCACCATGACCGTCTGGGCCGGGGCGTCGTCGTCGTCCTCGTCGGACAGCACGAAGCCCTGGCCGCCGGACTTCGGCTCCTCCTCGGTGTCGTCGGTGAGGTCCTCGAAGATCTCGTCGTTCTCGACGTCGATGGCCTCGTCGTCGGCGTCCTTGGCCGAGGTCTTCTTCGCGGCGGTCTTCTTGACGGCCGTCTTCTTGGCGGCGGTCTTCTTGACGGTGCGCTTCTTCGGCTCGGCGACGGCGGTCGCCGAAGGGGCGGCCGTCACCTCGTCCTCGGTGGCGGCCGGAGCCGCCGGCGACGTGGATATCGTCGCGGCGGGAGCCGTGGCCGCGGTCTTGCGCGCGCCGATGGGACGCGGCGCGGCGGCCGCCTTCTTGGTCGCGGTACGGGCCGGGGCCGCTGCCGTCTTGCGGGGCTTCTTGGCGGCGGGCTTGGTGGCCGGGGCGGCGCTGACGTGCAGCGCGACGCCCTCCTCGTCCAGGACCTGGTTCAGGCTGCGCAGGACCCGCTTCCACTGGTCCACCGGGATGCGGCCGGCCTCGAAAGCCTGGCGCACGTCGTCACCGTTGATGTGACCCTGCTCGCGGCCACGCTCGACGAGAGCGACCAGGGCCTCGGATTCGGCGATCTCCGGAGGGAACGTACGGGACGGGCTGAGCGACACAAGAAGCCTCTCGTTGCGAACAGATAGGGCGGGCGGGACATCATCGCGCGTCCTTGCGGAAACAGGCCCCGTGGGGTCGGTATTCCGGGGCCGCGTGAAGACACCTGTCGGTTCATCGCGCGCCCGAGTCGATTCGTTACGCGCTGAATTGAGTGACCTGCGCCACGCCGCCTGGACGCAACCTCCCGGGCCCCTGGCGCATCGGGCCCCCGAATCCGGCCCGGCTCAGCCGGGCTTGCGCGCCTCGATCAGGAAGCGGGCGGTGTGGGCGACGAACGGACCCTCGCTCTCGATCCGTTCGTGGAGCTCGCGCAGCCGGTCCCGGTGGCCGGCGACCGTGAAGCCGGGCACCATCCAGATCACCTTGCGCAGGAAGTAGATCACCGCACCGATGTCGTGGAACTCCGTCCGCAGCCGCTCCGACCGCAGGTCGACGACCTCCAGTCCGGCCTTCCGGGCGTCGGCGACCGCGTCGTCGGGGTGGCGGGCCCGGCGCACCTCCTCCGGCTGCGGGCCGAGGAAGTACTCGACGAGCTCGAACACGCTCGCGGGCCCGACCTGCTGCGAGAAGTAGGTGCCTCCCGGCCGCAGCACCCGCGCGATCTCCTCCCACCAGATGGTCACCGGATGCCGGCTGGTCACCAGGTCGAAGGCCTCGTCCCCGAACGGCAGCGGCGGCTCGTCGGGGGTCGCGACCACCACCGCGCCCAGCGGGTGCAGCAGCCGGGTCGCCTTGTCGACGTTCGGCGGCCAGGACTCGGTGGCCGCCAGCAGCGGGGGGCCGCCCGCCCCGACGGCGCCGGCGAGGACCTCGCCGCCGCCGGTCTGGACGTCCAGGGCCGAGCGGACGGCGGCCAGCTTGGCGCCGAGCATCTTCTGGTAGCCCCAGGAGGGCCGCTGCTCGCTGGCCCGGCCGTCGAGCCAGGAGAAGTCCCAGCCCTCCACCGAGACGGACTCCGCCTCGCTCACGAGATGATCGAAAGTGGGTGCCATGTCTTGATCGTCCCAGCTTGCTCCCCAGGTCTCCACCGGATTCCCACGGGTCGACTACAGTGGGCGGCGGGCCGTGACTGGCGTTCGGGTGGATCACCACCGGGGAGCGGCCCGCGTACGGCCGCACCCGCCTCCCGTACGTCGACTGCCGCGCGCCTGGGCGACACCGCGACACGACACGCGAACCGCGCGTCCGACACGCGCGCCGCAGCGACGTTCAGGAGACCCCGTGACGACTGCCACCCCGACCGACCGGACCGCCCGGCTGATGGACGGCACCGCGCTGGCCCGCCGGATCAGCGAGCGCACCGCCGACCTCGCCGCCGCGCTCACCGCCCGCACCGGCAAGGCGCCCTGCCTGGCCACCGTCCTGGTCGGTGAGGACCCGGCCTCCGTGACGTACGTCCGGATGAAGCAGAACCGTTGCGCCAAGGCGGGCATCACCTCCCGCCACGTGGCGCTCCCGGCGCAGACCACCACCGAGGAACTGGTCGCCACCATCACCGCGCTCTCCGAGGACCCGGAGATCAGCGGCATCCTGCTCCAGCACCCGGTGCCGCACCACATCGACGAGCGCGCCGCTTTTGAAGCGATCGCTCCGGGCAAGGACGTCGACGGCGTCACCATGCACTCCTTCGCCGCCATGGGCTTCGGCCTGCCCGGCTTCGTCTCCTGCACCCCCGGCGGCATCATGCGCCTGCTGGAGGAGTACGAGGTGGACCTCACCGGCAAGCACGCCGTGGTCGTCGGCCGCAGCGCCATCCTCGGCAAGCCGGCCGGCATGCTGCTCCTGGAGCGCAACGCCACCGTCACCTACTGTCACTCCCGCACCGAGGACCTGTCCTCGATCGTCCGCCAGGCCGACGTGCTGGTGGCCGCGGTCGGCAAGGCCGAGTTCATCCGCGGCGAGGACATCAAGCCCGGCGCGGTGGTCCTGGACGCCGGCTACAACGAGGGCAACGTCGGCGACGTCCACTTCGAGTCGGCCGCCGCCCGCGCCTCGCTGATCACCCCCGTGCCCGGCGGCGTCGGCCCCATGACCATCGCCGTCCTGCTGGAGCAGACCGTCCGGGCCGCCGCGGCCCAGGCCGGCGTGGACCTCGCCGACCTCGGCTGACCCGGCCCGCCATTACCCCGCGGGTAATCGACCCCGTCGCCGCCGCCCGGCAAGGTTGAGGCATCGGGTCCGGAGGGCGCGCACTCGCCCTCCGGAACCGGGTCCCCTCACCCATCGGTCCTCGACGGAGGTTGATCCGCCATGTCCGCAACCCTGCTCGGCAGCATCGCCCGTACCGACCGGCCGCGGGCCGCGCTGCGCCGGTTCCTCGCCCTCGACTCCGTCGTCACCACCGCCAACGGTCTGGCCTACGTCGCCTTCTCGGCGCCGCTCGGGCGGCTGCTGGGGATCGGGCAGGGGCTGCTGCTGGAGCTCGGGGTCCTGCTCGTCGCCTACGGCGCCGGGGTCGGGCTGCTTGCCTCCCGGCAGCACCCGGCCGCCGGCTGGGTCAAGGCCGTGGTCGCGACCAACCACCTCTGGGCCGCGGCCAGCCTGGTCGCCCTGGTCGCCTGGCTCGAGCCGACCACCGCCGGGACCGTGTGGATCCCGGCGCAGGCCCTCACCGTCGCGCTGTTCGCGGTGCTCCAGCAGCTGGCGCTGCGCTCAGCCGCCGACTGACCGCAGGTACTTCACCGTCGCCGGGTCGGCCGGGAGCATCGTCTCGATCGCCAGCTCGGCGACCGTCACGTCCATCGGGGTGTTGAACGTCGAGATGGACGACACGAACGAGAGCACGTGCCCGTCGTGCTCGATCACCAGCGGCAGCGCGAAGTACGGCACCGGCTCCGCCGGCGCGGCGTCGCCCGCCCGGTGCGGCACCGGGTACGCCGAGACCTCCTCGTACAGCGCGCGCAGCGGCTCGGAGCGGGCCAGCGCGATCTGCCGTTCCATCTGGGCCAGCAGGTGGCCGCGCCACTGCGCGAGGTTGCGGATCCTCGGCGCCAGGCCCTCGGGGTGCAGCGTGATCCGCATGGCGTTCAGCGGCGGCTCCAGCAGGTGCGCCGGCAGGCCCTCCAGCAGCATCAGGACGCCCCGGTTGGCGGCGATCACGTGGTACGTGCCGTCCACGACGATCGCCGGGTACGGCTCGTAGCCGGTCAGCAGCCGCTCCAGCCCCGCGCGCAGCGCCCCCATCGAGGGGTCGTCCAGCGGGGTCTGGGCGAAGCGGGGCGCGTAACCGGCCGCGAGTAGCAGCGCGTTGCGTTCCCGCACCGGCACGTCGAGACGGTCGGCCAGCCGCAGCACCATCTCCTCGCTGGGCCGCGCCCGCCCGGTCTCGACGAAGCTGATGTGCCGGGCGGAGGACTCCGCGCGGCCCGCCAGCTCCAGCTGGCTGAGGCCGCGCCGCTCCCGCCACGTACGCAGCAACGCGCCTACGGAGGTCTCGGCCGCACGGGACGTCGTCGTCATGCCCCGACGGTAGCCGAGGGTCCGCCGAACGGTTCAGCCCAGGTCGAAGACGTTGCGCAGGCCGATACGGTGGCGCCAGCGGTCGTGCCGCCGCAGGACCTCGATCTCCGGCGCCCGGTACATCGGCCGCACCGTGCACCGCGCGGCCGGCGAACCGTCCTGGTCGAGCAGGGCGTTGACGGCGGCGCGGGCCGAGGCGTTGGCGCCCTCCATCGTCGCCAGGTCGATGTCCACGGCCACGTAGTCCCCGCTCAGGAAGAAGTTGGGGATCCGGGTGCCGGCGCTCGGCCGGTGGTGGAAGGTGCCCACGGGGTGGATCAGGAGCTGGTCCTCGTTGGTCGGCTCCGGGGTGCCGAGGCCGCCCACGCCGGGGTCCAGGAACCACGAGTGCAAGGTGCCGTCCCGCAGCACCGTCCGTCCGCTGTCGTTGAGCGAGGCCTTCAGCTGCGCCCAGACCTCGCGGGCGACCTCGTCGCGGGTGCACTGCTTGGCCGTCTTGCCGTACAGGATCCCGGGCCTGTCCCACTCGGAGATGTCCACGGAGAGGCAGTCCACGGCGGTGCCGTCACCGTAGTCGGCGGCGAAGTCCCGGGCCGGCCAGTGCTCGGCCTGCTGGATCGCCGTCAACGACCAGGGCGAGTCGATGCAGTTGACGTGGCCGTGGACCATCGGGGCCCGCTCGGTCAGATAGAACTGGATGCCGGTCATCCAGTCCGTCACCAGCTTGTCGCAGCGCCCCAGCATCGGGTCGGCGGCGCGCAGCGCCGGGCCCCAGGTGCGGCGGGCGTGCTCGACCGGCAGCGCGGACACGTAGTGGTCGGCCGTCACCGTCACGCGCTCGCCGCCGGGGCCCTCGACGGCGACCCCGCTGACCCGGCCGTCGCCGTACCGCACCTCGCGGACGGTCCAGCCGATCCGGAACTCCACGCCGAGGGAGCGCAGATGAGCCTCCCAGGGGTCGATCCAGGCCTCGTTGGTCGGCAGGTTCAAGATCCGGTCGGGCGGGCCGTCCGCGCCGCGGCCGAGCGCGTTGTAGACGAACGCCTCGCCGAGGGTGCCCACCGTACGGGTGGAGGCCTCCTCCGCCTTGGTGGCCACGATGTTGCGGGTGATGCCGACGGCCAGGATGCGCCGGTACTCCGTCGACATCCGCTCGGCGCGGACGAAGTCCCACCAGGGCGTGTACTCCCAGACCTGGTCGCGGCGCTCGTCGCAGCTGGTCAGGAAGACCAGCGCGCGGTCCACGAAGTAGGCGCTCTCGTGCGGGGGGAGGCGGACCAGCGTCTGCAGGAACCCCTCGATCGCCCGGCGGATCTCGTCGAGGGTGAGCGGGGCGCCGGAGTGCCCGGGCCAGGGGATCGGCCCGCGCAGGTCCTCGCGGCCCCCGGCACGGGCGAACATCATCTCCTTCGGCGCGACGAGGTTGTCCCACACGCCGTGGGCGTTGCCGGGGAACGGGATGCGGCGCAGGGTGTCGGGCAGGTTGTGGTAGATCCCCGGGACGAACCGGAAGCCGTGCTCGGCGGGCAGGGCGCGGCGGGCGCCGCGGGCGCTGCCCGGGACGTCCATGCTGCGGGCCTTGCCGCCCAGGGCGCGGCGTTCGTAGACGGTCACCCGGTAGCCGCGCTCGGCCAGTTCGTGGGCCGCGGTCAGACCGGCGACGCCACCGCCGAGGACCGCGACGTGGCGGGGTGCCGCGGGAGCCGCCGCCGGTGCGGCGGCGGCCGTGCCTGCCGTGGCGGCGACGGCCGGGGTCGCGCCCAGGAGTCCGGCGGCGCCGGCCGCGCCCCCTGCCGTGCCCGCCAGGAACGTACGCCGCGAGGCGCTGGTGCCCGGCTCCCGGCCCGTCCCCGCCGTCCGGCCGGTCCCCGCCCCCGTTGTCCGGCCGGTCCCCGCCCTCGGTACGTCCATGCCGATGCCCCCTCATTACCGCCGGTAACAGTCGCGTCGGCGCAGGAGCATAGGGGCGTCACGGCGGGCCCGGAAGGGACGGAAGCACCCGCGCGCACTATGGCGCGAAAGCTTCCCCCGGGCCGCCGCTGTGGGAACCTTGACTGCACGTCATGTCCGGTTGTTTCCGTTGTCGCGGGGAAGGAGTCGCCGATGGCGAACGAGCCGCTTTCGCAGAAGGAGATCGAGGACCGGTTGCGGGAACTGCCCGGCTGGGCCCTCGAAGGCGACCGCCTCCGGCGCACGTACCGCCTGCCCGGCCACCCGGCCGCCGGTGCCCTGGTCGCCCACATCGTGGTGATCCAGGAGCAGTTGAACCACCACTCCGATGTCACCCTGGGCTACGACACCGTCGGCCTGGCGGTGCACACCCACAGCGCGGGCGGCGCCGTCACCGAGACGGACTTCGAACTCGCCGAACGCGTCGAGAAGATCGCCCCGGCCCACGGCGCGAGCTGACGGCGGCCACCCCCGGCGGCCACCCCGCCCGGCCCGGCGGGCCCGGACCCGCCGGGCCCGCCGGACCCGCCCGGCCGGGGGCCGTGCGGGGCCGTGCGGGGGCCGTGCGGGGTTACGCGTCGAAGACGGCCGGGTCCGGGCCGATCCGCCGGGCGGCGGCCGAGGTGCCCAGGGCGTCCAGGGCGGCCAGGTCGTCGGCGTCGAGCTCGAAGCCGAAGACGTCGAGGTTCTCCCGGATCCGCGACGGGGTCACGGACTTCGGGATGGCGATCAGGCCGTTCTGGACGTGCCAGCGCAGCACCACCTGGGCGGCGCTGCGGCCGTGCTTGTCCGCCACCGCCGTCACGGCCGGCAGCGCCAGCAGCTCACCGCCCTGCCCCAGCGGGGACCAGGCCTCGGTGGCGATGCCCAGCTCCGCGTGGACGGCGCGCAGCTCGCGCTGCGGGAACAGCGGGTGCAGCTCGACCTGGTTGACCGCCGGGACCAGCGCGCTGTGGGCACGCAGCCGCTCCAGGTCGGCGGGGCGGAAGTTGGACACGCCGACGGCCCTGGCCCGGCCGTCGGCGGCGATCTCCTCGAAGGTCTTCCAGATGGTCAGGAAGTCGTCGCGCATCGGGCGCGGCCAGTGGATCAGGTACAGGTCGACGTGGTCCAGGCCGAGCTTGGCGAGGGAGTCGTCGAAGGCACGCAGCACCTCGTCGCGGCCCCAGGTCGGGGAGGGGCCGTTCCAGAGCTTGGTGGTGACGAACAGCTCCTCGCGCGGCAGGCCCGAGTCGGCGAGCGCCTTTCCGGTGCCGGCCTCGTTGCCGTAGACGGACGCGGTGTCGATGCTCCGGTAGCCCGCCTCCAGGGCGGTGCCGACGACCTGCGCGGCCTCGTCGTCGGGGATCTGCCAGACGCCGAAGCCGAGCTGGGGCATCCGGACGCCGTTGTTGAGCGTGACGCTGGGGACCTGGTTCACCACGGGGTCGTATCCCTCGTTCTCTGGTCGTTGTCTCGTCGGTCGTGCGCGTGCGGGATCGGGCCGCACGACGGGCGACAACCGGCCCCCGCCCCGTGCTATTCCCGCCGAACGGGTGGAATCCGGCGCGGCTGGGCGCTGCCCAGGTACGCCTCGCGGACGAGGGGGTCCGCGCGGACCTCGGCCGGAGTGCCCTCGGCGAGGACGGTGCCGAGGTCCAGGACCACCACCCGGGTGCAGAGGTCCATCACGAACGCCACGTTGTGCTCGACCAGCAGGACCGCGCAGCCCTCGCGGTCGGCCAGGCCCCGTACGACGGCCGCCAGGCGGGCCCGTTCCGGCGCGGACATGCCGGAGGCCGGCTCGTCGAGCAGCAGGACCCGGGGCCGGTCGGCGGCGGCCCGGGCCAGCTCCACCATGCGCGCCCGGCCCACCGGCAGGCCGGCCGCGTACGTCGGCGCCAGGGCGTCGATCCCGCAGTCGGCCAGCAGCCGCCCCGCCCGCTCGCGGCGTTCGCGCTCCAGCCTGCGGCGGTCCCGGAGGCCGCCGCGCCACTCCTGGGCCACCAGGAGCTGTTCGGCGACGGTCAGCCGGCCGAAGAGCTGCTGCCGCTGGAAGGTGCGGCGCATGCCGTGGCGGGCCCGCCAGACGGGGGAGCGGCGGGTGATGTCCGCGCCGTCGAGCAGGATCCGGCCGCCGTCGGGGCGGCGGATGCCGGACAGGACGTCGAACAGGGTGGTCTTGCCGGCGCCGTTCGGCCCGATGAGCCCGCAGATCTCGCCGGGGCGCAGGGCCAGGGAGACGTCGGTCAGGGCCCGCACGCCACCGAAGCGGACCGTGATCCCGTACGCCCGGAGCACGGCGGCGGGGGTGCCGGAGGGGGTGAGGGCGTCGGAGGGCGTGGGGGCGCGGGCGCCGGAGGGGTCCGAGGGCGCGGAGGCGTCGGATGCGTCGGTCGTCATGAGGCGGCCATCCCCAGGTAGGCCTCGGTCAGGCGGTCCGGCTCGACCTCGGCGCGGGGGCCGCACCAGGCGATCCGGCCCTGGGCGAGGTAGGCGACGGTGTCGGCGATGCCGAGGATCTCGGCGGCCTTCTCCTCCACCAGCAGCAGGGCCGTGCCGCCGGCGCGGAGCTCGGTGAGCAGGGCGTAGACCTCGTCCACGAGGCGCGGCGCCAGGCCGAGCGAGGGCTCGTCGGCGACCAGCACCGCCGGGGGGCGCTCCAGCAGCGGCGCCAGGGCGAGGAGTTGCTGCTCGCCGCCGGAGAGGGAGCCCGCCGCGACGGCGCGGCGCTCGGCGAGGCGGGGGAAGCGGGTGTAGACGGCGTCGCGTGCGGCCCGGTCGTCGAGGTGCAGGGCGAGGTTCTCGTCGATGGTGAGCGCCGGGAAGATCCCGCGGCCCTCGGGAGCCAGCAGGACGCCGGCGCGGGCGCGCCGGACCGCGCCCTCGTGGGTGACGTCCCGCCCGGCCACGCGCACCCTGCCGCCGTCCCGCACGGGCAGCAGCCCGGCGGCCACCTTGCAGGCGGTGCTCTTGCCGGCCCCGTTGGGCCCGAGCAGGGCGAGGATCTCCCCCTTGCGCACCCGCAGGTCCACGCCCCGGAGCACCGTTCCGCCGCCGTAGCCCGCCACCACTGCGGCCAGCTCCAGAGCGGGCGGGTCGGCCGCGGGCACCCCGGGCGCCCTGGGCACCTCAGGTGTCCGGGGCGCCTCGGACACCACGGGCACTTCAGGCACCTCGGGCACCTCGGACACCACGGGCACCTCAGGCACCTCAGGCACCTCGGGCACCTCAGCCACCCTGGGCCCCCCGGGCCCCTCGGGCCCCCCGGGCCCCTCGGGCCCCTCGGGCCCCGGGGGCGCGGCCGGGACGGCGGCGCCGGGTCCGGCTCCGGGTCCGGGTCCGGGTCCCGGTCCGCCCCCGGGTCCGCCTCCGGGCCCGGGCCCGCGTCCGGCTTCGGGTGCCGATCCGGTTTCCGGCCCGGCCGCCGCGTCCGCCCCCGGCGGACCCGCAGGAGCGGCGGCCGCGCCGCCTCGGCGGCGGAGTGCGGTGGTGCAGTAGCCGTCCGGGGTGGTGGCCAGGGCCAGGCCCGACAGGCCGAAGAGGATCAGGGGGAGGTGGGCGGAGTCCGTCACGTGGTCCGCCAGGACGTGGGGGACCAGGGCGAAGACCAGACCGGCGACCACCGCGTACTGCGGGCGCCGGACGCCCGCCGCGACCACCACCGCCAGCCACACGAGCCCCGTCATCGCCGTGAAGTCCGTCGCCGTGATCCGCGTGTTGTACGAGGCGTAGAGCACGCCCCCGAACCCCGCCAGCCCGGCCGACACCGTGAACACCAGCAGCTTCGTGCGCAGCACGGACACCCCCGAGGCCATCGCCGCCGCCGGCGCCGACCGCACCGCGAGCATGGCCCGCCCCGTCGCCGAGTTCCGCAGCGCCGTCAGACCCGCCGTGACCGCGGCGACGAGCACCACCAGCGCCACCCCCATGGCCCGGTCGTCGGACAGGTCCACCGGCCCGAACACCGGCCGCGGCACCGGCCACCCGGAGTCCCCGTTGCGCAGCCACCGCAGCTGGAACAGCACCTGATCGGCGAGGAACGCCAGCGCCAGCGTGGCCAGCGCCAGCGACCGCCCGCCCAGCCGCAGCGCCGGCAGGGCCACCAGCGCCCCGAGCACGGCGGCCGCGCACGTCCCGGCCACCAGCGCTGCCGCGAACGGCCAGCCCCGGCTCATCAGCAGGCCCGCCACCAGCGCCGCGCCCGTCACGAACGTCGCCTGGGCCAGCGAGACCATCGCCCCCAGGCCCGTCACGACGGTGAACGACATGAACACGAGCGAGATCGCCAGCCCCTGGGCCAGCAACCCGCTCCAGAACGGCGTCGTGACCGTGTACAGGGCGACGCACACCGCCACGCCGGCGCCCGCCCAGCCGCCCCACCTGCGCAGCCACGAGCCCCCGGTCGGCGGGTCCGCCGGCGGCTCGTCCACCGCCGCCGTCCCGGCGGTCCGCGCCCGCCGGGTCAGCACGAGCAGTCCCGCGAAGAGGATCAGGAACGGCACGGCCGTCCGCAGGCCCGTGATCCGCTCGGCCACGGACGCGACGGACGCGTACCCGGCGACCAGGTTCTGCAGGACCCCGAGCCCCAGCCCGCCCGCGAAGGCCAGCGGCACCGACGCGAACCGCCCGATCACCGCCGCCGTGGCCGACACGAACAGGAAGAGCGTGAAGTCGTGCGCGGACAGCCCCAGCAGCGGGGTCGCCAGGACGCCCGCGAGCCCGGCCAGCCCGGAGGCGATCATCCACGCCAGCGACGACAGCCGGTCGGCGCTGATCCCGCGCAGCTCGGTCAGCGTACGGTCGTCCACCGCGGCCCGCAGCCGCAGGCCGAGCCGGGTCCGGCGCAGCAGCACCCACAGCCCCGCCGCGACCACCGCCGTCACCACCCAGGTGATCAGCTGGTCGGAGTCGACGCCGACGCCGTCCGCGAGCTGCCAGGACCGCGCGGGGCTCGGGCCGACGCCGGGCAGCCCGAACTGGTTCTCCGCCGGCACCACCGGCGCCCCCGCCCGCTCCAGCAGCTCCACCACCCACAACCCGGCCGCCGGCAGCGCCACCAGCAGCCCGACCGTCGCCACGATCTGCGCCGCCTCACCCGCCCGCGCCAGCCTGCGGAACATCAGCCGGTCCAGCGCCCAGCCGAGCCCGGGCGCCAGGACGCACACCACGAGCAGCGCCGCCGGCACGGCCGGCCAGCCGAGGCCCGAGTGGAGCTCGTGGAAGGCCAGCGCGCACAGGTAGGCGGTGGCCCCGTGGGCGAAGTTGAACAGCCCGGACGCCGAGTACGACAGCACCAGCCCGGTGGCGAGCAGGGCGTAGAGCGCGCCGGAGACCAGGCCGCTCAGGACGAAGACGAGCAGATCCTCCATCCCGGGGCGCCCCTCACCGGAAGGGAACGGGCTCGTGGCAGGCGAAGGGCACGGAGACCTCGTACCGGCCGCCGCGCAGCTGGACGAGTGCCCCGCAGCCGAAGCTGTCCTTCTGCCCCTTCGGCATGCTGCGGTCCCCGACCAGCGTGCCGGTGTCGGAGAAGGACTGGGCGGCGGCCTGGAACGACTCCACGGTCAGGTCCCGCCCGGCCTTCTGCGCCATGGACACGAACAGGTCGGCCGACATGTAGCCGGTGAGCATGTGCATGTTCAGCGGGACGTCCTGGCCGCCCGCCGCCGCCTTGATGTCCGCCTTGAACTGCGCCATCCTCGGGCTCTGCGACTCGAACGGCTCGAACTGCAGCAGCACGTGCACCCCGTCCAGCGCCTGCCGGGTGGCGTCCTTGGCCAGCAGCCCGGGGTCGTAGTCGGTCGGGTCGGACAGCAGACCCTGGTAGCCGGCCCGTTTGAGCGCCGTGAACAGCCCGATGTTGTGGGGCGTCTGCATGACCGACACGACGGCGTCCGGGGCCTTGCCGCCGTTGCTGCCGAGGATGTCCTTGACGTACGCCGACCAGTCGCTCGGCACGGCCGTGCCGGGGACGGACGGCTTGGCGTACGACACCGTGAAGCCGGCCGCGGCGAAGCCCTGGGAGAACGTGCGGATGCCGAACTTCCCGGCGTCGCTGTCGTTGGCGATGACCGCGACCGACTTGCCCCGCGCCCCGCCGAGGACCTTGGCGATGCCCTCCGGCCAGGTCTGGTTGAGGGTGCCGCCGGGGCTGGGTACGAGGCAGCCGTTGAACCCGTAGATGTGCTTCGGCCCGCAGAAGGACGGCAGGGTGCCCCAGCCGAAGGTGGGCACCTTCTCCTGCTCCAGGAAGTCGGCACCGGAGAAGGTGACCGAACTCATCGGGGCCACCGCGAACACCTGGTCCTGCTGGACCAGTTTGCGGGCGGCGGCCAGGTTCTTGCCCGGGTCCTGGCCGTCGTCCTGCGCGCCGAGGTACTCGATCCTGCGGCCGTGCACGCCGCCCTCGGCGTTGGCCCGCAGGTAACGGGCCTTGGCCCCGAGGTCGGTGTCCTTCTTGCTGTAGCCGCTGGCGCTGGTCATCGACACGATCCCGCCGACCTTGATCGTGGTGGCGCTCACGCCGCGGGTGGTGGCGCCCGGGGCGCCGGGCTGCGTGCCGGAGCGGGTGGAGGCCGAGTTGCAGGCGGAGGCCAGGGCGAGGGCCGCCGCGGCGGCGGCCAGGGCGCGGATCGGGCGACGCGGCATGGGGGAACCCCTCCCGATAGGGAATTCCCGCATTCTGTGAAGGACCTGACGGATCGTCAATACAAAAGCACAAGCAGAAATGACGATCTGTCAGCTCTGGTACAGTGCGGCCACCTCGTGCGCGTACGTCTTCTCGATCGCCCGCCGCTTCAACTTCAGCGAGGGCGTCAGCAAGCCGCGCTCCTCGGTGAACTGCTCGGGCAGCACCCGGAACGAGCGGATCGACTCCGCCTGCGAGACCAGGGTGTTGGCGGCGACCACCGCCCGCCGGATCTCCGCCGTCAGCTCCGGGTCGCGCACCAGGTCCTTCGGGGCCAGCTGCGGCCGGCTCCGCATCGACAGCCAGTGCGCTATCCCCTCCGGGTCCAAGGTCACCAGCGCCGCGACGTACGGCCGGTCGTTGCCGACCACGATGCACTGCGACACCAGCGGGTGCGAGCGCACCCGCTCCTCCAGGGCGGCGGGCGCGACGCTCTTGCCGTTGGAGGTCACCAGGATCTCCTTCTTCCGCCCGGTGATCGTCAGATAGCCGTCCTCGTCCAGCCGTCCGAGGTCCCCCGTCGCCAGCCAGCCCTCCCGCAGCACCTGCGCGCTGGCCGCCGGGTCGTTCAGGTACCCGGCGAAGACGTGCGGCCCGTACAGCCACACCTCCCCGTCCTCGGCCACGTGCACCGTGGTGCCCGGGATCGGCAGGCCCACCGTGCCGTACTTGGTGGCGCCCGGCGGGTTCGCGGTGGCCGCCGCGCACGACTCCGTCAGGCCGTACCCCTCGAAGACCGTGATCCCGGCCCCGTCGAAGAACAGCCCGAGCCGCCGGGACATCGCCGAGCCGCCCGACATCGCGTGCCGCACCCGGCCGCCCAGCGCCGCGCGCACCTTGCCGTACACCAGCTTCTCGAACAGCTGGTGCTCCATCCGCAGCGCCGCCGAGGGGCCCGGACCGGCGCCGAACGCCTTCTGCTCGCGCGCCTCGGCGTACCGGACGGCCGTCTCCACCGCCCGGTCGAACGCGCCCGTGCGGCCCTCCACCTCCGCCGTGCGCCGCGCCGCCGCGAACACCTTCTCGAAGACGTGCGGCACGCCGAGGACGAACGTGGGCCGGAACGCCGCCAGATCGGGCAGCAGCTCGGCCGCCGCCAGCACCGGCTGGTGCCCCAGCTTGACCCGCGAGCGGACCGCCGCCACCTGCACCATCCGCCCGAAGACGTGCGCCAGCGGCAGGAACAGCAGCGTCGAGGGCTCCTCGCCCGGGCCGCCCCCGAACACCGACTCCCAGCGGGCCACCATGGTGTCCGTCTCGTACATGAAGTTCGCGTGGGTGAGGACGCACCCCTTGGGCCGGCCCGTGGTGCCCGAGGTGTAGATCACCGTCGCCACCGCGTCCGGCGTGACCGCCCCGCGGTGCCGGTCGACGACGTCGTCCGCGACCGACCGGCCGTCGGCCACCAGCTGCTCCACCGCACCCGCGTCCAGCTGCCACAGCCGGCGCAGGCCGGGCAGCCGGTCCACGACCGAGCCGACCGTCATCGCCTGGTCCTCGTTCTCCACCAGGCACGCCGTGCAGGCGGAGTCGTGCAGGATCCACCACACCTGGTCCGCCGAGGACGTCGGATAGACCGGCACCGGCTGGGCCCCGATCGCCCAGAGCGCGAAGTCGAACAGGGTCCACTCGTACCGGGTGCGCGCCATCAACCCGACCCGGTCCCCGAACCGCACCCCCTGGGCCAGCAGGCCCTTGGCCAGCGCCAGCACCTGCGCGCACAGCTCGCCGGAGGTCACGTCCCGCCAGACGCCGTCGGTCTTGCGGCCCAGCACCACCCGGCCCGGGTCCTGCCGGGCGTACTCGAAGACGACGTCGGCCAGCCCGCCGACGGGGGCGGCCGTGATCACGGCTGGGACGCTGAACTCGCGCACGGCCCCGCTCCTCTCCGCGCAGCTCCGCTGGGTACGGCGCCGGTGACGGTACCCCACCGGAGGCGCCCGCGGGGGGCACTCGGAACATCCGTTGCCAAGCCATCACCACTGGTCAGAGGGGTGGGACGGGAGAGGAGGGAGATCGACGAGGGATCTCCACCGGATCTCCGCGCCCCACGCACGGCCGCTCCACGCCCGACCCGGCCCCCGGCGCCCCGGGGGC
>NZ_JAJAUY010000063.1 GCF_020532625.1 Streptomyces antimicrobicus | reverse complement strand
CGGCGGGGGGGGGGGGCGCTGGTTATCTCTTGGGGTGGGGCGGCCGGGGCCCCGCGGCCCCGGCACGGCGGAAGGCCGCCCCCCCCGGGGAGGGGTGGGCGGCCTTCGCGCGTGTGGTGCCGGTCGGCCCGACGAGCCCGGGGGCTCAGACGGTGGTGACGACGTCGTCGTACGCCAGGCGCGGGGAGCGCGGGAAGCCCGTCTCGCCCGGCTTGCCGATGTTGACGACCATCAGCGGGGTGTGGTCCTCGTCGAGGAACTCCTTCTGCACGCCGGCGAAGTCCAGGCCGGTCATCGGGCCGGCGGCCAGGCCGGCGGCGCGCAGGCCGACGATGAAGTAGGCGGCCTGGAGGGCGGCGTTCACCGTCGCGGACTGCTCGCGGACCGGACGCTCGGCGAAGAAGACGTCCTTGGCCTGCGGGAAGTGCGGGAAGAGCGTCGGCAGCTCCTCGTGGAACTCGTTGTCCGCGGAGAGGATCGCGACGAGCGGGGCGGCGGCGGTCTTGGCCTGGTTGCCCTCGGCCATGTGCTTGACCAGGCGCTCGCGGGCCTCGGGGGAGCGGACCAGGGTGATGCGCAGCGGCGTCTGGTTGAAGGCGGTCGGGCCGTACTTGACGAGGTCGTAGACGGCCTGGATCTGCTCGTCGGTCACCGGCTCGTCGGCGAACGAGTTGGCCGTACGGGCCTCGCGGAACAGCAGGTCCTGGGCGGCGGCGTCGAGAACGAGGGACATCGGAAAGCCTTCTTCCACAGTGCGTGCGGGGTGGTGCGTCGGCACGACTGTACGCCCGGGTTAGATGAAAATTCAACTAAATCGGGGTCCCGGTGACGGGCCTCACACCGGTGGCGCGGCGGGCGGCGCCGTCGCCGCCCGCGCCCCCGCGGAGGGCGACCCGCGGAGCCGGCGGCCACCGAGGCGGCTCGCACCGCCCCGGCATCACGCCTGGTCGTCCGACCCCTCGGCGGCCCGCTCGGCGGACTCCCGGGCGGCCAGCGCCGAGTCCAGCCGGGCCCGGGCCCCTTCCAGCCAGTGCCGGCAGACCTTCGCCAGCTCCTCGCCGCGCTCCCACAGCGCGAGGGACTCCTCCAGCGAGGTGCCGCCGGCCTCCAGCCGCCGGACGACCTCGATGAGCTCGTCCCGCGCCTGCTCGTAACCCAGCGCCGTATCCGTCTCGGCCATTCCTCGAAACCCTCGCAAGTCGTGTGGTGGGTGGTGAAGTCGTGTGGGGTGGTGGGGCGGCTAGGGCAGGGAGTCGACCCGGACGGTGAACTCGCCCTCGGCGACCCGGGCCCGCAGCACCTCGTCCCCGACCTCGTCCGGCGAACGCACCACATGCCCGTCGGAGCGCTGCAGCACGGCGTACCCCCGCTCCAGGGTCGCCGCCGGGGACAGGGCCACCACCCGGGCCAGGGTGTGCGCGAGCTCGGAGTCGGCCCGGTCCAGCAGGTGGCCCAGCGTGCGCCGGCTGCGCGCCAGCAGCGCCTCCAGCTCGTCCTCCCGCGTCTCCACCATCCGCTGCGGATGGACGAAGACGGGACGGGCCAGGGCGTGGGCGAGGCCCCGCTCCTCCCGGTCCAGCAGGCCCCGTACCGAGCGCAGGGCCCGGTCGCGCAGCTGCCGCACCCGCTCCAGCTCCTCGCCGACGTCCGGTACCACCTTCTTGGCGGCGTCGGTGGGGGTCGAGGCGCGCAGGTCCGCGACCAGGTCGAGCAGGGGGGAGTCCGGCTCGTGCCCGATCGCCGACACGACGGGCGTGCGGGCCTCGGCGACGGCCCGGACCAGCTTCTCGTCGGAGAACGGCAGCAGGTCCTCCACGCTGCCGCCGCCGCGGGCCACGATGATCACGTCCACGTCGTCGAGCGCGTCGAGCTCCCGGACGGCCTGCACCACCTGGGGCACGGCGTGCACGCCCTGGACCGCGACGTTGCGCACCTCGAAGCGGACGGCGGGCCAGCGGCGGCGGGCGTTCTCCAGGACGTCGCGTTCGGCGGCGGAGGCGCGGCCGACGACCAGGCCGATCCTCTGGGGGAGGAAGGGCAGGGGCTTCTTGCGGTCCAGGGCGAACAGCCCCTCGGCGGCCAGGGCCCGCTTGAGCCGCTCCAGGCGGGCCAGCAGCTCGCCGATGCCGACGGGCCGTATCTCGGTGGCCCGCAGACTCAGCTGGCCGCGCGGCGCGTACCACTCGGGCTTGGCCAGCAGCACCACCCGCGAGCCCTCGGTCACCGCGTCGGCGACCTCGTCGTAGACCTGCCGGAAGCAGGTGACGCTGACGGAGATGTCGTGCGAGGGGTCGCGCAGGGTCAGGAAGACCACCCCCGCGCCCGGCCGCCGCGACAGCTGGGTGATCTGCCCCTCGACCCACACCTGTCCGAGCCGCTCGATCCAGCCCCCGATGAGCCGGGACACCTGACCGACGGGCAGCGGCGCCTCGGCCGACGTATTCAGACCCATGCAGGAAGGCTAACGTCCCCCGCCGACACCGCCCCTGGCCCACCCGAAGGTGTCGGCCCTCCGGACCGGGCCCCTGGCACGACTCGACCTGTCGAAGCCTTCCGGTCGGGCCGCGGCGAGGGTCGGGGATGGCTGGCCCCTGGACACGACTCGACCTGTCGAAGCCTTCCGGTCGGGGGCCGGGGCCGGGGGCGCAGGGTGGGGATGGCCGGGACGTAAAGCGTGATTTGTGGCGAACCCACGCCTGAACGGTCTTATCCGCCGGAGCGCCATAAATCATGCAGTCCCGGCCACCCCACCCGGAGCCCCCGGCCCCGGCCCCCGACCCCAGCGGCCGCGCCCGGGGGCCCCGCCCTGGCCCCGGCTCGGGGGAGGGCCCGGGGCGGCCCGGGTGGTGGCCTCGGTCCCAGGAGGGCCTGGGGCGGTGGCCCCCGAGGTGCGCGGCGCTGGCTGGGGCCGGGGCGGTGGCCCCGAGGGTGTGCGCGGCCCCGGCCCGGCTTCGGGCAGGGCCCAGGGCGGCCCGGCCCGGGCTTCGGGCAGGGCCCGGTGTGGTCCGGGCTTCGGGGAGGGCCCGGGGCGGCCCGGCTCCGGCTTCGGGGAGGGCCGGGGTGGTAGCCCCGAGGCTGCGCGGGGCCCCGCCCTGGCCCCGGCGCCGGCTCCGGCTGGGGCCGGGGCGGTGGCCCCGAGGGTGTGCGCGGCCCCGGCCCGGGCTTCGGGCAGGCCCAGGGCGGCCTGAGCCAGGCTTCGGAGAGGGCCCGGGGCGGCCCGGCTCCGGCTTCGGGGAGGGCCGGGGCGGTAGCCCCGAGGGTGCGCCCCGGCCCAGGCCCGGAAGGGCCGGGCCCCGGCTCCGGGGAGGCCCCGGGCCGCAGCCCCGCGGGGCCTAGGCCCCGCCCCCGCCCCGGGGGCCCGGCCCCGCCACAGGCACGCCCCGCCGCCGCTGCGCCACGAGCACGATCAGGCCGGCGGCCAGCCAAACCGCCCCCACCACCTGCGCCGCACGCGAGGCCGTGGCGATCACCGCCAGGGTCACACCGGCCCCCAGCACCGGCACGACCAGGTGCCGCCACCAGCTGGGCGGGCCCCCCGCCCGGCGGACCACGAACCACCCCACCACCGACGCGTGCAGCATCGTGAACGCCACCAGCGCCCCGACGTCCACCACCGACACCAGGTGGTCCAGCCCGTCGTCCCGCCGCGCGGCCCACACCGCCGCGACCGTCGTCACCCCCGCCGCCACCAGCAGCGCCACCCGCGGCGTCCCGCCCGACGTCCGGGCCAGTCCCCGCGGCAGCCTCCGCTCCCGGGCCATGGCGAACAGCAGCCGCCCGGCCGCCGCCTGCCCGGCCAGCGCCGCGAACGCCGCCCCGACCGCCTTGCCGGCCGCCACCAGGTCGTGCAGCCACGGCCCCACCGCCGCGTCCACGGTGTCGTAGAACGCCGCCCCCTGCCGCCCGGGCTCCGCCGCCAGCTCCGCGGCCGTCATCGGCGCGAGCAGGGCCGCCAGGTACGTCTGGACGATGAACAGCCCCCCGGTCAGCGCCAGGCAGAACAGCACCGCCCGGGCCACCCGCCGCGACCCCCCGGTCACCTCCTCCGCGAACGAGGCGATCGCGTCGAAGCCCAGGTACGACAGCACCGCCACCGACACCGCCCCGAGCACCGCCGCCACCGAGAATCCCGGCGATCCGTCCCCGGTGAGCGGCGACAGCCACCCCCGCTGGGCGCCGTCACGTACCAGCACCACCACCGCGGACACCACGAACACCACCAGCACCACGATCTCCAGGGCCAGCACGGCGAAGCCGACCCGCGCCGCCGCCCGTACGCCCCACAGGTTCAGCAGCGTGGTGACCAGCACCGCCAGCGCCGTCCACACCCACGCGGCCACCTCCGGCACCAGCGCGTTCAGCGCGATCCCGGAGAAGAGGTAGGCCACGGCCGGGATCAGCAGGTAGTCCAGCATCGCCATCCACCCGGCGATCAGCCCCGCCCCCTCGCCCAGGCCCTTGCGCGCGTACGCGAACACGGACCCGGCCTGCGGTGCCACCCGCACCATCTGCGCGTAGGAGAAGGCGGTGCAGGCCATCGCGACCGTCGCGACCACGTACACCAGCGCCACCGCGCCGTGCGACCGCGCGTCCAGCGTGCCGAAGATGCCGACCGGCGCCATCGGCGCGATGAACAGCAGCCCGTAGACCACCAGGTCCCGGAACCCCAGACTCCGCCGCAGCGCCCCGGAGCCCGGCCCCCGGGCCGGATCCGTCTCCACGGCCGTGTCCGCAGCGGGCGGCGCCATCGATCCTCCCGGCAGGTGAGGGGGGCCGGTGCGGCTCGCACACCGACCGATGTCGATCAAGTGTGCGCCGACCGGCCGACGATCGGCCTGCTGGGGACCCCCGTACGATGGAGCCCATGACCGCTCCCGCTTCCCGCCGTGTCCTGCTCGCCGCCCCCCGTGGTTACTGCGCGGGTGTCGACAGGGCCGTGATCGCCGTCGAGAAGGCTCTCGAGCAGTACGGCGCCCCGGTCTACGTCCGGCACGAGATCGTCCACAACAAGTACGTCGTCCAGACCCTGGAGAAGAAGGGCGCGATCTTCGTCGAGCGGACCGAGGAGGTGCCGCCGGGCAACATCGTGATGTTCTCCGCGCACGGCGTCGCCCCGACGGTCCACGAGGAGGCCCGCCGCGGCAAGCTCGCCACCATCGACGCCACCTGCCCCCTGGTCACCAAGGTGCACAAGGAGGCGATCCGGTACGCGAACGAGGACTTCGACATCCTCCTCATCGGCCACGAGGGCCACGAGGAGGTCATCGGCACCTCCGGCGAGGCCCCCGACCACATCCAGATCGTCGACGGCCCGGCGGACGTCGAGAAGGTCCAGGTCCGCGACGAGTCCAAGGTCGTCTGGCTCTCCCAGACCACCCTTTCGGTGGACGAGACCATGGAGACGGTGGACGCGCTGAAGGGGAAGTTCCCGCTGCTCGTCTCGCCGCCCAGCGACGACATCTGCTACGCCACCCAGAACCGCCAGACGGCCGTCAAGAAGATGGGCGCCGACTCGGACCTGGTCATCGTCGTCGGTTCGAAGAACTCCTCGAACTCCATCCGCCTCGTCGAGGTCGCCAAGGACGCCGGCGCGCGCGCCGCGTACCTGGTCGACTTCGCGAGCGAGATCGACGAGGCCTGGCTGGAGGGCGTCACCACCGTCGGCCTGACCTCGGGCGCCTCGGTGCCGGAGGTGCTGGTCGAGGAGGTCCTGGAGTGGCTGGCCGCGCGCGGCTACGCCGACGTGGAGCTGGTCAAGACGGCCGAGGAGTCGATCACCTTCTCGCTGCCCAAGGAGCTGCGCCGCGACCTGCGGGCCGAGGCCGCCGAACTGGTCGCCGACCAGTAAGTCCTTTCGTACCGTATGTCCCATGCAGATCATGGGTGTGGACATCGGTGGATCGGGCATCAAGGGCGCTCCGGTGGATCTGGAGCGCGGCGACCTGGCGCAGGAGCGCCACAAAGTACTGACACCGCACCCGGCCACCCCCGAGGGGGTGGCCGGGTGCGTCGCGGAGGTCGTCCGGAACTTCGCGTGGGACGGCCCGGTCGGGGTCACCTTCCCGGGCGTGGTGACCGACGGCGTCATCCGGTCGGCGGCGAACATGGACAAGTCCTGGATCGGCACGGACGCGTGCACGCTGCTCTCGCGCGAGCTGGGCGGCCTCCCGGTCACCGTCCTCAACGACGCGGACGCCGCCGGCGTCGCCGAGATGACGTACGGGGCCGGCCGCGGCCGCGCGGGGACGGTCCTCGTGCTCACGCTCGGCACGGGCATCGGCAGCGCCCTGTTCACGGACGGCCGGCTGGTGCCGAACACCGAGCTGGGCCACCTGGAGCTGCACGGCCACGACGCCGAGACCCGGGCCTCGGTCAAGGCCAAGGAGGACGGCGACCTCAGCTGGGAACGCTGGGCCAAGCGGCTGCGGCGCTACCTCGCGCACGTGGAGATGCTGTTCTCGCCCGACCTGTTCATCCTCGGCGGCGGCGTCAGCCGCAAGGCGGACCGCTTCCTGCCGCTGCTGGACGGCATCCGGGCGGAGATCGTGCCGGCGGCGCTGCAGAACAACGCGGGGACCGTGGGCGCGGCGATGGCGGCGCGGGGCGGGGCGGCGGGGCGGTAGGGGGGGGCGGAGTCCCCGGCCCCTGACCCCTGGGCCTCGGCGTCCGGGGCGCGGGCCTCGGCCCCGGCCCCGGGCGGCGCTACGGCACGGGCCGGGGCCCGTGCCTGTGCCCGTGCCTGTGCCCGTGCCCGGGCCCCGGCCTCGACCCCGCCTCAGCCGAGACGGCGCTGGGGCATCCGCCTGCGCCCCACCAGCACGGCCTTGCGGACCACCACGATCAGCGCGGCGACCAGCGTCCCGGCGTAGAGCCATCCCGCGTTCAGGCTGAGCGCCGTCACGAGGCCCATCAGCCGCGCCCCGAACCCGCCCGAGCCCTCGGCGATGAACCAGGCGCCGACGGCGAAGGCGATGGGCGCGGCGATGGGCGCGGTGATCAGGTCGGCCGGCCGCACCCACAGGGCGGTCGCGGCCGCCGCGGGCAGGAACAGCACGCCGTAGCCGACCATGGAGGAGTCGAAGACCAGCCAGTCGATCCCGGCCGCCAGCACCATGGCCACCACGGCGAACAGCCCCCCGCCGAGCCCGGTCAGCTTCGGCCGCGGCAGCCGGCGGCCCGAGCGGGCGTGCGGGCCGGTACGGGGCCCGGGGCGGAGCCCCGCGCGCGAGCGCGGGCGGGAGCCGGCGCGGGGGCCGGTCCGCAGGCCGGCGCGGGGCCCGGTGCGCGGCCCCGGGCGTGGCCCGGGCACCACGGTGCCCGCGGGGCCGCCACTCGCCGGGCGCTGCGCAGGGTGATGATCTGACCGCGTCGTGTATCGCTCCACGGCACGAGGCTAGGCGCCGTACCCCCTCGGAGCCCCGTGGGACACGCGTAAACTGTTTGTCGGCCCATGCCCGGGCCGTACCCTCCAGCAGCTACGGGAAGTCGCCAACGTGTCGCTCACGATCGGAATCGTCGGCCTGCCGAATGTCGGCAAGTCGACCCTGTTCAACGCCCTGACCAAGAACGACGTGCTGGCGGCCAACTACCCGTTCGCCACGATCGAGCCGAACGTCGGCGTCGTCGGCGTGCCGGACGACCGCCTGGCCAAGCTGGCCGAGGTCTTCGGCTCCCAGCGCATCCTCCCCGCGACGGTCGACTTCGTCGACATCGCCGGCATCGTGCGCGGCGCGAGCGAGGGCGAGGGCCTGGGCAACAAGTTCCTCGCGAACATCCGCGAGTCCGACGCGATCTGCCAGGTCATCCGCGCCTTCAAGGACGAGAACGTCGTCCACGTCGACGGCAAGGTCTCGCCCAAGGACGACATCGAGACGATCAACACCGAGCTGATCCTCGCCGACCTCCAGACCATCGAGAAGGTCCTGCCGCGCCTGGCGAAGGAAGCCCGCATCAAGAAGGACGTGGCCCCCAAGGTCGCGGCCGTCGAGGCGGCCAAGGAGATCCTGGAGCGCGGCGACACCCTGTTCTCCCAGGGCATCGTCCAGGGCTCCGAGAACGCCGAGCTCCTCCACGACCTGCACCTGCTCACCACGAAGCCCTTCCTCTACGTCTTCAACGTCGACGAGGACGAGCTGACGGACGAGACCTTCAAGGCCGAGCAGCGCGCCCTGGTCGCCCCCGCCGAGGCGATCTTCCTGAACGCCAAGCTGGAGGCCGACCTCGCCGAGCTCGACGAGGCCGACGCCATGGAGCTCCTGCAGTCGGTCGGCGCCGAGGAGCCGGGCCTCGCCACCCTGGCCCGCGTCGGCTTCGACACCCTGGGCCTGCAGACGTACCTGACGGCCGGCCCGAAGGAAGCCCGTGCCTGGACCATCAAGAAGGGCGCCACGGCCCCCGAGGCGGCCGGCGTGATCCACACGGACTTCCAGAAGGGCTTCATCAAGGCCGAGGTCATCCACTTCGCCGACCTCATCGCCTGCGGCTCGGTGACCGAGGCCCGCGCGGCGGGCAAGGCCCGCATGGAGGGCAAGGACTACGTGATGCAGGACGGCGACGTCGTCGAATTCCGTTTCAACGTCTGACCCAGGCGCGAGCCACCCAAGAAGGGGCCGACTCCTCCGGGAGCCGGCCCCTTCGCGTCTGCGCTGCACTCGGTCGCTGCCTCCGCCTTCTGCCCTGGTGCGGCCCGCCTGCGCCGCACCCAGGAGAACGGCGGAGCACTGTGTCGTGAGCCGGATCGGAGTGGCTGGAGTATGCGGAAGGCGCTCCCCGCTGGGCGTCGGTGTGCAGCACGCACAAGATTCCGTTTGAAGGGTGCATCGCACCAAACCTGCTGCGCTCAAAGGGGCCTGAGGGCGTGTCACCCCTCTTGGTAGGGTCTCGCCAGCGACAGCGGTCCTGCCTCGACTCGCCACCACGCCATGTGCGATGGGCGGCAACGCCGGTGATGTGCACCGGTACGCCTTGGGCGAGTGACGTGAGCGGACTGATGCCGCCTCGGACACACCAGGCCAGTGCCAGGGCGAGCCGAGGGGGAGAGCGGGGAAAACAGCGGGACCGATCTCCTCGAACCGGATCAGAAGGTCCGGACATTCCTGCCTTCGGACAGCGAGAGAGATCGGAGACCACCCATGGCATTACCGCTCACAGCGGGTGAGACGGTACTTCCCCGCCCGGTTCAGTTACTGCCGAAGCCTGCGTTGACGGCCGCAACCCAAAAGCTCGCGGACAAGCTCGTCGAGCGTTTCAAGATGAGGGAGCCCGCCGCGCTCGCCCTCGCCCAGGCGGCAGTGGATCCTTCCGCCGCCCGCCAAGCCGCGGAAGCACCCGAGCGCCTGCCCGTGCCGGGCGGCCTCATCCTGGCGATCCGGACGGAGGTATGGGCCCGGCGCATCGTTCCCGACCCACAGAACCCACGCACCGGGCCGTCTCGTCGGCACTCCGTGTCCGACATGATCGGTAAGGGGGAGAGCACGCGTTTTCGCCCGTTGGCCGAATCGACGGCGGCGCCGGACGGCCGGCCCGAGCTCCTTCAGAAGCTCGCCAATCAGGAGCACCTAGCCTGGGCGGCCCAACAGGCCAAGGAGTACGTGCTCGATCACAACGACTGGCGTGATTCGATTCGTAACCAGGGCGTGATGACGGAAGTCTGGCTCGCCGCCACGACGTTCCAGCACCAGGACGACACGTCTGATGTGACCGTTCCCGTCACTGCCGAAGGATCCAGTCGTGTGACCTCCGTCCACGACTTGCTCGGTATCCGGTCGGCCGACGTGCCGTACGTCCAGGACGTGGCCAAACTTCGGTCCCACATCCGCAAGCTCAACGAAGCGGTGTCCGAGGCGGAGGACCCGGAACAGATCGATCCCGAGCTGGCCGTCATGCTCCGCTGCGAGAAGTTGCCCGCCCTCCTCCTGGTCGGGTTCGAGCCGAACAACGGGACCACGGCCGACTTCGGTGTCGCGGTGAAGTCGCTGGTGGCTCTGCGTCACGTGGACTACCCCAAGCCGTGGGGAGAGGCTGCTGAGAACGAGGCCCTTGCCGACGCGGTGGTGGACGAGATCGAACGGCAGCGACTCATCACCAAGGCGAGGGCGGACTGGCTTCGCGGGGCGCTCACGCCGGAACAGGCGCGGGCGGCGGGTTTCAGTGCCGACCCCACCACGCGGGCGGCCGCGATCGTCCGGCTGTTCTCCGAACGCGACCAAGCTGTCCACTCGGCGGTCAGGGTCGCCATCACCAGCCAGAGCACACGCAAGAACATCACGACGAAACTGCTCCTCGACGTTGCGTCGTCCCTGGTCATGCGCTCCGTCACCGAAGAGGACGGCCGCAAGCGCGAACGGATGCGGAAGTATCTGAAGTCGGCGTTCTCCGGGGAGCTGGCCAAGGACTGGCAGGCGACGTTTCGCACGGCGGACGAGCTCGCCGCAGCGGCTCTGGGCGAGGTGCAAGAAGGTGAGCCCGGTCCGGCCACCCGCGAACTGGCGGCGCGCTGTGCCTATCCGCTCGTGATCAACGGCCAGATCGCCGCCGACCGAGGTACGTCGGACAACGACCAACCCGACCGCCGCCACCCCGGTGAGGTGATCGACCGCATGCGAGGCTCGGCCCACGGGGTGCACCAGTTGGCGCAGACCCTGCACGACTTCTCCGGTGGACGTAGGGCCCGTAAGGTCGACGAGTCCGGGCAGATCGTCCGAAACCCGAATGGGCGGGATGTTCTGGTCAGCGACTCGGATCTCCGGCGCACCTTTCCCCCAGCCGGCGTCGGCCCGTCCCTGACTCCGGCTCCGCAGAACCCGGCCGAACTCCTCGGTAATGCGCTGCACGGCCTTGCCGTGGCCGTTCAGGAGTTGGAGGCCGCCGTCAAGGCGGTGGAAGGCGTCAAGTCGGACGACGGCACCCGAGTGATCGACTCACTCGGGGCCGACAAGGGCGACTGTGAAGCATGGCGGAATGTCTTGCAGGACGTCTTGTTCAAACTTCCGCTCTGGCAGCAGCTCAGTATCAGGCGACACGGTCCGCATCCCGACGAATCAAACGACTCGGACGACGATTTCGGGGACGACGCCTTCGAGGAAGACTTCGCAGACGATTAGCGAAGCCCGGTGGGTGCCGTCCGAAGCACGGACGCCACCCACCGTGGAGTCGATCCTGACGCGACACGGACGATCCGCGAACCCCACCTCCCCACGGTCGAGGGCGGCAACGCCGAATCTGCGAGCCACTGCTTCCAGGTCGGCACGTCTCGGGGGTAGCGGGTCTTTCGATGCCGCTTGCAGCCACGTCGGGCAGGGCCCGAAAGGCGTCAAGTGGGTGTGCCGGGGATATCCCGCCCACCTTTGTCGATCACTCGTGGCCTGATACGGCCGTGAGCTCAACGCTTGGGTGAAGCACGTCTTGCAATTCCTTCATGGTCGTGAGCGAGAACTTGTGGCTCTGATCGAGACGAGCAGTACCTCCGACTTCTCCGGAGCCGCATGCCGGGGCTCGGACGTCGACCTCTACCACCCGTCCGACCGGCAGAGGCCGCAGCCGGAGACATTGGCCGGCTGCGCCCGCTGCGGGGTGCGCCTGGACTGCCTCGCGGTCGCGCTGCGAGCCGAGGATCCTCAGGCGAGATCGGGATGGTACGGCGGCTTCGGACCGGAAGACCGGGACGCCATCGCCGCCTTGCTGCCTCTTCCTCGCGACGAGGCCCTGTCGGACCGCGTCCGCACCGCCAGGAGGCTGGTTGACGACGGTTGGCTGATCAACGACGTCGCCGAGCTGTTGGGCTGCTCCCGTCGAACCGTACAGCGGTATCTGCGCTGACCACCCGGCCACTGAGGCCGTGGGCGACCGGCCCCCTGCGTCACAGGCCCCGGATCGTCGCGACGGTGAAGGTGGTCGGGGTGCCGGTGGACGGGGTCATGGGGCCGCCCTTGTCGAACTGGGAGCGGACCACCAGGGTGCGGCCCCGGGTGTGGGTGAGGGTGGTGGGGATCTGGAGGTTCGGGTCCGTCAGGGTGCGGGTCAGGTGGGCGTGGGTGGCGTCGTCGGTCAGGCGCCAGCGGGTCAGGGTGTTGGTGGTGTTGTGCGCCACCCGGAGGGTGCCGTCGGGGGAGAGGTGCAGGCCGTCGGCGTGCTTCAGGTCGCCGCCGTGGAGCGTGACCTCGCTGCGGGCGCCCGTGCGCAGGTCCACGCGGTGCAGGACGCCCGCCGTCATGTCGACCGCGAGCAGCCAGCGGCCGGCCGGGTCGGAGACGATGCCGTTCAGGCCGATCGCGCCCGGGGCGACGGGCAGGGTGTACGCCGGCTCCAGGGCGCCTGAGCCCTGCGCCAGCTGGGCGGGCGTCACGCGGTGGATCGTGCCGCGCAGGCTGTCCGTGAGGTAGGCCGTGCCGTCCGGGGTGATCGTGAGGTCGTTGACGAAGAACGGGGCGGAGCCCGGCACCTCGAAGTGGGCCAGCCGGGTGCGGCTGCGGGGGTCGTAGACCGCGACGCCCGTGGTCGAGTCCGTCACCCACAGCCGTCCGTGCGCGTCGACGCGCAGCCCGTTCGCCGTGTCGCGGCCGTCGGTGCCGGCCGGCAGGAAGACCTCCGCCGTGGCCCGGCCGGGTCGGGCGCGGTAGACGGTGCCGTCCGCGTACGAGCCCACGTACACGTCACCGGTGCGGGCGTCCTGGGCGATGCCCTCGGGGTAGACCTTCGCGCCCGGCAGGACGAACGCCGTCGCGACGCGGCCGCCCTGCGTCGCGGCCCCGGCCGGGGCCGCGGCCGCGAGCGTCCCCGCCGCCAGCGCCGTCACCGCCAGGGCCGTCCCCGCCACCGTCCTCAGGGCCTTCGCGCCGCCTGCGGGTCCCGTCAGGTGCCCCTTCGCGTGCCCCTTCGCGTGCCCCTTCGTGTGTCCCATCGCATGCGCCTTCCTGTGCCGCTTCATGTGCTTGCTTCCTCGTCCCCCGGTGCCTGCACTCACGCAGTTGCCGGCGTTGTTAGATAGCGATCAGTAGTGCGAGGTCGAAGTTATGTTAGAGCTCTAATCCTCGCAAGGGTTTTAGGATGCGGGGATGACCTCCATGCCCCCCGACGAGCGCATCGGCTCGCACATCAAGCGCGCCGAGCAGGCCCTGGTCGCGGCCAAGAACGCCGCGCTCAAGCCGGCCGGGGTGACCGTCGCGCAGTACGCCGCCCTGCTCTGGCTCGCCGAGAAGCCCGGGATCTCGGCCGCCGCGCTCGCGCGGCTGTGCGGGGTGACGCCGCCGACCATGAACACCGTGCTGAAGAACCTCCAGGAACGCGGCCTGATCGAGCGCAGCCCCCACGAGTGGCACCGCAACGTCCTGGAGACCCGGCTGACCGTCGAGGGGCGGGCCGTGATGGAGATCGCCGACGCCGCGGCCGTACGGGTGGAGCGGGCGCTCGCGGCGGCGTTCGGCGACGAGGAGCGCGAGCTGCTGGTCTCGCTGCTCGGGCGGGCGGCCGAGGTGCTCGACGCCCAGCGGTGAGACGCATCTCATCTTTTGTCGCGGAGGTGAAACCCGGAAGCCGCGTTCACGCATCTCGGGTAAAGGGATACCCAAGCCACTCTCTGTCCGTCTGTCCGCCGAGGGCAGTCATGACCGTTCGGAGCGAAGTCCGTGCACCAGTACCCGCAGCGCCCGCGGCCCGATGACCAGCCGTACGGGGGACAGCCGCCGCAGCCGCCGCGGCCGTACCGCCCTCAGCCCCAGTACGCGGCCCAGGCCACGCAGGAGATGCCCGGCTACCAGGGCCTGCCGCCGCAGAGCCCGCCGCCGCCCGGGCCCCCGTACCACGACGACGAGCCGCCGGCCCCGCCCCGCAAGTCGCGCAAGAAGATCTGGATCAGCGCGGGCCTCGTCGTGGCGCTGCTCGCCGGTGGCGGTGGCTGGGCGTACTTCAAGACGGACTGGTTCGACGGCAACGGCGAGACCGTGAGCTACGGCAAGCCGCCCGCGGACGCGAAGGGAAGCGGCACCCCCGGCACCGGCGCGGCCAAGCCCAGCGGTGACCCCGACCTGTCCATGCCGACCGGCCCGGCCGCGGAGTTCAAGCAGACCAGCAAGCTCGACGACGGCACCCGAATATCCAAGACCCGCCTCAAGGGAGCCAAGTCCGGCTTCGAGGGCGACGTGTGGGTCTGGACGCCCAAGGAGTACGACGACCCGAAGTACGCCAAGAGCGGCTTCCCGGTGCTGATCGCGCTCCCCGGCGGCAACGGCCACCCCACCAACTACTGGGCCGACCGCAGCCTCGGCCTGCAGAAGGCGGTCGCGGAGGGCGTCGGCAAGGGCACCAGCCTGCCGTTCATCCTGGTCATGCCGGTGCTCAACCCGGACAACAAGTACTACTACGACGGCTCCGACATCCCCAACCAGCCCAAGATGGGCACCTGGATGGCCGAGGACGTCCCCGAGCTCGCCCGCGCCAACTTCCGCACCTGGAAGTCCCGCGACGGCTGGGCCTTCATGGGCAACTCCTCCGGCGCGTTCGTCGGCCTCAAGCAGCTGATGCAGCACCCGGACAAGTTCCGCGCGGTGATCGCCAACGGCGGCGAGACGGCCCCGGACTCCCCGCTGTGGAAGGGCTTCAAGGCCGAGATGGACGCCAACGACCCCGGCAAGCTCGCGCAGAAGCTGATCACGGCCAAGGGCCCGGAGGTCTACGTGAACTTCCAGTACGGGACGAAGGAGGGCGGCCGGGACCGGCTGGAGAAGTTCCAGCGCGACCACGGCAAGGGGCCCATCAAGATCGACGTCTACGAGATCAAGGGCGGCGACCACAACGGCTGGGACTACGTCCGCGGCATGAAGGAGCAGGGCCTGCAGGCCGTCAGCAAGATCATGAAGGGACCCAAGCCCGCCGCGGGGTGAGCGGCGCATCGGGTACATCTCACCGGTCCGAGGCAACCCGTCGACTCGTTCACCCCTCTGTAAAGGGTGCAAGGGGGACCCATCAGAACGGGACGATTCGTGGTGCAGCACGACCAGCTGGAACAGCGCAACTCCAAGACCGCCGGACGGTCCGCGGCCGGGTCCGCGGCCGGGTCCGCGGCCGAGGCCGGATCCGGAGCCGAGACCGGCATCGGTACCGGGTCCGGGGTCGAGACCGGCATCGGTACCGGTGCCGACACCGGCACCGGCACCGGTACCGGCCCCCGCGCCGGCACCGACCCCGACACCGACCCCGGGACCGGCCGCCGACCGCGCCGCCGCAGCCGCCGTACGCTCCTGATCGCCGGCGCGGTCGCGTTCGTCCTCGCGGCCACCGCCGGGGCGTACAAGCTCGGGGTGTTCTCCGACATAGGGGACCCCGCCTCCTTCGGCCACGTGAAGGAGGCCGCCGCGGGCGCGGCCGAGTCGCGGCCCGGGGTCCTGATGCCCACCGGGCCGCGGGCGGAGTTCGTCCGGACCAGCCGGCTGCCGGACGGCACCCAGGTCGCCCGCACCACCCTCAAGGGCGCGAAGTCGGGCTTCACCGGCGACGTATGGGTGTGGGCGCCGAAGGAGTACTACGACAAGCGGTACGAGCGCAGCGCGTTCCCGGTCCTGATCTCGCTGCCGGGCGGCCGCGGCTACCCCACCAACTACTGGGGGACCGGCCCCGGCCTCGGCCTCCAGCAGGCCGTGACCGACGGCGCGAAGGCGGGCCGGAGCCTGCCGTTCGTCCTCGTCATGCCGGTGATCAACGCCGACACCAAGCACCACTTCGACGGCTCCGACATCCCCGGTCAGCCCAGGATGGGCACCTGGATGGCCGAGGACGTGCCGGATTTTGTCCGCGCCAACTTCCGCACCTTCTCCTCCCGTGACGGCTGGGCCTTCATGGGGTCGTCCTCCGGCGGCTTCGGTGCGCTCAAGCACGTCCTCAAGCACCCCGACCGCTTCAAGGCGGTGATCGCCAGCGGGGTCGACATCGTGCCCGACTCCCCGCTGTGGAAGGGGAACACGCGGGCCATGGACGAGAACAACCCGGAGAAGCTGGCCGAGAAGCTCATCGCCGCCGGCGGCCCGGACGTCTGGATCAATTTCCAGATCGGCACCGCCGAGTCCGGCCGCGACAAGGCCGAGAAGTTCATGCGGGACTACACCCGGGGCCCCGTGCACACCCGGCTCCAGGTGATCCAGGATGGGGAGCACAACGGAAAGTCGTACGTACGCGGAATGAGGGAGGGCTCGCTGGAGTGGATCAGCAAGGTACTGCTGCCGCCGACCCCCGACCCCGGCGCACGGTGAGACCGGCGGTCAAGGGAGCGTCGGCGGCGGCCGCCGCCGGGATCGCGGCGCTGGCCGCGGTCGCGTTCCTGAGGACCGCGGACGACGAGCCGCTCGCGGTGACCTCCCCCTTCCCGGCCGTGGGCGTCCTGATGGCCAACGGGGAGCACTGGTGCACGGCGAGTGTGGTGGACAGCCCCAAGGGGAACGTCGTCGCCACCGCCGCGCACTGCGTGGCCCCCGAGGGCGCCGGCGGCGAACCCGGCGAGGTCGCCCACGACGGCCTCGCCATCGGCGAGCTCTCCTTCGCCCCGGCCTTCTCCGGCGGGGGTTCGGGGCGGCAGCCGCTGGGCCGTTGGAAGGTCCGCTCCATCCACGTGGACGAGCGGTGGACGAAGTGGGGCGAGGACACCGCCGACTACGCCTTCCTCACCGTCGAGCCCGACAAGAACGGCCGCAGCGTGCAGGACGTGGTCGGCCGCGACCAGGCACCGGCGCCGGACTGGGCCTCGGAGTACGAGCGGGAGGTGACCGTGGTCGGCTACCCGGACTCCGACCACAACCCGGAGAACAAGCCGGTCTCGTGCAGCACCCGGACCGGTCACGACGAGGACGACCCCGACATGCTCTACATCAGTTGCGCGGGCTTCTGGACGGGCACCAGCGGCAGCCCCTGGATCGCCGACCGAGGCCCCGGCCGGGCCGGGAAGCTGATCGGGGTGCTCAGCGGCGGGGACACGGACGTGGACTCCACGGCCGCGCTCTTCGACGCGGACGCGAAGAAGCTGTACGAACGGGCCGCGCGGGGCTGAGGCGGCGCCGAATCGTTTCGCCGCCCCGGAGCCGGAGCCGGAGCCGGGCGAGGCCGCGGCGGGCCGGAGCCGGAGCCGGGCCGGGGCCGGGGACCGCCCCGGCTACCGCCGCCGCTCGGTCGACACGATGACCCCCACCGCCGCCACCACGACCGCGCCCCCGGTCAGGATCGGCCAGGTCAGCGCCTCGTCCAGGATCAGCGCGCCCAGCACGACGGCCACGACCGGGTTCACGTAGGCGTACGTCGCCGTGAGCGACAGCGGCGCCCGCTGGAGCAGCCACGCGTACGCCGTGAACGCCACGAGCGAGCCGAAGACGATCAGGTAGCCGAGGGCCACCCAGGAGCGGGTGGAGACGGCGGCGAGGTCCAGGCCGTGGTGCTCGCCGCGCCCGAGGCCCACCAGGAGGCCGGCGACGCCGCCGACGAGCATCTCGTACGCGCTCGCCGTGAACGGGTCGGCCGGCATCGGCAGCTTCGAGGATGCGAAGGACCCCACCGACCACAGTGCGGACGCGGCGAGCACGAGCAGCACGCCCCACAACTGCACGTCCCCGCTCAGGCCGGGGCTCGTCAGCACCATGAGCCCCACCAGCCCCAGCAGAACACCGCCCAGGGTGCGCAGCGGTGGCCGGTCCCCGGTGGCCGTGCGCAGCAGCACCACCCACATCGGCACGGCGGCGATCAGCAGCGCGGCCAGGCCGGACGGCACGGCGGTCTCGGCGAGCACGACCAGGCCGTTGCCGCCGAGGATGAGCAGCAGGCCGACGACCACCGTCGAGCGGAGCTGGGCCCCGGTCAGGCGCAGCGCCGCGGGGCCCTGCCGCCAGGCGACGAGCCCGGTCAGCAGCAGCCCGGCGGTGACGAACCGGGCGCCGGCCGACAGGAACGGCGGCATCGTCTCGACGGCGACCCGAATGCCGAGGTACGTCGACCCCCACACGACGTACACGATGCCCAGCGCCGCCCAGGCCGCCCCCGTCACCGCCCGGCCGGAGCCGTCGGCCGGACCGGAGCGGCGGGACCGACCGGGGGGACCGGAGGAACCGGAGGAACCGGAGGAACCCTTCGCGGGTCTCGCACTGCGCACGGGCCGGATCCTACGGTTCGTTGGCCTCTACAGGCACCTGGGTTCCGCCAGGTGGGCCGAGGCACCCGGCCCCGGCCCACCCGCCACCCGGCCCCGGCCCACCCGCCACCCGGCCCAGGCCCGCCCGTCCCGCCCGGCCCCGTCCCGCCCGGCCGCGGCCGGCCCGGGCTCAGTTGCCGAAGAGGGAGTTCAGGTCCCCGTACGTGAGGGAGTCGGCGACCGCGTCGTACGTGCCCTTGGTGAGCAGTTCCTCGGTGGCCCGGCGGACCACCGCGTACGCCGCCTCGGCCACCCAGGAGCCGAGGCTGACGCGGGCCACGCCCAGGGCCCCGAGCTTGGCGACGCCGGGGGCGCCCGGGCCGACCAGGATGTTCAGCGGGGCGTCGATGCCGCGGGCGAGTTCGGCGACGACCTCCGGCTCGTGCACGCCGGGCACGAAGATGCCGCTGGCCCCGGCCTCCAGGTAGGCGGCGGCGCGCGAGAGGGTCTCGGCCAGGCGGGGGGCGCCGGGCTCGCCGAGGCCGAACAGGTAGGTGTCGATCCGGGCGTTGACGTACAGCGGCACGCCGGCGGCGTCGGCGGCGGCGCGGGCCGCCGCGAGCCGCTCCACGTGCTCGGCCGGTTCCCGCGAGCCGTCCTCGATGTTGATGCCGACCGCGCCGGCGGCGATCACGGCGGAGACGGTCTCGGCGACCCCCGCCGGGTCCGCGCCGAAGCCGCTCTCGATGTCGGCGCTCACCGGGACCCGCACGGCGTCGGCGACCCGGGCGACGAGGTCCACGGCGCGGTCGCGGGCGAGGGCGTTGCCATCGCGGGAGCCGAGGGACCAGGCGACCCCGGCACTGGTCGTGGCGACGGCGGGCGCGCCGGCCGCCTCGACGAGCCGGGCGCTGGCGACGTCCCAGGCGTTGGCGAGGGCGAGCGGGGCGGCGGGCGTGTGCAGGGCGGCGAACCACTGCGCGCGCTCGGCGGCGGTCTCAAGGTTGGTGGTCGTCATACCCGAAGTCCACCAGACCCGGCCCGGCGAGGTCTGGCAGTTTTCCGCCGTCTGCGCAAACCAGAACCATGTCCGCCGCGTCGATGCCGTACGGACCCCCGGCTCTGCCGTACGAACCCCCTCCCCGGCCCTGCCGTACGGATCCCCTCCCCGGCCCTGCCGTACGGACCCCCCCGCTCCACCCCGGCCCGCCCTGCCGTACGGACCCCTCTCGGGGTCCGCCCCCGCCCGCGCACACGAAAACTTCACAAGTGGGCCGCCCCGCCCCCGACTTCCCCCGCCCCAGCCGCCCCATGGCGCGAAATCGTCCCACCCCGCTCCCGGCCGGACTCCGCGGTTCCGCCCCGGCACCCCCCGCGGGCTCGGCTCCAGGGGGCGGCCGCCGGGTGCCCGGGCCCCCGGTCGAGGGGCGCTCGAACCGAGCGGTTTGGCCGGAACGGGTAGGCAGTCGCCGGGGTCGGCCCGTGGCCGATCTTTACCCCGGCGTGGCCGGAGCATGGCGTGGTTGTTACGGGCCCGCCGGGGCCTTGTCGGGAGCCGACGGGGTGGGTCAACCTCTTGGAGGCGGTGGCCCGGTGCACTCCCGCCGTTGTCATGAGCATGCCTTTACCGGCGTGCCGTGCCGCGCCGCCGCCCGCTCCACCACCCCCCGCAGCGCACCACCTATGAGGAGGACCCCTCGATGTCCGTGATGCGTCAGACCCGCCGGAGGCTCGCCGGCATCAGTGCGACAGCCGTCGTCGCCCTCGCCCTGGGGGCCGCGGCCGCACTCCCGGCCTCGGCCGCCGGTACGGCCGCCGCGGAAGGCAGGATCGAGAACGCCGGTGCCGCCGGTACCGTCCCCGGCAGCTACATCGTGATCCTGAACGACTCCGTCGCCCGCTCCACCCTCGCCAGCGGCACGTCGGTCGCCGAGAAGCACGGCGCCAAGATCGACCGGGTCTACTCCGCCGCCCTCAACGGCTACTCCATCGAGGCCACCGAGGCCCAGGCCAAGAAGATCGCCGCCGACCCGGCGGTCAAGTCCGTGGTGCAGAACCGCACGTTCACCGTCGACGCCACCCAGCCCAACCCGCCGTCGTGGGGCCTGGACCGGATCGACCAGAAGAACCTGCCGCTCAACCAGAGCTACACCTACCCGGACAAGGCCGGTGAGGGCGTCACCGCGTACATCATCGACACCGGCGTCCGCATCACCCACCAGGACTTCGGCACCCGCGCCTCCTACGGCTACGACGCCATCGACAACGACAACACCGCTCAGGACGGCCACGGCCACGGCACCCACGTCGCCGGCACCGTCGCGGGCAACGCGTACGGCGTGGCCAAGAAGGCCAAGATCGTCGGCGTCCGCGTGCTCAACAACCAGGGCTCCGGCACCACCGCCCAGGTCGTCGCCGGCATCGACTGGGTGACGCGGAACGCGGTCAAGCCGGCCGTGGCCAACATGTCGCTCGGCGGCGGCGCCGACTCCGCGCTCGACACGGCCGTGCGCAACTCCATCGCCTCGGGCATCACGTACGGCGTCGCGGCGGGCAACGAGTCCACCGACGCCAGCACCAAGTCCCCGGCCCGGGTCGGCGAGGCGATCACGGTCGGCGCCACCACCAACACCGACGCCAAGGCCAGCTACTCCAACTATGGCAGCGTCCTGGACATCTTCGCCCCCGGTTCCGGGATCACCTCGTCCTGGGGCACCGGCGACACGGCCACCAACACCATCTCCGGTACGTCGATGGCCACGCCGCACGTCGTCGGCGCGGCCGCCGTCCACCTCTCGCAGAACCCGGCCAGCACCCCGGCCCAGGTCGCGTCGGCCCTGGTCGCCGCCGCCACCCCGAACGTGGTGACCAGCCCCGGCACCGGCTCCCCGAACCGCCTGCTGTTCGTCGGCGGCGGCACCACCACCCCGCCCGGGCCGCGCTTCGAGAACACCGGTGACTACGCGATCAACGACAACTCCACGGTCGAGTCCCCGATCACGGTCAGCGGTGTCCCCGGCAACGCCCCGGCGGCCCTGAGCGTGTCGGTCGACATCAAGCACACCTACATCGGTGACCTGAAGGTCGACCTGGTCGCGCCCGACGGCAGCGTCTACACCCTGCACAACCGCAGCGGCGGCAGCACGGACAACATCCTCCAGACCTACTCGGTCAACGCCTCCTCCGAGGTGGCGAACGGGACCTGGAAGCTGCGGGTGAACGACAACGCCAACATCGACACCGGCAAGATCGACTCCTGGGCGCTGCAGTTCTGATCCGCCCGTAGGCGGGCTCGGCGAGCGGCCCGGCTCAGGGACCTGACGGTCCGACGGCGGGGGCGACCGACACCTCGGTCGCCCCCGCTGCGTACTATTCGCGCGTTCGTTCGTGCCGTCCGTTGGAGCCGCCGCTGTGAGCACCCCGCCGCCGTCCCCCTGGCATCCGCCGCAGCCGCAGCAGCCGTACCAGCAGCCGTGGGGCGCGCCACCGCCCGGCGGGCCCGGCTTCCCGCCGCCCGGCGGGCCCGGCTTCCCGCCGCCCGGCTTCCCGCCGCCGTCCCCCTCGTTCAACGGCTTCGCCATCGCCTCGCTCCCAGTCGGACTGCTCTGCCTGCCGCCGCTCGGGGTGGTCTTCGCGATCGTGGCGCTGGTCCAGATCCCCAAGCGGCGGGAGCGCGGCAAGCCGCTGGCGATCGTGGGCCTGGTGCTGTCGGTGCTGATGTCCGTGCTGATGGTGTTCGTGCTGGACGGGGCCGCCGACTCCTTCATGGAGGGCTTCCGGCGCGGCGCGGACCGCCGGGCCGCCCAGGAGGGCGGCGGCACGGCCGACGGCACCCGCACGCTGGTCACCAAACTCCGCAAGGGGGACTGCTACAACGTGCCCGGCGGCAACCTGGAGCGCGAGACCCGCGTGGTGTTCACCGTCCCCTGCGCCGAGCCGCACGACGCCGAGGTGACCGAGCCGCGCCACGGGCTCGGCCGCGGGGACTACCCGGGCGTCGAGGAGATCGAACGCCAGGCCGTCAGGGCGTGCTGGAGGGCGCAGGACGAGTACGCCCCCGACTCCTGGGCCGTGCCCGCCGAGGTCGAGATGTTCTACCTCCACCCCACCCGGGAGTCGTGGAACATGGGCGACAAGGACATCACCTGCCTGATGGCCGAGCGGAACGCCAAGCGCCGGGGCAGTCTGCGCCAGGAGAACCTGACCACCGAGCAGCGGGCGTACCTGACCCAGGCGGACGCCGTCGAGCTCGCCCTCAGCAACCCGCCGGACGCCGACGAGGTCTCCGACGACCTGACCGGCTACAAGCACTGGGCGCACGAGGTCGACACGGCGATGACCGCCGAGTCGGACGTGCTGCGCACCCTGGCGGCCAAGCCCGCCCTGCGGCGCCCCGCCGACGCGCTGCGCGGCGAGCTCGACCGGGCCCGGGCGGCGTGGAAGGCGGCCTCCACGGCGAAGGACGCCAAGGCCTTCGAGCAGGCGGCGGCCGCGGCGGCCGCGGCGACCCGCCTGGAGACGGAGAAGGCGATGCGCGCCGCGCTCGGGCTGACGACGACCGTGCCGGAGTGGCGCCAGGAGCGCGAGGGCGCCCCCGACGGCGGCGGTTCCGGCAGCGGGCGGGCGCCCTCGCACCAGGCGGTGTGACGCAACGTAACGGGTTTCGGGCCAGGGTTTCATCACATCGGGTGAAACCCTGGCCCTTGCTTGCGGTGCGGAACCATCGGTTGCCACGCTGTTGCTGTCTGTCAACCTGATGGGAGTGGCCAGTGACTTTCGGTGAGCAGCCGGCCTATCTGCGCGTCGCCGGGGATCTGCGGCGGAAGATCGTCGATGGGTCCCTGCCTCCGCACGCCCGGCTCCCCTCCCAGGCCCGGATCCGCGAGGAGTACGGCGTCTCCGACACCGTGGCACTGGAGGCCCGCAAGGTCCTCATGGCGGAGGGTCTGGTCGAGGGCCGGTCCGGGTCCGGGACGTACGTACGGGAGCAGCCGGTGCCGCGCCGCGTCTCGCGTTCCGGGTACCGGGCGGCGGCCGGCGTCTCCACGCCCTTCCGCCAGGAGCAGGCGGAGGCCGGCGCCCAGGGCACCTGGGACTCGCACAGCGAGCAGACCGCCGCCCCCGCCGACATCGCCGCCCGGCTCGGCATCGAGGCGGGCGACCGCGTCATGCGCACGCGCTACGTCTTCCGGGACGGCGGCGAGGCGATGATGCTCTCCACCTCCTGGGAGCCGCTCGCGCTGACGGGTCGCACTCCGGTCATGCTTCCCGAGGAGGGCCCGCTCGGCGGCTGCGGCGTGGTCGACCGCATGGCCGCCATCGACGTCGTCGTGGACAACGTCATGGAAGAGGTCGGCGCACGGCCGGGTCTGGCGGAGGAGATCCTGCTGCTCGGCGGCGTCCCCGGCCATGTCGTGCTGGTCGTCGGCCGTACGTACTACGCCTCCGGCCGCGCGGTGGAGACCGCCGACGTGGTCGTCCCCGCCGACCGCTACCGCCTCGCCTACCACATGCCGGTCCGCTGAGGAGGCTGCCCGCGGGCCCCTCCGGGGGCGGTACGGATCGCACAAAAGCCCAGCGTGCGCCGGTTCGCACCGGCGCGCGCGGCTTCGTCGTACGCATGGCCGGATGCGTACGCCTGCCAGGTACCTCTTCGTGAAAAACCGTATCCGCTGTGTAAAGGTCGGGCGTAAGCTCGGGCATATGCGCACTGCGGTTTCCTGGGCAGGTACGACGGCGGAGGGTGAAGCGCGATGAACGACGGCGGTGCCCTGCTTCCGTGGCTGGTCATACGGCAGGACGACAACGGCAACCGCTACCGCGTGGGCCGGTACGCCACCCGGTCCGAGGCCCAGAAGGTCGCGGACAGCCTGGACGACCGGGCGCACAAGCAGCTCTACTGGGTCGAGCGGGTCGGCCGGACCGCCACAGCGAACTGAGGACGGCGACAGCCGTGACATAGGCTCCGCCCATGACGCAACGAGTGGTCGTGGGCGGAGCCCTTTGTCATGAAGGGCGCCTGCTGGCCGCCCGCCGTAGTGCGCCCCCCGAGGTGGCCGGCCGTTGGGAGCTGCCGGGCGGCAAGGCCGAGCCGGGGGAGTCCGTCCCCGAGGCGCTGGTGCGCGAGCTGCGCGAGGAGCTCGGTGTGGAGACCGAGCCGTTGGAACGCATCCCCGGGGAGTGGCCCGTGCGGCCCGGCCTGGTCCTGCACGTGTGGACGGCCCGGCTGGTCTCCGGTGAGCCCCTGCCGCTGGAGGACCACGACGAACTGCGCTGGCTCGGCCCGGACGAGCTGGACTCGGTGGACTGGCTGGACCAGGACCGTCCGGCGGTGGCGGAAGCCGGCCGCCGGCTGCGCGGGGGCGCGTGAGGGTCGTGCACTGGGCCGTACGTGCCACAGTGCGCTGGCGGGCGGTGATCGGGTGGTACGGCACCTGAAATATCGGGTATGTCGCTATTAATCCCTTTCTCGTCCCCCTCTCGTCCCTGACGAACGGATCGGGGTCCGCTGTTGGCCCGGGAAGTGATCGGCGTGATCGAGACAGACGGTGAATGCGTCGAGTGGGCCTTCCCCGCCGAGCCCGACGCCGTGCGCACCGCCCGCCACGCCGTGCGCGGCACCCTGCGGGACTGGGGTCTGGAGTCCGTCGGCGACGTCACCGTCCTGCTGGTCAGCGAGCTGGTGACCAACTCCCTGCGCTACGCCTCCGGCCCCATCGGCGTCCGTCTCGTACGACGACATCAGGCCACCGACCTCTCCGCCCCGGCCCCCGCGCTGCTCGTGGAAGTCTCCGATCCGCTTCCGGATCCGCCCCGCGAACGTGTGGCCGGCTCCGACGACGAGGGCGGCCGGGGCCTGCACCTGGTGGCGGTCTCGGCCCAGCGGTGGGGGACCCGGCACGGGAAATCGGGTAAGACCGTGTGGTTCGAGTTGGCCCTACCTGGTGAGTAAGACAGGGGAAGACCGAACGGGGAGCACCTGCCCGGTGACAGCCGGGGCAGATCATCCGGCGTGGCTCGAAATCACTGAGACCGTGCTGTGATCGTGAACGCCGTGCCGTCCGGGGCCGTGGTGCTGAATACTTCGGTCATGGCCGGTCCGGTTGCGGTGAGCTGGAGGGGACGGTCGCGTGAGCGAAATACCTGCACAGGCACATGAGACCCGCGTGCCCGGTTCGTCGTGGCACGACGCCTTGTGGCACAGCAGTCCGCCTGGCTCGATATACGACTACATCAAGGTCGCTTCCTTCTCCCTCGGCCCCGACGGGCTCGTCGACCAGTGGAGCCTGCGCGCGGCCGAGCTGTTCGGGTTGACCCCCGCCGACGTGCTCGGACGCGACCCGGTCGAGGCCTTCATGCCGCCGGAACTGCGCGCCGACGGCCACCGCAAGGTCGCCGAGATCCTCGACGGCGAGGAGTGGACGGGCCTGGTCCCCTTCCGGATCCCCGGCGGCTCCGGAGCGCGCGGAGTGGCCGAGATCTATGTGATGCCCACCCGCAACGCGAACGGCGAGCGGGCCGCCTTGTGCATCGTGGTCGACGTACGGGCCCTGCGGCGGATCGAGTCCGACCTCGCGGCCTCCCAAGCCATATTCGGCCAATCTCCCTTCGGCTTCCTCCTCTTCGGTACGGACCTGACCGTGCAGCGGGCCAACCGGCGCTTCGCCACCGTCTTCGGCGGCACCACCGAGGAGCACCGCGGCCGCACCGTGCACGACTACCTGCCCCCGCACGAGGCCGACCGGATGACCGAGGCCCTGCGCCGGTGCCTGGAGACCGGCGAGGCCGTCACCGACCTGCAGATCACCGGCGCCGCCCCCGGCAGCCGCGAACACCGCCACTGGTCGATCAACCTCTACCGGGTGCACGGCGGCAGCGGCCGGCCCATCGGCGTCGCGGGCCTGGGCACCGACGTCACCCGCCGCCACCTGGCCGCCCGCGAGGCCGCCGGCGTCCGGCGCAACCTCGCCCTGCTCAACGAGGCCGGCGCCCGCATCGGGACCTCCCTGGACCTGGAGACCACCGCCCGCGAACTGCTGGACGTCACCGTCCCCGGCTTCTGCGACCTGGCCTCCGTCGACCTCTACCAGGCGCTGCTGGCCGGCGACGACGACCGCGACGGGCCCGCACGCCCGCAGGGCCCGGGCGTGCCCACCCTGCCGGGCCAGGGCGCCGGACGGCTGCCGTCGGCACCGCTGCGCCGGGTCGCCTGCGCGAGCGCCGTCTCCGACGCGTCGGGGTCCGGCCCGCTGGTCGGGGTGGGGGAGATCCACCGCTACCCCGCCTCCTCGCCCGGCGCGCTCGCGCTGCGCGCCGCCCGCCCGCGGCTGGTGGAGGGCGGCGGACCGGAGGACATGGTGCAGTCGACCCTGGTCGTGCCGCTCGTGGCGCACGACACCGTGGTCGGCCTCGCCCAGTTCTCCCGGACCAAGGGCAGCGAGCCGTTCGGCGAACGGGACCGCGCGGTGGCCGTGGAGCTCGCCGCCCGGGCGGCGGTCTGCATCGACAACGCGCGCCTGTACCGGCGCGAGCACGAGCGCGCCCTGATCCTCCAGCGCAGCCTGCTGCCCCCCGGCGACCCGGAGGCCGCGGGCCTGGACATCGCGTGCCGCTACCTGCCGGGCAACGCCGCCACCGAGGTCGGCGGCGACTGGTTCGACGTCATCGAGCTGCCGGGCCACCGCACGGCGCTGGTGGTGGGCGACGTCATGGGCCGCGGCCTGCGCGCCGCCGTGGCCATGGGAGAGCTGCGCACGGCGGTACGGACCCTCGCCCTGCTGGACCTGGAACCGGCCGAGGTGCTGACCGCCCTGGACGAGATCGCCCGGGGCCTGGGCGCCCCCGGCGGCACCCAGCACACCCGCGCCCGGGAGGCGGACCGTTCCGAGGTCTACCTGGCCACCTGCGTCTACGCCGTCTACGACCCGGTGACCCGGCGCTGCACGATCGCCAACGCGGGCCACATGCCGCCGATGCTCTGCGCCGGGGACGGCGCGCTGCTGCTGGACGTGCCGCCCGGCATGCCGCTGGGCGTGGGCGGGGAGCCGTTCGAGGAGGTCGAGGTCGAACTCCCCGAGGGCGCGCTGCTGGCCCTGTACACCGACGGCCTGGTCGAGTCCCGCGACCACCCGCTGGAGGAGGGCCTGCGCGGCCTGCGCGAGGCCCTGGCCGATCCGGTCCGCCCGCTGGAGGACGTCTGCGACCACGTCCTCGCGACGCTGGAGACCCGGCACGGCGAGGACGACATCGCGCTGCTGATGGCCCGGGTGCAGGGCCTGCCGCGGGACGCGGTGGCGGACTGGAAGCTGCCGCGGGAGGCCCGCTCGGTGGGCCGGGCCCGCGAACTGGCCCGGGCCCAGCTGCCCGCCTGGGGCCTGGAGGGCCTGCTCGACACGACGGAGCTGCTGGTCAGCGAGCTGGTCACGAACGCCCTGCGCTACGGCGAGGGCGAGATCCGGGTCCGGCTGCTGCTGGACAGGACCCTGGTGTGCGAGGTGTGGGACGCGAACCTCGTCCAGCCCCGCCGGCGCCGCGCCCGCGACACCGACGAAGGCGGCCGCGGCCTCCAGCTGGTCGGCATGCTCTCCTCCGGCTGGGGCACCCGGCGCACCCCGCGCGGCAAGACGGTCTGGTTCGAACTGCCGCTGCCGGGGGCGGCGTGCGAACCCGCGACGGAACTCTCGGCGGAGCAGCTGCTGAGCATGTACGGCTGATCCGGTCCGCGCCCGGCGGCCCGCGCCCGGCGGCCCGCACCCCGCCGGGCGCCCGGGGTGCGGACCGGCCGGTCGGCCGTCAGTCCCGGCGGCGCGAGATCTTCGAGCCCAGCCAGACCAGCGGGTCGTACTTGCGGTCCACCGCCCGCTCCTTGAGCGGGATCAGCGCGTTGTCCGTGATCTTGATGCCCTCCGGGCAGACCTCGGTGCAGCACTTGGTGATGTTGCAGTAGCCCAGCCCGTGGTCCTCCTGGGCCGTCCGCTTGCGGTCCAGGCCCTCCGCCTCGGCCGCGTCCAGCGGGTGCATGTCGAGCTCGGCCACCCGCATCAGGAAGCGCGGGCCCGCGAAGGCCGCCTTGTTCTCCTCGTGGTCACGCACCACGTGGCAGGTGTCCTGGCACAGGAAGCACTCGATGCACTTGCGGAACTCCTGCGAGCGGTCCACGTCCACCTGCTGCATCCGGTACTCGCCCGGAGCCAGCCCCTGGGGCGGGACGAACGCGGGGACCTCGCGGGCCTTGGCGTAGTTGAAGGACACGTCCGTCACCAGGTCCCGCACCACGGGGAAGGCCCGCAGCGGGGTGACCGTGATCGTTTCCTCCCGGCTGAACGTCGACATCCGCGTCATGCACATCAGCCGCGGCCGGCCGTTGATCTCGGCGCTGCACGAGCCGCACTTGCCGGCCTTGCAGTTCCAGCGGACCGCGAGGTCCGCCGCCTGGGTGGCCTGGAGCCGGTGGACGATGTCCAGCACCACCTCGCCGTCGTGCACCTCGACGGTGAAGTCCCGCAACTCGCCGCCGTCCGCGTCGCCCCGCCAGATCCGGAAGCGTGCGTCGTAGGTCGTCACTCGTAGAGCTCCTCTTCGGCGAGGTACTTGACCAGCTCCTCCTTCTCGAAGAGGGCGAGCAGGTCGGGGCGGATGGGTTCGGTCCGCTGGCGGACCAGGCGGATCCGGTCGGCTGCCGGGTCCGCGGGGGCCGGATCCACCGGGTGGCAGACCAGGTTCACCGGGCGCCAGTCCCGCTCCATCGCGGGGCAGTCCTCGCGGGTGTGCCCGCCGCGGCTCTCGGTGCGCTCCAGGGCCGCCTTCGCCACGCACTCGCTGACCAGCAGCATGTTCCGCAGGTCCAGCGCGAGGTGCCAGCCCGGGTTGAACTGGCGGTGCCCCTCGACCCCGGCCCGGGCGGCGCGCACCCGCAGGGCCCGCAGCTTGCCGAGGGCCTGCTGCATCTCGCCCTCCCGGCGGATGATGCCGACCAGGTCGTTCATCGTCTGCTGGAGTTCCTGGTGCAGGGTGTACGGGTTCTCCGCGCCGTCCTCGGCGTGGAACGGCGCCAGCGCCTCGGCGGCGGCCGCGTCGATCTGGCCGTCGTCCACCGCGGGCCGGACCGTCGCCCGGGCCGCGTGCTCGGCCGCGTGCAGGCCGGCCCGTCGGCCGAAGACCAGCAGGTCGGACAGGGAGTTGCCGCCGAGCCGGTTCGAGCCGTGCATGCCGCCCGCGACCTCCCCGGCCGCGTACAGGCCGGGCACGCCCACGGTGGCGGCCGTGTCGGAGTCGACGGCGACCCCGCCCATCACGTAGTGGCAGGTCGGGCCGACCTCCATGGGCTCGGCGGTGATGTCCACGTCCGCCAGTTCCTTGAACTGGTGGTACATCGACGGCAGCCGCCGCTTGATCTTCTCCGCCGGCATCCGGGTGGACACGTCCAGGAACACGCCGCCGTGCGGGGAGCCCCGGCCGGCCTTGACCTCGGCGTTGATGGCGCGGGCCACCTCGTCGCGGGGGAGCAGCTCGGGCGGGCGCCGGTTGTGGTCGGGGTCGTCGTACCAGCGGTCGGCCTCGGCCTCCGTCTCGGCGTACTTCTCCTTGAAGACGTCCGGGACGTAGTCGAACATGAACCGCTTGCCGTCGCTGTTGCGCAGCACCCCGCCGTCGCCGCGCACGGACTCCGTGACGAGGATGCCCTTCACCGACGGCGGCCAGACCATGCCCGTGGGGTGGAACTGGACGAACTCCATGTTCAGCAGCGGCGCCCCCGCGAGCAGCGCCAGCGCGTGCCCGTCGCCGGTGTACTCCCACGAGTTGGAGGTCGTCTTGAACGACTTGCCGATGCCGCCGGTGGCCAGCACCACCGCGGGCGCCTCCAGGACGAAGAAGCGGCCGGACTCGCGCTCGTAGCAGAAGGTCCCGGACACCTTCTCGCCGTCCTTGAGCACCCGGGTGACCGTGCACTCCTGGAAGACCTTCAGACGGGCCTCGTAGTCGCCGAACTCCTTGAAGTCCTGCTGCTGGAGCTGCACGATCTTCTGCTGGAGCGTACGGATCAGCTCCAGGCCGGTGCGGTCACCGACGTGCGCGAGCCGCGGGTACTCGTGGCCGCCGAAGTTGCGCTGCGAGATCCGCCCGTCGGGCGTGCGGTCGAACAGCGCGCCCCAGGTCTCCAGTTCCCAGACCCGGTCCGGTGCCTCCTTCGCGTGCAGCTCGGCCATCCGCCACTGGTTGAGGAACTTCCCGCCGCGCATGGTGTCGCGGAAGTGCACCTGCCAGTTGTCGCCCTCGTTGACGTTGCCCATGGAGGCGGCGATGCCGCCCTCGGCCATCACCGTGTGGGCCTTGCCGAACAGGGACTTGCAGATCACCGCTGTCCGCGCGCCGCGCTCGCGGGCCTCGATCGCGGCGCGCAGCCCCGCGCCGCCGGCGCCGACCACGACCACGTCCCAATGCTGCCGGTCGACTTGAGCCATGTCAGAAGATCCTCGGGTCGGTGATGGCGCCGCTCGCCAGCAGGTACACGTAGAAGTCGCACAGCGCCACGCTGATCAGCGAGGCCCAGGCCAGCTGCATGTGCCGGGCGTTGAGCCGGCCCACCCAGCCCCACAGCCGGTAGCGCACGGGGTGCTTGGAGAAGTGCCGCAGCCGGCCGCCGATGACGTGCCGGCAGGAATGGCACGAAAGGGTGTAGGCCCAGATGAGCACGATGTTGACCAGGAAGATCAGCGTGCCCAGGCCCATGTGCCCCCAGGCGTACGTGCTGTCCCGGAAGGTCAGGACGGTGTCGTACGTGAGGATGCCCGCCACCGGCAGCGCCAGGTAGAAGAAGTAGCGGTGGGCGTTCTGGAGGATCAGCGGGAAGCGGGTCTCGCCGGTGTACGAGCCGTGCGGCTCGGCGACCGCGCAGGCCGGGGGCGAGGCCCAGAAGCCCCGGTAGTAGGCCTTGCGGTAGTAGTAGCAGGTCAGGCGGAAGCCGAGCGGGAAGATCAGGATCAGCAGGGCGGGGGACAGCCCCCACCAGCTGCCGAAGATCTCCCAGTTGGGGCCGCCCTTCATCGGGACGCAGTTCTCCGCCAGACAGGGGGAGTAGAAGGGCGAGACGTACGGCGCCGCGTAGTAGTCGGCGTTCGCGAACGCCCGCCACGTCGAGTAGACGATGAAGGCGAGCAGCCCCGCCGCAGTGGTCGCGGGGGCGAGCCACCAGCGGTCGGTGCGCAGATGACGGGCCGCGATCGCGGCCCGTGAGGTGTCGTGGACGCCGGTCAGCTGCCGGGGTCGCGGTGGTCGGGTGCCTGTGGCCAAGGGGAACTCCGGGAGGAGTGGTCAGGGGTGGCCCAGGAGACCCAGCCGTGCGCGGGGCGCCGGCTGGGCCTGATGGGGTGTGGCGGAAGGTTACGGCTGCGGGGTCAGGGTGCTCGCCGGTCGCGGGCGCCCAGGCCCTCGTCGTCGGTGTCCGTCCACAGCGCGCTGTCGTACGGGGTGTCGGGGATGGTGACCATCCCGGACCGGTCCGGCGGCGCGGCCGGACCCGCGCTCTTCTGCCGCGCGGCCTTCTGCTCCAGCTGCTCGACCTTGCGGGTCAGCTCGTCGAGGTTGCGTCGTACGGCGTTCAAATCGTCCTGCAGGGACATGACTTGCCCTCACTTCCGCAGGTTGCGGTGGCAACGCTCATGTGCGCCTGCGAGTGTCGCCCCTGGTGTCCCCGGTTGTGAAGGGACGTGCAGCGATTCCGGGCGCGCAGGCGCGATCTGTGCGCCCCCTCCCTGCATCCATTCTGATCCCTCTTACGGGGGACCGCGCGTCCGTGGCCGGGCCGGTATTGGTCCGCACGGGTGGGGTTCGCGGCGTGGCGCGGGGGTGCTGCGGGGGGTGCGGCAGGTGGTCGATTTCAGTTGATTTCGACACCGGTGTGATCAGCTCCTTAATAGCCGCGTCCCCGCCCCGGAGGTACCACCCATGTCCCACAGAAGGCGCAGCTCCTTGGCGCTGCTGACCTCGGGCGTCCTCGCGCTGCCGCTGCTGGCGGGTTGCGGGACCGAAGACGACGGCGGTCCGGTCGCCGCCGGCCCGGACATCGCGGCGACCGCGCGCGAGAAGGTGGCCGACGGCGGGGTGCTGCGCTGGGCGGTGGACTCCCTGCCGCAGACCTTGAACACCTTCCAGGCCGACGCCGACGCCACCACGACGCGGATCGCCGGCGCCGTGCTGCCGCAGCTGTTCGTGCTGGACGCCAAGGGGCAGCCGGTGGCCAATCCGGACTACCTGGAGAAGGCCGAGGTGATCGCGCGCGAGCCCAAGCAGGTGGTGCTGTACAAGCTCCACCAGCAGGCCGTGTGGAGCGACGGGCGGGAGGTCGGGGCACCGGACTTCGTGGCCCAGTGGCGGGCCCTGAACGGGAAGGACTCCGCCTACTGGACGGCGCGCAACGCCGGCTACGACCGGATCGAGAAGATCGAGCGCGGGGCCAACGACCTGGAGGTCAGGGTCACCTTCGCAAAGCCCTACGCCGACTGGAAGTCGCTGTTCAGCCCGCTGTACCCCAAGCAGGTCACCGGCACCCCGGAGGCGTTCAACGAGGGTGCGCGCGGCGCGCTCAAGGTCACCGCGGGCCCGTTCGACCTGGGCGCGATCGACAAGAAGACCGGCACGGCCGCGCTCTCGCGCAACCCGCGCTGGTGGGGCCGGCCGGCCAAGCTCGACACCCTCGTGCTCACCGCCGTGCCCCGGGCCGACCGGCCCGCGGCGCTCGCCGCCGGGAAGCTGGACCTGGCCGAGCTCGACCGGGCCGGGGCGGACCGGATCGCCGCCGCCCGGCGCGGCGGCGACCGCGGCGCCGCGAACGGACCGGGGGCGGCGCTCACCCCCGCCCAGGCGATGCTGTCCTGGGCGGACGCGCACGGCTCCGACGAGGACAAGGCCGTCGAGGAGCAGGAGGCGCGCCGCAAGAGCGCCGAGGCGGTCCGCAACTACGCCGCCGAGCAGCAGGCGCTGGCCCGGTTCACCGTGCGCAAGTCCCTGGAGCCGGCGTACACCCAGCTGGCGCTGAACGGGTCCTCCGGGCCGCTGGTCGACGAGCGGGTCCGCCGGGCGGTCGCCCGCGCGCTGGACCGCCAGGAACTGGCCGAGATCGTCCTCAAGCCGCTGGGCCTGCCGGCCAAGCCGGTCGGCAGCCACCTGGCCCTGGCGGGCCAGCGCGCGTACGCGGACAGCAGCGGGGCGCTCGGCACCCAGGACACCGGGGCGGCCCGGGCCCTGCTCGCGGACGCGGGCTGGCGCCCGGGCGGCAAGATCACCCAGCCCGCGGCCAAGGCCGGTCCGCAGGCCGGGCAGCAGGAGCAGGACGACTCCAAGCGTCCGGCGGGCCCCGGCACCGGCAACGACGGCCTCTACGTCGTCGGCCAGGACGACGAGCGCAATGGCGACCTGTCCGTGGTGGCCGCCCGCGCCCG
>NZ_JAJAUY010000062.1 GCF_020532625.1 Streptomyces antimicrobicus | reverse complement strand
GGCCTGCGCCGGGGCCTGCGCCCCGGCGTCCGCGGCGGCCGTGGTGTCCGCGGCCGCGGTGTTCTTCTCGTTCTGCTCCGGCATCACGGGCCCCCGACTACTTCACGACGGCCGCGGCGAGCTTGGACAGCGGCTCACCGAGGGCGGAGACGGCGTCCGAGAGCTCCTTGCGCTGGGGCTCGGCGACCTTGTCGTAGGACTCGAACTCGTAGGAGTTCTTGTCGGCCCGGTACTTGTCGAGCAGGGCGCCCATCGCGGCGAACTGCTTGTCCAGCTCGGTGGCGAGCGCCGGGTCGTTCTTGGCGGCGACCGGCTTGAGCAGCTCGTAGGCCTTCTGCGCGCCCTCGACGTTGGCCTTGAAGTCGACCAGGTCGGTGTGGCTGTAGCGCTCCTCCTCGCCGGTCACCTTGCCGCTGGCGACCTCGTCGAGGAGCTCCTTGGCGCCGTTGGCCATGGAGGTCGGGGTGATCTCGGCCTGGCCGACCTTCTTCTGCCAGTCGGTGAGGTCGGCCATCAGCTGGTCGGCGAGCTTCTTCTCGGCGTCGCCGATCTTGCCGTCCTGCCACAGCGCCTTCTCCAGGCGGTGCCAGCCGGTCCAGTCCTTGGCCGGGCCATGGCCGGCCTCCAGGCCGTCCTCGCGGACGTCGACCTTCGGGTCGATGTCGCCGAAGGACTCCGCGACCGGCTCCGTGCGCTCCCAGCCGATGCGGGAGACCGCGTACGCCTTCTTGGCCGCCTCGACGTCGCCGGCCTTGACGGCGTCCGCGAAGGCCTGCGCCTTGGGCAGGGTCTCGTCGGCCTGCTGCTGGACGTACTTGCGGTACTCGGCGACCGCCGCGTCCGCCTCCGGGCTGCGCTTCTCGGTGGTACCGGTGCCGGTGGCCTTGAGCTTGGAGCGGATGCCGTCGCCCTTCATGCCGGGCTTGCAGGCGATCTCGTACTCGCCGGGCTTGATCTCGGCGGTGATGGTGGCCTTGGTGCCGGGGCCGATGTTCTCGCGCTCGGTGACGATCCGGTCGTCCGGGAAGAGCACGTAGACCTCGGTGACCTTGGAGCCCTTGTTCTCGACCTCCAGGGTGACCTTGCCCGCGGGAACCTCGGCGGCCGACAGCCGGCACTCGGAGTCGGTGGAGGTCACGTGCAGGGCGTCCGCGGCCTTCGCGCTCTTGTCGGCGCAGCCGCTGACCGCGGTGAGCGCGGCCACGACGGCGGCTGCGGTGACGACGGTGGAACGGGCGGGGCGCATGCGGACTCCTGGACGTCGGCGAGGCCCGCCCCCGACGGGGTGACGGGCCAGAAAGGCGGACCTAACTTAACCGAGGCTTACCTCACCACGAGCCGGTCGTCCAGTGATTCGGTTCACACCGCGGCGCCCGGCTACGGGGCCGTCACGGCGGCCTCACGGGCGGGCCACGGTGCAGTCAAACGGAGGCAAAGGGAGGGTCTGCGTCCCACAGTCCGGACCGGTCGGGGCCGGGCCGGACGGAGGCGGACGGAGGCGGACGGGAGCGAGGGAACCGGACGAGGCGGACCGGACCGAGGCGGAACCGGAAGGAGCCGGACCGGAGGGAGGCGGACCGGAGGGAGCCGGATCGGATGGAGGCGGACCGGCCCGGTGCGGCCCGTGGGGCAGGTGTTCTGGTGACCGGCCGTCGACCGAGCGTGTTTGAATGCCCGGATGAACGATCTCGACGTGCTCAAGGTCTTCTGCGCGGGGGACGGCAGCCACGGCAATCTGCTGGGCGTCGTGCGCGACGGCCGCACCTGCCCCGACGACGCCTCCCGCCAGGCGCTCGCGGCCGAACTCGGCTACAGCGAGACGGTGTTCGTCGACGATCCCGAGCGCGGGATCGTCGACATCCGCACCCCGGGGACCCGGATGGCTTTTGCCGGCCACCCGCTCGTCGGGGTGGCCTGGCTGCTGGACATCGAGGAGCTCCAGCCGCCCGCCGGCTCGGTCTGGGCGCGTGACGACGGCGAGTTCACCTGGATCACCGCCCGCCCCGAGTGGGTCGAGGGCAAGCGCACCCAGCAGTACGCCAGCCCGGCCGAGGTCGACGCGCTGCCCGCGCCGCCGCCGGGCGAGGGCTGGCTGTACGCGTGGGCCTGGGAGGACGAGCCCGCCGGTCGCGTCCGCGCCCGCGGTTTCCCGCGCCGCCCCGACGGGGTGATCGCCGAGGACGAGGCCACCGGCTCGGCGGCGCTGCTGCTGACGGCCGAGCTGGGGCGGGCCCTGAACATCACCCAGGGCGCCGGCTCCCAGATCCTCACCGCTCCCGGCCCCGACGGCACCGTCGAGATCGGCGGCCGGGTCCGCTTCGCCCCCGCCGTCCCGTAGGGCGGGGGCGCCGGGGGAGCTTCCCGTTCAGGCGCTGAGCGGGAGCTTCCCGTTCAGGCGCTGAGCGGGAGCCTCCCGCTCAGGCGCTGAGCGGGAACTGCTCGCCCAGTTCGCGGAAGACCGCGCCGTTGAAGTCGAAGGCGCGCTTGCACTCGTCGATGATGCGCTGCTTCTCCAGGTCGTCCGCGGCGATCGCGTCCAGCAGCTCGCGGTAGGTCCGCTTGAAGGCGGCCGGGTTGGCGATCTGCTCGAAGACGTAGAACCGCACCCCGTCGCCCTTGCGTGCGAAGCCCCAGGTGCGCTCGGCCTTGTCGCGGATGATCTGGCCGCCGGAGAGGTCGCCCAGGTAGCGCGTGTAGTGGTGGGCGACGTAGCCGCCGGGCCACTCGGCGGCGCACTGCGCGATCCGGGCGGCGTACGCGCGGGTGGCCGGCAGGGCGGTGAGCGTGGCCCGCCAGCCGGGGCCGCGCAGATGGGACAGGTCCCGCTCGATGGCGGCCAGGCGCATCAGCTCCGGGCGTATGAACGGGCCGGCCACCGGGTCGTCGCGCAGGGAGTCGGCCGCGTCCTCCAGGGCCCGGTACACGAACCACAGCTGCTCCGTGTAGCGCGCGTAGGCGTCCACCCCCAGCCGGCCGCCGAGCAGGTCGCTCATGAACGTGGAGGTCTCGGCCTCGGTGTGCTGCTCGTGCGAGGCGACACGGATGGCGGTGGAGAAGGCGTCCAAGGCGGACCTCCGTAGATCCGGGGTGGGAGAGGGGCGGGCCCGGCCCGATCCTCCTCCTTAGGCTTACCTAAGTCAACATCTTCCCGACGCTGTGTCGGTATCTTTCCCCGGGGCCGGGCATGCGAAACGGCCGCCCCCGAAGGGACGGCCGCGGTACGCCCGGGCGCTGGGGCCTGCGGGCCTGCCGGCCCGGGGCCCTGCGCGCCTACGGAAGGGTGAGGATGTCCGCCCCGGTCTCCGTCACGACCAGCGTGTGCTCGAACTGCGCGGTGCGCTTGCGGTCCTTGGTGACGACCGTCCAGCCGTCCTCCCACATGTCGTACTCGTGGGTGCCCAGCGTCAGCATCGGCTCGATCGTGAAGGTCATCCCCGGCTGCATCACGGTGGTGGCGTGCGGGCTGTCGTAGTGCGGGATGATCAGGCCGGAGTGGAACGCCGTGTTGATGCCGTGCCCGGTGAAGTCCCGGACCACGCCGTAGCCGAACCGCTTGGCGTACGACTCGATCACCCGGCCGATGATGTTGATCTGGCGGCCCGGCCGGACGGCCTTGATCGCCCGGTTCAGGGCCTCGCGGGTGCGCTCCACCAGCAGCCGGGACTCCTCGTCCACGTCACCGCACAGGTAGGTGGCGTTGTTGTCGCCGTGCACACCGCCGATGTACGCCGTCACGTCGAGGTTCACGATGTCGCCGTCGCGCAGCACCGTGGAGTCGGGGATGCCGTGGCAGATGACCTCGTTGACCGAGGCGCACAGCGACTTCGGGAAGCCGCGGTAGCCCAGCGTGGAGGGGTAGGCGCCGTGGTCGCACATGTACTCGTGCGCGACCCGGTCCAGCTCGTCGGTGGTGACGCCGGGCGCGATCAGCTTCGCGGCCTCCTCCATCGCCCGGGCGGCGATCCGCCCGGCGACGCGCATGGCCTCGACGGTCTCGGCGTTCTGCACCTCCGGACCGGTGTACGGCGTGGGGGCGGGCTTGCCCACGTACTCGGGCCGGCGGATGTTGCCGGGGACGGAACGGGTGGGCGAGAGCTCGCCGGGTACGAGCAGCGACTGGCCAGACATGCATGCGAGTGTATCCAGCGCCGATCGGGCAGCATGGCGGCAGAGGAAGGAGCATCGGATGGCTCTGTTCAAGAAGCGCCAGGTGGGCAAGCCGGGCGAGTGGTACTACTGCCTCGTCCACCAGAAGGTCGAGGAGGGGCCGGAATGCCCGGCCAAGGACCGCTTCGGGCCCTACACGACCCGCGATGAGGCGGCCCACGCCATGGAGACCGCCCGGGAGCGGAACCTGCAGTGGCAGAACGACCCGAACTGGAACGACCGGAACGACGGGACCGACGGGAACGACGGGACCGACCGGGCGGGCGAGGGCGGGGCAGGCACCGGCACCGCGACCTGAGGGGCCGCGACCGGAGGCACCGCGACCGGAGGCACCGCTATGTGAGGGGCCGCGACCCGGTGCGACGCCCGGACCGTCGCCTCACCAGCGGCTCGGCGGCGGGGCCGTCAGCTGGTCGGCCAGCCGCGAGAGGCGGTCGCGGAACCGGCGTGGCCCGCGCTGCGCAGGGAGGCTGTTCTCCCCGGCCGCCGCGCTGACCAGGTGCTGCACGGTGTCCAGGTCGAGCCCCGCGCCCTCCGGCACCGACAGCGCGTCGTGCGCCAGACCGCCCAGTTCCTCGTCCCCGCCGTCCAGGGACAGCACGGTCGCCCCCGCCCGGCGGGCGTCGTGCACCCGCTCCAGCAGCCCGCCCCCGGGCCGCTCCGGAGCCACCACCAGCACCGTGTGGCCGCGCCGGGCCGTGGCCAGCCGGCCCAGCCCCACCGACAGGTGCGGCGGCTCGCCCGGCAGGACCCGGTGCCGCACCAGGGTGGGCGCCAGCTGCGGCTGCCCGGACCAGGCCGCCTCGTCCACCAGGTGCGCCGCCAGGTGCCAGGGCTCGTAGCTCTCGGTGCCCACCAGCAGCAGCCCGCCCCCGGCCGCCGGGCCGGCCGGTGCCACGGACCGGCGCAGCGAGCCGGCGAAGCGGCGCGCCGCGCCGGGCCACTCGGTACCGGCCAGGACCTCGCGCAGCAGCGCCACTCTCACGGCGTCCATGGCGGCATCCTGCCCGACCGCTGTCCGGGCACGGGAGGCGTCCCCACCCGCCTCACCCGTTCGGCCTCGCGCTACCCGGCAGTACGCTCGCCTGCATGACCTCCACTGAGAACAGCAAGCCCGCGGCCCGCGACCCGTGGGACCTTCCGGACGTCTCGGGACTCGTCGTCGGTGTCCTCGGCGGCACCGGTGACCAGGGCCGCGGCCTGGCCTACCGGCTGGCCAAGGCCGGCCAGAAGGTGATCATCGGCTCGCGCGCCGCCGAGCGGGCCCGGGCCGCCGCCGACGAACTCGGCCTCGGCGTCGAGGGCGCGGACAACGCCGAGTGCGCGCGGCGCAGCGACATCGTGATCATCGCCGTGCCGTGGGACGGCCACGCCAGGACGCTGGAGTCGCTGCGCGAGGAGCTGGCCGGCAAGCTCGTCGTGGACTGCGTGAACCCGCTGGGCTTCGACAAGCAGGGCGCCTACGCCCTCAAGCCGGAGGAGGGCTCGGCCGCCGAGCAGGCGGCCGCCCTGCTGCCGGACTCCCGGGTCACGGCCGCCTTCCACCACCTGTCGGCGGTCCTGCTCCAGGACGAGTCGATCGACGAGATCGACACGGACGTGATGGTCCTCGGCGACTCCCGCGCCGACACCGACCTGGTGCAGGCCCTGGCCGCCCGGATCCCCGGCATGCGCGGCGTGTTCTCGGGCCGGCTGCGCAACGCCCACCAGGTCGAGTCGCTGGTAGCCAACCTGATCTCGGTCAACCGCCGCTACAAGGCGCACGCGGGCCTGCGGGTCACGGACGTCTGAGACGGGTCGGTACGGCGGCCGGCCGGGACCGGCCGCGCGTGCCCCGGCAGACCCCTGCCGGGCACGGCCGCGCGGCCTCGGCGGGCCCGGACCGGAGCCCGGTCCCGCATGGGGGACACTGGAGGGGCTCGACCCGTCCAGTGCCCCCGAGGAGCCGTGGCCCCATGCCCCGCCTTGCCGTGTTCGCCCTTGTCGTCTGCGCCCTCGCCGTGGCCGCGGCCGTCGTCGCCTTCGTGGAGGGCAGCCTCCTCGGCATCGTCTGGGTGCTGCTGGCGGGTCTGACCTCCAACATGGCCTGGTTCTACGTGCGCAAGGCCAAGGCGGAGAAGGCGGCGCGGGCCGCCCGCCCGGCCGGCTGAGCGCGCCGGCCGCCGGTCCCGGCTCAGCCGGGGACCACCACCTCGCACACCCCGTCCGACTCCCGCCAGAACGTGTACAGCGCGCGGCCGCAGTACGACTCCAGGTCGGAGACGCCGAGCGCGGCCAGGATGTCGCGGACGAATCCGAAGAACAGCTGGTTCACGGCCGGGATCCACAGCAGGCCGAACACCAGCAGCAGCCCGACCGGCGCGAGCGGCGCCAGCTCCCGGCGGGTGCGGTCCGGCAGCCAGGGCTCGATCACGCCGTAGCCGTCGAGGCCCGGGACGGGCAGGAAGTTCAGGATCGCGGCGGAGACCTGGAGCAGCGCGAGGAAGCCGAGCGCGAAGCGGAACGGCAGCGGTACGTCCTCGATCCCGCCCAGCCAGAAGGGCGCGGTGCACACGAGCGCGAACGCGACGTTGGCCAGCGGACCGGCGGCCGAGATCAGGCTGTGCTGCCAGCGGTGCCGGATCCGGCCGCGCTCGATGTACACGGCCCCGCCGGGCAGGCCCAGCCCGCCCAGGATCAGGAAGACCACCGGCAGCACGATGCTGAGCAGCGCGTGGGTGTACTTGAGCGGATCGAGCGTCAGGTAGCCGCGGTCCTCCACGCTGAGGTCCCCGCTGTGCAGCGCGGTCCGGGCGTGGGCGTACTCGTGCAGGCAGAGCGAGACGATCCAGGCGGAGGTGACGAAGAGGAACACGGCGAGCCCGGTGCTCGTCGAGTACCCCGTCCACACCGCCCAGCCGGTCACCGCCATGACGGCGACGATCCCGAGGAACACCGGACTGATCTGCCGCCCGAAGCGGCGCGCCTGCTGACCCATGCGCCGAAACCTACCCGCCCCCGGCCCCGGCCCGCCGGGCGGGCCGTGACCCGGGCCCTCGCCGGGCCGGGGCCGGCGGCCGGGAAAATCCGGGCGGGGCCGTCGGTGGTGGCGGGGAGAATGGGGCGGTGCGTTACGGGATTCTTGGGAGTGGGCAGGCGGTCCGGGCCGACGGGACCGCCGTGCCGGTCGGCGGGGCGCGGTTGCGGGCGCTGCTCACCGCGCTCGCGCTGCGGGGCGGGCGTCCCGTGCCGAACGGCGTCCTCGTGGACGAGGTGTGGGCCGCGGACCCGCCCGCCGACGCGGTCGCCGCGCTCCAGGCGCTCGTCGCCCGGTTGCGCCGGGCCCTCGGGCGGGCGGCCGTCGCCTCCGAGGACGGCGGCTACCGGCTCGTCGCCGACCGGGACGACATCGACCTGTTCCGCTTCGAGGCCCTCGCCCGCACCGCCGCCGCGGCCCTCGCCGCGGGCGATCCCGGCCGGGCCGCCGCGCTCTACGACGAGGCGCTCGGCCTGTGGCGCGGTCCCGCCCTGGCGGATCTGCCCGAACCCGGGGCCGAGGCCGCCCGCTGGGAGGCCGTACGGCTCGACGCGCGCCGGGGCCGGCTGACCGCCGCGGTGGCGCTGGGCCGGGCCGGGCGGGTGCTGCCGGAGCTCACCGCGCTGTGCGCCGAACGCCCCCTGGACGAACCGCTGCAGGCCCTGCGGATCCGGGCCCTGCGCGACACCGGCCGCCCGGCCGAGGCCCTCGCCGCGTACGACGCCGTGCGCCGCCGCCTCGGGGACCGGCTCGGCACCGACCCGGGGCCCGAGCTCCGCGAGCTGCACGCCGAGCTGCTGCGGGCCGGGGCGCAGGCCGGACCGCGGCACCCCGCCGCTGCCGCTGCCGCTGTCCCGGAGCCGGCCACCGCTCCGGCCCAGGTGCAGGCCGCCGCCCCGGAGCCGGCCGCCGCTGCCGCCCCGGAGCCCCCCGCCGCCCCGGCCGGGAACCTGCGGGCCCGGCTCACCAGCTTCGTCGGCCGCGAGGACGACATCCGCGTCATCGGCGGCGATCTGGCCCGGGCCCGGCTGGTCACCCTGCTCGGCCCCGGCGGGGCGGGGAAGACCCGGCTGTCGCAGGAGGCGGCCGAGGCGCACGCCCGGGCCGGGGCGGGCTGGCCCGACGGGGTCTGGTTCGTGGAACTGGCCCCCGTCGAGGACCCCGAGGACGTGCCCCAGGCCGCGCTCGCCGCGGTCGGCGCGCGCGACACCAAGCTGCGCGGCGCCGCCTCCGAGGAACTGCGGGTGCTGGCCGACCTCGCGGCCGACACCGACCCGCTGCACCGGCTGGTCGAGCACTGCGGCCGCCGCCGGATGCTCGTCGTCCTCGACAACTGCGAACACCTGGTCGCGGCTGCCGCCCGTCTCGCCGAGGAACTGCTGGCCCGCTGTCCCGGCGTCCAGGTGCTGGCCACGAGCCGCGAGCCGCTCGGGGTGCCCGGCGAGTTCCTGCGTCCCGTGGAGCCGCTGCCGCCCGAGCCCGCCGTACGGCTGTTCGCCGACCGCGGGGCCGCCGCCCGCCCCGGTTTCCGGGTCGACGAGGACCTGACCGCCGTCCGCGAGATCTGCCGGCGGCTGGACGGTCTGCCGCTCGCGATCGAGCTGGCCGCGGCACGGCTGCGGCTGCTCAGCCCGCGGCAGATCGCGGACCGGCTCGACGACCGGTTCCGGCTGCTGACCAGCGGCAGCCGGACCGTCCTGCCGCGCCAGCAGACCCTGCGCGCGGTGGTCGACTGGTCCTGGGACCTGCTGGACGAGGGTGAGCGGACCGTGCTGCGGCGGCTCTCGGTCTTCGCCGGCGGGTGCTCCCTGGCGGCCGCCGAGGCCGTGTGCGCCGACGCCCGGCTCGACGCCCTCGACGTCGACGCCCTGCTCGGCTCCCTGGTGGACAAGTCCCTGGTGGTCGCCACCCCCGGCGACGGCCCGGACGGCGACGGCCCGGGCGACGGCGGCCCGGGCGACGGCGGCCCTTGCCACGACGGCCCTTGCCGCGACGGCGCGGGCGGCGAGGACGGCATGCGCTTCCGCCTGCTGGAGACCGTCGCCGAGTACGCCGCCGCCCGCCTCACCGAGGCCGGGGACGACAAGGAGGCCACCGAGCGCCGCCATCTGACGTACTACCGCGAACTGGCCCGCACCAGCGAGCCCCAGCTGCGCGGCCGCCACCAGCGGGCCGCCGACCGGCGGCTGTCCGCCGAGTACGAGAACCTGCGCACGGCCCTGCGCCGGGCCCAGGCCGCCGGCGACGCCGACGAGATGCTCTGCCTCGTCCACGCCCTGTCCTGGTACTGGTCGATGCACGACCTGCGCGCGGAGTTCATGCACTGGACCGACGTCGTCGCCGCCTTCGGCCCCGACCCCTTCACCGCCCCCGTCACCCCCGCGCCCCCGCTGCACGCCCGCGTCCTCGACTCGCCGCCGCCGTACACCGGCGACCTGCTCGCCGAGGCCTGGCGCGGCGTCGGCCTGATGCGGCTGGCCGCCCGCGACCAGCGCACCACGACCTGGCAGAGCCCCGAGGTGCGGCGCCGGGCCGAGGGGATCGTGCGGGCCTACCGGCCCGGCCTGCCGCAGACCTGCAAGTGGCCCGGCTCCCTGTGGCTCTACGCCGTCATGACCATCGGCGATCCGGCGCTGCTCCAGCAGTTCGTCACGGCCACCGTCGACACCGCCCGCGCGCTCGGCCTGCGCTGGGAGCTGGCCTCCGCCCTGCAGCTGCGCGCCAACATCCTGGCCAACCGCGCCGACTGGGCCGGCGACGCCGCCCGGGACGCCGACGAGAGCCTGGCGCTGTTCACCGAGCTCGGCGACGACTGGGGCTGCGCCGAGGCGCTCTCCGCCCGCGCCGAGTCCCTGGAGCGGCACGGCGCCTACGCCCGGGCCGCCGAGGACTACCGGGCGGCCGTCGACCGGGCCCGCCGGCTCGGCGCGCAGGCGCAGGTGACGGTCCTGCGGGTCCGCCTGGCCGGCGTGCTGCTGGAGGGCGGCGAGGGCACGGAGGCCGAGGAGATGCTCACCGAGATCCTGCGGATCCCTCCGCAGTTCGGCAACGAGGCGATGCCCGCCGCCCGGATCTTCCTCGCCCTGCGCTACGGCCGCACCGGACGCGCCGCCGAGGCCCGCGTCCAACTGCAGACGCTGCGCGAGGAGTTCCGCTTCGGCTCCTTCGCCGTCTTCGACGCCTTCCTGCTGAGCGCCCTGGCGTGGCTGGACAACGTCGAGGGCCGGTACGAGGACGCGCTGGCGGCCGTGCGCCAGGCCCTGGCCGCCGCCCGTGACCCGCTGACGGAGCTGGTCGCGCCCCAGCTGCCGGCCGCGCTCCTGGTCACCGCGGCCGAGGCGTACGCCCTGCTGGGCGGCCCGGAGCGCAACCGCACCGCGGCCCGGCTGCTGGGCGCCTACCGCGCCCAGCTCCCCGTCGGGCACTTCCCGGTCACGATCGAGCGGGAGATGCGCGAGCGCGCCGAGCGGCGGGCCCTGGCCGAACTGGGGCCGCAGGCCTACGAGTCGGCGCGCGCCGAAGGCGGCGGCCTCACCCTGGAGGAGGCCACCGCCCTCGTCTGATCCGGTCCCCCGACCCCCGCCTTCGTCCGGGACGCGATCCGGAAGAAGGGCTCCCGGATCAGGTCTTGTTGCGGAACTTGCGCACCGCCAGCGGCGCGGTGACCGCCGTGATGCCGACCGCCCACGCCAGGGTGATCAGCACCGGCTGCGCGACGGCGCCTTCGTCGTTGATCAGGTGCCGCGCCGCGTCGGCGAGGTTCGACAGCGGGTTGACGTCCGTGAAGGACTGCAGCCAGCCCGGCATCGAGGTGGTCGGGGCGAAGATGGAGCTGCCGAACTGCAGCGGCATCAGCACCAGCATCGCCACGCCCTGCACCGCCTGCGCGGTCTTCATGGTGAGGCCGAGCAGGATGAAGATCCACATCAGCGAGGCGCCGAACACCATGGACAGGCCGACCGCGGCCAGCAGCTGGAGCACCGACCCGTGCAGGGTCAGGCCCATGACGAAGCCCATCACCAGCAGGATGGTGGTGGCGACCAGCATCCGGCCGATCTCCACCACGATCTTCGCGACGAGCACCGAGGACCGGGCGATCGGCATGGACCGGAACCGGTCCATCACGCCCTTCTTGAAGTCGTCGTTGACGCCGGTGCCGACCGCCATCGCGATGTTCATGCCCATCATGGCCATCAGGCCCGGCACGAGGTAGTTGACGTACTGGTCCTGGTTGCCCTGGCCGAACATCGCTCCGCCGAAGACGAACACGAACAGCAGCACGAAGATGACCGGCATCAGCACGGCGTCGAACATCGACTCCGGGTCCGCCTTGATCTGCAGGGCGTTGCGGCGCGCCAGCGCGCCGATGTGCCGCAGGTGGGACCGCAGCGGGAGCCGCCCGTCGGCGGCCGGAGCCGGCCGGGACGCGGCGGCGGTCGCCGCGCCGGACGGCGTACGGGTGGGCGTCGTGGTGCCGGCGCTCATGCCGCGACCTCCTCGTTCTGGTCGGTCTGCTCGTTGTTCCCGGTGTGCGCGTCGGGCCCGGGCCGCCCCGCGGACCCGCGGTCCTCGCCCCGGGTGGGCCTGTGGCCGGTGATGGCGAGGAACACCTCGTCCAGGCTGGGCAGGTACGTGCCGAGGTCGGCGATGGCGTACCCGCGGGCGGCCAGCAGGCCGACCACGGCGGTCAGCTGCTCGTCGCTGAGGATCGGCACCAGCAGCGTGCCCTCGTCCGGCACGGCCTGGGTCCCGGCCACCCCGTCCAGTCCGGTCTCGGCCAGCGCACGGGCCATGGCCGGCAGGTCGCCGGGGTCGACCGGGCGGATCCGCATGGTCCGCCCGCCGACCCGCGCCTTGAGCTCGTCCACCTTGCCCTTGGCGATGACCTTGCCGCGGTCGATGACGGTCAGCTCGTCGGCCAGCTGCTCGGCCTCCTCCATGTACTGGGTGGTGAGCAGGACCGTCGCGCCCTCGGCGACCATCCGCTGCACCTCGTCCCACACCTCGTTGCGGGTGCGGGGGTCCAGGCCCGTGGTCGGCTCGTCCAGGTACAGCACGGCCGGCCGGCCGATCATCGAGGCGGCCAGGTCCAGGCGCCGGCGCATACCGCCGGAGTACCCCCCGGCCGGGCGCTTGGCGGCCTCGGTGAGGGAGAAGCGCTCCAGCATCTCGTCGGCGCGGGCCCGGGCCTCCTTGCGGGACAGGTCGAGCAGGCGGCCGATCATGTAGAGGTTCTCCCAGCCGGAGAGCTTCTCGTCGACCGAGGCGTACTGCCCGGTGAGGCCTATGGTGCGGCGCAGCTGCCGCGGCTGGCGGACCACGTCGTAGCCCGCGACGGTCGCGGTGCCCGCGTCGGGCACCAGCAGGGTGGACAGGCAGCGCACCAGGGTGGTCTTGCCGGCGCCGTTGGGGCCGAGGACACCGAGCACGGTGCCCTCGCGGACGTCCAGGTCCACGCCGTCGAGCGCCTTGGTCTCGCCGAAGTGCTTGACCAGTCCCCGGACCTCCACGGCGTGGGCGCCGCGCTGGGGGTTCTTGTCGTTTCGCGTCATGCCCACCATGGGACCAGCAGCCACTGACAAACCACCGACAGCCGGCCGACAGACGGGCGGCAGCCCGCCGGCGCGGAGCCGGCGGGCTGTCGGTGAGGTGTCGGTGGCCGTCGGTGCACCGGGGGCGGCCCCGTCGGAGCCCTTCCGGTGACCCGTCGTCGGTCAGTGGAAGCTGTGCTCCTCCTGCGGGAACGTCCCACCGACCACGTCCTCGGCGAAGGCGCGCGCCGCCTCGCCCATGACCTGGCGCAGCTCGGCGTACTTCTTGACGAACCGCGGCAGCTTGCCGCTCGTCAGGCCGAGCGCGTCCGTCCACACGAGCACCTGCGCGTCGCACTCCGACCCGGCGCCGATGCCCACGGTCGGGATGTGCAGCGAGCGGGTGACCTCGGCAGCCAGCTCCGCCGGCACCAGTTCGAGCACGACGGCGAACGCGCCCGCGTCCTGCGCCGCCTTGGCGTCGCGCAGCAGCTGGTGCGCCGCCTCGTCCCCGCGGCCCTGCACCCGGTAGCCCATGGCGTTGACGGACTGCGGGGTCAGGCCCAGGTGGGACATGACCGGGATGCCGGACTGCACGATCAGCTCGGTCTGGGCCAGCGAGCGCTCGCCGCCCTCCAGCTTGACCGCGCCGACGCCCGCCTCCTTGACCAGCCGGGTGGCGCTGCGCAGGGCCTGCACGGGCCCCTCCTGGTAGGAGCCGAACGGCAGGTCGCCGACGACCAGGGCCCGGCTGGTGCCGCGTACCACGGCGGCCGACAGCAGGGTCATCTCGTCCATCGTGACGGGCACGGTGGTGTCGTAGCCGAGGTGGCAATTGCCCATCGAGTCACCGACGAGGATGACCGGGATGCCGGCCTCGTCGAAGACCGACGCGGTCATCGCGTCGTAGGCGGTGAGCATGGGCCACTTCTCGCCGCGCTCCTTGGCTTGGGTGAGGTCGCGGACGGTGATGCGCCGGGTGCCCTTGCCTCCGTACAGGGTGGGTCCCACCTTGCCCTGTTCCGGGGCATGCGAAACGGCATGCGTCATTGCAACTGCTCCTTGTGTCATCTCGAGGCGCCCTCACGGCGTCCCCGGACTCACCCACCATGGTGGCATTCGGTCGGCCCGCCCGGTAGTGGGCGGCGCGCCGCCCGGTGACGCCTGCGTCACACCGGGGGGCCGGTGCCGAGCGCACCCCCGTGAATGTGCGCGTTTCGTGACAGACGGAACCCTGGCCGCCGGCCCCTTCGTCCTCCCGGTGTACCGACAGGACAGACCGGTAGGGAAGGCTCCGTATATCGCCTAGGGTCAAGGGGCGGGGACGGAGCGCAAGCACGGCAGCGAGGACAGTGGCATGGCACAGGCGTACGTGACGGAGACGGGGAACGGCGGCTCGGAGCCCGAGCCCTCCGGATCCCGCTTCCTGCGGCGGCTGACCGGCCTGCTCAAGGACCGCGGGACGTGGCGCCGCGGCGTCGTGGTCGCGTCCGTGGCGGTGCTGATCGCCCTCGTGATGATCTTCCACGCGGAGCTGCCCAACGACATCGGCAACACCGGCAGCCTCATCGAGACCTTCCTGCCCTGGCTGGGGCTGGCCGTCCCGGTGCTGCTGGCCGGCGCCCTGTGGCGCAGGTCCGCCACCGCGCTGCTCGCCGTCACGCTGACCGCCGTCGTCTGGGTGAACCTCTTCGGCAGCCTCGTCACCGACAAGTCCGGCCCCGGCGGCAACCTGATGGTGGCCTCCCACAACGTGGACGCCGACAACCCCGACCCGCGCGGCACCGCCGCCTCCGTCGCCCGCGCCGGCGCCGACGTGCTCGCCCTGACCGAGCTCAAGCCCAGCGCGGTGCCCGTCTACGAGCAGGCGCTCGCGGCGACGTACCCCTTCCACGCGGTGGAGGGCACGGTCGGCGTGTGGAGCAAGTTCCCGCTGACCTCCAGCCAGCCGGTGGACATCAAGATGGGCTGGACCCGGGCCATGCGCACCACAGTCGAGACCCGGCGCGGACCGATCGCCGTCTACGTCGCCCACCTGCCCTCGGTCCGGGTCAAGCTCGACGCCGGCTTCACCGCCAACCAGCGCGACAACAGCGCCGAGGCGCTGGGCCAGGCCATGGCCCGCGAGCAGCTGCGGGTGGTCCTGATGGGCGACCTCAACGGCACCATGAACGACCGGGCGCTGTCCCCGGTGACCTCCCAGATGCGCTCCACCCAGGGCGCGGCGGGCGACGGCTTCGGCTTCAGCTGGCCGGCCCAGTTCCCGATGGCCCGGATCGACCAGATCATGGTCCGCGGCATCCGGCCGGAGGCCTCCTGGACCCTGCCGCGCACGGGCAGCGACCACCTGCCGATCGCCGCCCGGCTCACGCTGTAGCCGGCGGGGCCTGCGCCCGCCGGGGCCGCGGGGGGCCGGCGGGCGGGCGGAGCCGGCGGGCGCAGGCCTCGCCGGGCGGGGCCTCGCCGGGCGGGCCGGCCCCGGTGGGGCCGGCTCCTCAGGCCTGTTCGCGCCAGCCGTTGGTGATCGGCAGCCGGCGGTCCTTGCCGAAGCCCTTCGCGGAGATCTTGGTGCCCGGCGGGTACTGGCGCCGCTTGTACTCGGCCGTGTCCACCATCCGCAGCGTCCGCGCCACCAGCTCCCGGTCGAAGCCGGCCGCCACGATCTCCTCCAGGCCCTGGTCGCCGTCCACGTACCGGGTGAGGATCGCGTCGAGCACCGGGTAGTCCGGCAGCGAGTCGGTGTCCACCTGGCCCGGGCGCAGCTCGGCGCTCGGCGGCTTCGTGATCGAGTTCTCCGGGATCGGCGGGGTCTCGTCCCGCTCCTGGGCGGCCCGGTTGCGGTAGGCCGCGAGCCGGAAGACGTCCGTCTTGTACACGTCCTTGATCGGGCCGTACGCGCCGACCGAGTCGCCGTAGAGCGTCGAGTAGCCCACCGCCAGCTCGGACTTGTTGCCCGGCGCCAGCACGATGTGGCCCTCCTGGTTGGACACGGCCATCAGCAGGGTGCCGCGCAGCCGCGACTGGAGGTTCTCCTCGGCGAGCCCGGTCAGCCCCAGGGCCCCCATGTACGCGTCGAACATCGGCTCGATGGAGACCGTACGGAAGTTCAACCCGGTGCGGCGCGCCAGCTCGGCCGCGTCCTGCCGGGAGTGCTCGGAGGAGTACTTCGAGGGCATGGAGATGCCGTACACGTTCTGCGCCCCGACCGCGTCGCAGGCGATCGCGGCGACCAGCGCCGAGTCGATACCGCCGGACAGGCCCACCAGGACCGAGCGGAAACCGTTCTTCCGTACGTACGCGCGCAGGCCCACGACCAGCGCGTCGTAGATCTCCTCCTCGTCGTCCAGGCGGTCGGCGTACCCGCCGGTGACCACCGGCTCGTAGTCCTGCGCCGGCGCCTCGGACAGGACCACCCGGTCGATGCGCAGACCGTCGTCGACCACGCCCTCGGGGGCGTCCGGCGCGGCGGCCGGCAGGTCGAGGTCCACCAGGACGCAGCCCTCGGAGAACTGCGGGGCGCGGGCGACCACCTCGCCGTCCCGGTCCACCACGATCGTGTCGCCGTCGAAGACCAGCTCGTCCTGACCGCCCATCATCGCCAGGTAGGCGAGGGTGCAGCCGGCCTCCTGGGCGCGCTTGCGCACCAGTTCCAGGCGCAGGTCGTCCTTGTTGCGCTCGTACGGCGAGGCGTTGACGGACAGCAGCAGTCCGGCCCCCGCCGTGCGGGTGGCCGGGACCCGGCCGCCTTCCTGCCAGAGGTCCTCGCAGATGGCCAGGGCCACGTCCACGCCGCGCACCCGCAGGACCGGCTGGGTGTCGCCGGGGACGAAGTAGCGGAACTCGTCGAAGACGCCGTAGTTGGGGAGGTGATGCTTGGCGAAGCGGAGCACCACCTTGCCGCCGTGCAGCACCGCGGCGGCGTTCTGCGGGGCGCCGGCCGGGCGGCCGAGGCGGGGGGTGCCCTTCTCGGCGCGGTCGAGGTAGCCGACGACGACGGGCAGTTCGCCCAGGCCCTCCGCGGCGAGCCGCTCGGCGAGCTCGCGCAGGGCCGTGCGGGAGGCCTCGACGAAGGAGGCGCGCAGGGCGAGGTCCTCGACGGGATAGCCGGTGAGCACCATCTCGGGAAACGCCACCAGGTGGGCGCCCTGCTCGGCGGAGTGCCGGGTCCAGTGGACGATCGAGTCGGCGTTGGCCGCGATCGCGCCCACGTGCGAGTCGATCTGATTCAGAGCGAGGCGAAGTTGAGGCACGGGGCCCAGTGTAATCGAGTAATCGTCCTTCTGACGCGATGTCCTGGGCCCCGGGGATTTCGGGGGCGGGGGGCGGGCGGCGGCCGATCGGGCGGCGGACTTCGCCGGCCGATCGGGTGGGTCCGGCCCGCCCCGTCAGCCGATCGGTCGGGTCCGGCCCGCCCCGTCAGCTGATCGGTCCGGCGAACTTCGCGCTCGGCATCAACGTGCCGGGGGAGAGGTCGGCGGTGACGGCCGTGGTGCCCTCGGGCACCTCCCAGGCGAACACCCCGGTGGCGGAGGCGCCCGGCATGATCGACCCCTTGATCAGCTTCGGCATCGTGGTGTCGAAGACCAGCGCGGCCGTCATGCCCTTGTCGTCACGGACGTTGGGGACGGCGTAGATGACCTCGTGGGGCTCGCTGGAGGTGTTGGTGATGGTGGCCGACAGCTGGACGGCGTTCTTGACCGTGCGGCGGCCGTAGTCGGTCTCCGGCTTGTACTTCACCGGCTTCGACAGGGTCACCTGGATGCCGTTGTCGAGTGTGACGGTCTCGCCGAACGGCACGGCGCTGGTCACCCCGCGGACGTCCGAGGGCTTCGAGGGCTTCGAGGGCCGCGCGGGCGACGACTGGCGCGGGGCGGTCCCGGGGTGGGTCGGCTGGCCGGGACGGCTGGGGTAGCCGCCCTCCGCGTCCTCCAGGTCCTCGTACTCCCGGTCCATCCGCTGGTCGGCCCGGTGGGTGACCTCCTCGACCACCTGCTTGGTCAGGAAGAAACCGCCGACGGACCCGGCCAGCGCGAGCAGCCCGAGGCAGGTGCCCGCCACGGCCATGCCCTTGCGCGGGGCGCCGTTGCCGGCCCGGACCAGGGCGCCGATGCCGAGGCCGACCGCGACCAGGGCGAGGATGCCGCCGATCCAGAAGACCAACGGGATCGGCGCGGCCACCAGACCGACGCAGCCGACGGTCAGCGCGGCGACGGCGAGCCCGTTGGTGGCGGGCCGCCCGTACGGCAGGGGCGCGTACGGGCCACCGGCGAAGCCGGGCGGCGGGGGCCACGGGGCGCCGGGGGCGGCGGCGGGGGCGGCGTGAGCGCCGGGGGCGGTGGGCGGGGGGACGAAGGTGGGGGACGGGGGTGCGAAGGGGTTCGGCGGGGCGGGGGCCGGGGTCGGGGCGGGGACCGGTGCGGCCGGGGGTACGGGGGCGGGCTGGGCGGCGGGGGCCGGGGGCTGGGCCTGGGTCGGGGCCTGGGCCTGAGGCGGTACGAGCGGTGCGTCCGCGAGGGTCACGGCGTCGTGCACGGACGGGGCCGGGGGCCCGGAGGCGGCGGTGGCCGCCGTGGCGGGGGTCTTGCGGAGGGAGAGGGCCGGCGGGGGCGTGCTGCCCGGGGCGGCTGGGGCGGCTGGGGCCGCGGGGGCGGCCGGAGCCGGGGCGGTCGGAGCTGCCGGCGCGGACGCAGGGGGCTCCAGGGACGCGGAGGGCTCCAGGGGTGCTGGGGATTCCGGGGGCGCAGACGGCTCCAGGGGTGCAGTGGACGCCGGGGGTGCAGTGGACTCCGGGGACGCAGGCGGCTCCGGGGATGCAGCGGATTCCACGGGCATAGGCGACTCCGGGGCCGCGGGGGCGTCCGAGGCGGCCGACTCCGGCCCCGCCGTGGTCTCGGGCTCGGGGACCGATATGGACGCGGCCCCGCTCGCCCCGGTGGGGTCGGGCGTCCCGGTCGCCCCGGCGGTGGGCGCGGCCGCGGCCGCCCCGGCGGTGGGCGCGGCCTCGGCCGTCCCCGCGGCGTCCGGCATCCTCGTTGTTCCGGTCGCTCCGGTCGCTCCGGTCGCCTCGGTGGTTCCGGTCGCCTCGGTCGTTCCGGTGGTTCCGGTCGTTCCGGTCGCCTCGGGCACGGGCGCGTCGCCGGCCGGCTGCGAGGGCGGGGTGGCGGACGGCTGCGGGGGCGTGGTCATGCGGGGGGTGAGTCCTTACCTGGTCCTGATGCGTCGATGATCGCCCACCCTGCCATGCCCCGCGGACAGTCCCCCACCGAATTCGCCGGGAGCGGGCCACCCGCGCCGATTTGAGGGCAGAGGCAACGAAATCTGCCGCGGACCCGTCTTAAAGGGCATGGGAAACAGTCGGATGGCCGAGTGGATGCGGGGTGAGGACACCCCGCAGCGGTGGGACGGACGTCAGCGCCCGGAGGGCCCGGGCGGCGCCGATGCCTGGCGCCGCGCGCCGGTCCAGGCACGGCCCGACGCCGGCCGGGCCCCGGGCGGGGCGGCGGCCCTGCGCGGCCCGGCGCGCGTCCTGCACCGGATAGGCCCCGTCGTGTCCAGCAAGGGCACCCGGCCGGTGGCCGGCCTGCTGGCCCTCGGCGCCCTGGCGTACGCCGCCTGGGTGCTGGAGGTCGTGTTCTCCACGGGGCTGAACCCCATCGAGACCTACGTCAGCGAGCTCGCCGCCCAGGACCAGCCGCTCGGCGGTCTCTTCCGGGCCACGGATTTCGTGGCGGGCCTGATGGCCTTCGTCGGCGGACTGCTGGCCCTCGTCAGACTGACCACCTACCCCGAGGCCCGGCGCGCCTGGGCCGTCGCGGGGTGGGCCGGCGTCACCCTGTTCGGCGCGGCCACCGCCGCCGACGCCTGGCTGCCGCTGAGCTGCAAGCCCACCGTCGACCCGGTGTGCGCCGCCCGTGAGACGGCCGGGCTCGTGCCCGCCACCCACCAGGCGCACGCCGTCAGCAGCACCCTCGCCATGTGCGGGGCGCTGCTGGCCATCGTCGCCCTCACCGTCGCCGCCCGGCGCTACGGGTGGTGGGAGCCGCTGGCCCGGACCGGGCCGGTGCTGGCGGTCGCGGAGATCGTCGCCACGATATGGACCCTGGGCGCGATAGCCCTGTTCACCGCCGGGCGCGGCACCTGGGCGCTGGGGGCCGGGCAGCGGCTGCAGGTACTCCTGGTGGCGCTGTGGCTGGGGCTGCTGGCGTACTCCGTCCACCAGGAGCGCCGGACATGACCGGGCGCGCGCCGCGCTCGCCGTACGAGGGGTTCGTGCGGGCCGGTGCCGACGGCGTGCCCCTGCACGTGGTGGTCGAGGGCAGCGGTCCGGTGTGCGTGCTCACCGCCGGCCTGGCGATGAGTTGGTACGACTGGGACCCGGTGGTCCCGCTGCTGGCCCCGCACCGCACGGTGGTCCGGTTCGACCGGCCCGGCCACGGGCTGTCCGGGCCCGCCGTGGCGCCACCGACCGCCGCCGGTGAGGCCCGGCGTATCGCGGCGCTGCTGGACGCGCTGGGCGCGGACGCTCCGGTCACGGTCGTGGGGCACTCGATCGCCGGGTTCCACGCCGAGGCCTTCGCCCGGCTGCACCCGGCGCGGACCGCCGCGCTGGTGCTCGTCGACAGCAGTGTCGAGGAGGAGCCGAGGACCCTGCTGCCGTCGGGCGTACGGACCGCGGCCGCCCGCGGGTTCGGCCGGGCCCTGACCGCCGCCGGGCTGCCGGCGGCTCTGGGCCCGTGGGCCCGGCGGGCCACCGTACGGGCCACCCGCACCGGCGGCCCCGACCCGGCCCCGCGCGCCCTGACCGACCGCTGCTACCGCACCGGCCGGGTCTGGCAGGGCGCCCTGCTGGAGAACGCGCGCTATCCGGACATGGCGGCGGAGCTGCTGACCCTGCGCACCACCCACCCCCTGACGGCCCGCACCACGGTCCTGGCCGCCTACGACGGCTCGGCCCGCCCCTGGCCCCTGACCTGGCTGACCCGCCAGACCGCCCTGGCCGACACCCTCACCGCCGACTTCACCGTCGCCGAGGGCGCAGGCCACCTCGTCATGCTGGACCACCCGGAGGAGGTGGCCCGAGCGGTTCTGCGTTAGCGGGCGGGGCCTTGGGGGTGGGGGAGGCGGCGGTGAGGGGAGCGGGAAGGGGGGAGGGGAGAGGGGGCGCGCGAAGGGGAGGGGAGCGGGAAAGGGGGGAAGCGGGGAAGGCCGCGCCGAGGGCCAGCGTGCATGTCCTCTGGCACCGGCCCCAGGGTGGTGCCTCACCTTGGCCGGGCGGCCCGCCTCAGCGGGTACCAGGGTCTGGCCGGGCTGCTGCCCCGGCTCGCGACCGCAGGCGCGCGCCGCAGCGCCACGTCTGCAGCGCCTGACGCCCACACGCCTGCTGGTCCGGCGCGTCTGCTGGGCCTGCGCGCTTCCTGCGCCTGCACGCCTGCTGGGCCGCAGGCCCGCTCGCGCCCGAGGCGCCCGCCATGCCCGCAGCGCCTGCACGCCCGCACGCCTGCTGGTCCGGCGCGTCTGCTGGGCCTGCGCGCTTCCTGGGCCTGCACGCCTGCTGGGCCCGCACGCCCACTCGCGCCCACGGCGCCCGCCATGCCCGCAGCGCCCGCATGCCCGCAGCGCCTGCACGCCCGCACGCCTGCTGGGCCCGCACGCCCGCTCGCGCCAGCGGCGCCCGCCATGCCCGCAGAGCCCGCACGCTCGCAGAGTCCGCGCGCCCGCAACACCTACACGTCCACACGCCTGCTGGTCCGGCGCGTCTGCTGGGCCCGCGCGCTTCCTGGGCCTGCACGCCTGTTGGGCCCGCGCGCCCGCTGCGCCCGCCGTGCCCGAGGGCCCACACGCTCGCAGAGCCCGCGCGCCAGCATGCCCGCTGCGCCCGAGCCCGCATGCCCGCTGCGCCCGAGCCCGCATGCCCGCGCCCGCCCGCGGCCCCCGCCCTGCTCGTAGAGCCCGCGCGTCCGTCTGTTGTGCGCGCTGGCGCCCGTACGCATGCGCACGGGCACCAGAACGGTCGAGGTGCGCCTGAGCGGTCTGGTGCGTGGGCGCCCTCGCCGGTGCCTGACCTCAACGGCTTAGAGCGGGCCGGCGGCTCGTACGGTGGGCTGCTCGCTGCGCTGCGCTGCGCTGCGCTGCGCGGCGGGGGTGGGGGGCAGGGCCCCGGCCCCCCGGGGTGGCCGGCCGTGCCGGGCGGGATGCCCGGCACGGCCTGGGCTCAGGGGCGGGGCGTGGCGCCGCGCTGGGTGAGCATGGTGGTCATCAGGGTGATTTCCGACTGCTGGGCCTCGGCCATGCCTCGGGCGAGGTCCCGTTCCACCGGGGTCTTGCACAGCCTCGCGCAGGCCTCGGCCATGGCGACGCCGCCCTTGTGGTGGTCTGTCATCAGCTGGAGGAAGAGCACCTCCGCGTCCCGGCCCTCGGTGGCGGCGAGCTGCGCGAGCTCCTCCTTCGTGGCCATGCCCGGCATCAGCGCGCCCGGCTTGGCCGTCACCCCGCCCATGTCGTGCCCGGTGTGCCCGGACCCGGCCGCAGACCCCGACCCGGCCGCAGAGCCCGACCCGGCCGCGGAGCCCGACCCGGTCGCCGGCGTGGCCCCGGTCGCCGGCGCCGCCCCGGCCCCGGTCGCGGTCGCGGCCCCGTGGCCGCCGTGCCCGGCATGGCCGCCGTGCCCGCCGGTGCCCTGGCCCTGTCCCGGCCCGCCGGTTCCGGTGCCGGCACCGGCACCGGAACCGGCGGCCATCCATGCCATCGGCTCCTGGTCGGCCGCGACCTTCGGCAGGCCCCACAGGTCCAGCCAGCCCAGCATCATGCCCCGCTGGTTGGCCTGGGTGTTGGCGATGTCGTAGGCGAGGTTGCGTACCGCCTCGTCCTTCGTGCGGTCGCGCACGATGAAGGACATCTCCACCGCCTGCTGGTGGTGCACCGACATGTCCCGGGCGAAGCCCGCGTCCGCCGACGTGGTCGTCGGGGTGTGCGCCCCGCCGCCGTGCCCGTCCCCGTCCCCGTCCGACGAGCCACCGGTCGCCGTGGCGACCGTGGCCCCCGCCGCGAACAGCAGCGCGAGCAGCACGGCGCCCAGCAGCAGCGCGTACGTACGGTTCAGGCGGATCACCCGCTCCGTGCTCACTTGTCGCCCGCCAGCCCCATCGTGCACGCGGCACCCGGCTCAGGGGTCTGCGGGCCCTGCACGTACTTCGTGAAGAACTGGTCCACCCGCGGGTCGGCCGCGCCCTCCACGGTGACCTGCTTGCCCCACGCGGACAGCATGATCGCGCCGGCCTGGTCCTTGACCGGGCTCATCAGCGTGTAGGGGGTCTTGGCGACCTTCTCGGCGAGCTTGTCGACGTCGGCCTTGTTCGCCTTGTCGCTGTACGTCACCCACACGGCGCCGTGCTCCAGCGAGTGGACGGCGTTCACCTCGGGAACGGGGTTCTTGTAGACGTCGCCGTTGCAGTTCATCCAGCGGGGGTTGTGGTCCCCGCCGACCGGCGGCTTCATCTCGTACGAGACCGGCGTCTCGACGTGGTTGCGGCCGAGCTTGCTCGCGTCCCAGGTCTGCTCGTCCTTGACGGGGGTCGTGCGGGCCGTCTCGGCGGCGCGGGCGCGGTCCTTCTCCTGCTGCTTCTGGTCGAGCAGGACGTACGTCCCGAACCCGACCAGGCCCACGACCACGGCCACGGTGGCGGTGATCGCCATGATCTTGTTGCGGCGTTCGCGGGCCCGCTCGGCGCGCCGCATCTCGGCTATGCGCGCCTGCCGGGAGGTGTCAGGGGTCCTGGTGGCCATGTCTGTGCCGTCCTTCTGCTGAGGGGGGTGGGTGGAACGTCAGAGCTCACTGCACCGCAGCCGTCAGGTCCGCAGCACCTGAAGGACATGGAGGTCGGGGGCCCGGGCCGGGGCGCGCGGCGGCCTGATCCGCCCGTCCGGGCCGGCCCCGGCCGCCGGTGGCGGCTCCGCCCGCGGCGGCACGACGACCGGCGGCGGCACGGGCAGCACGCCCGGCGCCACGTGCCCCCGGTGGGAGCAGCCGGGCAGGTCACCGGGGCAGACGTACGAGGCGTGCGCGGCGTACGAGGCTCCGGCGGCGGTCCGTGTCCCGGCAGCGGCGGCCCGTGTTCCGGCAGCATCTGCCCGCGAGCCCACCGCTGCGCCCTGCGCACCCTGCGCTGCGTCCTGCGCGTCCGCAGCGGTGCCCTGCCAGACCCCGGCGCCGTACGAGGCGGGGGAGGCGTACGCGGCCGGCCCGTGGCCGGGCGTCGCCCCGGCGCCGCCGCCCGCCCGGGTGCACAGCAGGAGCGCTCCCAGCAGGGTCGCGAAGGCGCACAGAAGGGCACCACGGCGTACGACGGGACGCCGGTGGCGCCTGAGCTGCGTGTGTCCCCGGCCCCCCATGGCCGCAGATGGTAGTGCTCATGACGGCCCCGCGGTCAGAGCGGGGGTGCCGCGAGGTGGGGCCGGTGCGTAATGTGGCGGAAACCACTGCCCGCGATACTGGCCCGGCACGGTGGTGGACAGGCCGTCTGAACTGCGAGGATGAAGGCATGGACAAGCAGCAGGAATTCGTCCTCCGGACGCTCGAGGAGCGCGACATCCGCTTCGTGCGCCTGTGGTTCACCGACGTACTGGGCTTCCTCAAGTCCGTCGCGGTGGCCCCGGCCGAGCTCGAACAGGCCTTTGACGAGGGCATCGGCTTCGACGGCTCCGCCATCGAGGGCTTCGCCCGGGTCTACGAGTCCGACATGATCGCCAAGCCGGACCCGGGGACGTTCCAGATACTGCCGTGGCGCGCCGAGGCCCCCGGCACCGCCCGCATGTTCTGCGACATCCTGATGCCCGACGGCTCCCCGTCCTTCGCGGACCCCCGCTTCGTCCTCAAGCGGATCCTGGCCAAGACCTCCGACCTGGGTTTCACCTTCTACACCCACCCGGAGATCGAGTTCTTCCTGCTGAAGGACAAGCCGCTGGACGGCTCGCGCCCCGTCCCGGCGGACAACTCCGGCTACTTCGACCACACCCCGCAGAACGTCGGCATGGACTTCCGCCGCCAGGCCATCACCATGCTCGAATCCATGGGCATCTCGGTCGAGTTCAGCCACCATGAGGGCGCACCCGGCCAGCAGGAGATCGACCTGCGCTACGCCGACGCGCTCTCGACGGCCGACAACATCATGACCTTCCGCCTGGTGATGAAGCAGGTCGCCCTGGAGCAGGGCGTCCAGGCCACGTTCATGCCCAAGCCGTTCTCGGAGTACCCGGGTTCGGGCATGCACACCCACCTGTCCCTCTTCGAGGGCGACCGCAACGCCTTCTACGAGTCGGGCGCCGAGTACCAGCTCTCCAAGATCGGCCGCTCCTTCATCGCGGGCCTGCTGCGGCACGCGGGCGAGACCTCGGCGGTCACCAACCAGTGGGTCAACTCGTACAAGCGCATCTGGGGCGGCTCCTCGCGCACCGCCGGCTCCGGCGGCGAGGCCCCCTCGTACATCTGCTGGGGCCACAACAACCGCTCGGCCCTGATCCGCGTCCCGATGTACAAGCCGGGCAAGATGGGCTCCTCCCGGATCGAGGTCCGCTCGATCGACTCGGGCGCCAACCCGTACCTGACCTACGCCGTCCTCCTCGCGGCCGGCCTCAAGGGCATCGAGGAGGGCTACGAACTCCCCGCCGGCGCCGACGACGACGTCTGGGCCCTGTCCGACGCCGAACGCCGCGCCATGGGCATCGAACCCCTCCCGCAGAACCTCGGCGAGGCCATCGCCCTGATGGAACGCAGCGAACTGGTCGCCGAAACCCTGGGCGAACACGTCTTCGACTTCTTCCTGCGCAACAAGAAGCAGGAGTGGGAGGAGTACCGCTCCGAGGTTACCGCCTTCGAGCTGCGCAAGAACCTGCCCGTGCTGTAGCAGCGCGGGGCGTGGGGTGCGGCCCCCGTGGCGTGGTTGCGCTGCGGGGGCCGTTTGCCGTCAGGGTTCGGTCAGGGGCGGATGGCCGGGCGCCACGTGGTGTGGGACGGGCGGGTGGGGTCGGTGGTGGGGACGGTCGAGGTGACGTGGAGTTCGGCGTCGAGGCCGAGGACGACCGTGGTGGTGGCGCCGGCCGGTTCCAGGACGCTGGCCGGGGCGCCGGCGTAGAGCATCCGGGACTCCGTCCACTCCGGCGGTGCGCCGAGGGACGTGGTGCCGATCGCGCCGGAGCCGGCGCGGCCCGAGACCAGGCGGCCGGCCACGCTGACGGCGCCGTAGCCGGCCCGGCCGCCCGCCTCGGTGACGTCCGAGACCACCGGGCGGGTGCCGTCGGCGGTGACCAGGGCGGTGCGGACGAGCCCCGAGTCCGGGCGGCGGAACCACAGCCGGACCCCGTCGCCGTCGGCGGTGGCCGTCAGCGGGACGGTCGTCGCGGGCAGGCCGGTGGGGAAGGGCCCCTGGAGCGGGGCGCCCGGCGAGGGCTGGATCCAGGCCAGGACCGTGGTGGCGGTGGTGGCGTAGACGTGCCGGCGGCCGGCGGAGTCGGTGGCGGTCGCCGGGTCGGACTGCAGGTCCGAGCCGCCGAGCGTGGCCCAGGGGCCGAAGCCGCCGTCCGGCTGCTGCTCGCTCGCCCGCAGGGTGCGCCCGGCGTCGCGCAGGTAGACGGTCACCCGGCCGTCCGGGGCCACCGCCAGCACCGGTCCGCTGATCGCCGAGGTGCCGTCCTGGTCGGCCCGCTCGGGGGTGCCGAGCGACTGCCAGCCCCCGAAGGGCCCGTCGGCCGCGGACTGGACGGCGTAGACGACCTCGCGCCGGTAGTCCTGCGGGCGCTGCCCCAGCGTGGTGCGGGTGCCGACGACGGCGACGCGGCCGTCGGGCAGGGTGGCGGTCGTGGCGCCCGGGTCCATGCCGGCGCCGGGCAGCAGGGTGGGGCCGGACCACCGGGCCTCGGGGCCGGTCCGGGTCCAGTACGCCATGTGGCCGTCGAGGACGGAGAAGGCCCAGAGCCGGCCGCCCGCGCCCTCGGTCAGCCAGGAGGTGTGGTCGCCGCGCGAGTAGCGGATGCTCTGCGCCCAGTCCCGGCCGGCGGGACGGGCGGCCACCTTGCGGTCGCCGCAGCCGGAGGAGCTGCCGCAGTACGGCGCGCGGTCGAGCCAGGCATAGGTCTTGAGGTAGTTCAGCTTCGTCTCGACGGTCGTGGGGTCGAGCACGTGCGGCAGGGAGCCGTTGAGGTAGCCGAGGTAGTTCTGGACCGAGAAGTGCGGGCGGTCGGTGACCTGGGCGTACCGCTCGGTGGCGGCCTGCACGAAGCGGGCGCCGTACATGTGGTCCTGGTGGTCGGTGATCTTGCCGTCGGAGAACTTGCCGGGCGTCGGGTCCTGCATGCGTATCGTCGTCGGCTTGTACCGCTCCAGGACGCCGGCGATCGTGCGGATCACCTGGTCCTTGGTGTACGTGAAGTTCTGCTTGACGGGGGTGCCGGAGGTGAGCTGGGAGGCCAGCGCCGGTATCCGGCCGTCCCACAGCCCGCGCATGCTCTCCGGGCGGTCCGCGCCGATGCTGCCCGCCTCGCGCATCTGGAGCCAGACCAGGTTGACCTCGGGCTTGGCGACCAGGACGTCCACCTCGGCCCAGCCGCCGCCGTCGGTGGGTATCGCGGTGCGCTTCCAGGCGCTGGTGCGGTCGCCGGTGGCCATCTGGGCGTAGGCGGACCGTATGCCGTTCTGCCGGGCCTCGGAGTAGCGGGCGAGGTCGGCGGGCTGCTTGGGGTCGCCGAGGTGTCCGCCGGCCTGGTTGATGCCGTCGGCCTCGCCGGAGGTCAGGAAGGTGGTGGTGACCGGGGTGCCGGAGAGGATCGAGCGGCTGAGGTCGGGGTTCATGAAGAACAGGTCGTCGTCGGGGTGGGCGACGACCTGCAGGACCGAGCCGGAGGTGGTGCTGGCGCCGAGCGCGGGCGTCTGCGGCGGGCGCGGCGCGGCGTCGGGCGTGGAGCCCTGGCCCTCGGCGACGGCGAGGACGCCGGTGGTGCCGGCGGCGAGCACCGTGAACAGTGCCGCGAGGCGTATGTGGCGCCGGGCAACGGGCATCGGTCAGGCCCCCCGTGGTCGTGCAGGTCCGAAATCGTGCTGGTCGTTCAGAGAGAGGTCATTTCGCGGAAGTTGGTTCACCGACTCGACCGATGACTCCGTTGCATCCGACATGGACCGGATCCGATTGTGCCTTGAACGGTCGCGATCGCCCGTAACGGGCCGGAATGCGGGCGGTAGTTGATGGGGATTAGGTGATATTTGTCCGTATTGGCGCTCAAGGGGTGTCCGGGCGCCCGGTGTTACGCAGATCACGCCGCGGACGCCCGTGACCTGGGGCGGAGCCCGCGCCCGGGTCGCCGCGCCCCGTCCCGGGCGCCCCGTCTGTGACGTCGCACACCTTCACGCGCACGCGCCCCCCCCATGCGCCACCCGCACGTCCCCCGCGCACGCCACCCGCACGCCCCCCGGCACACACGCCCCATGCACGAGCCCCCACCCCACCACCCGCCCCCGCCCCACCACCCGCCCCCGCCCTCGCGCCCAACCCCACACCCCCACACCCCCACACACGCCCACCCCCAGGCACACCCCCCGACGCCCCGCATCCGCCCCCGAAAAGGCCTAGGCTCGACCGCAGGCAGGCGAAGTGGAGAGGAAAGGCGGCCACGTGACGGTCCCCGGACGCCGGAGCAGCACGTTCATCCAGCTGCTGCGCAGCGGATTCACCGACCCCTCGGCCGCGGCCCGGCTGCTCGACTCCGCCGCGCTGTCCGCCGTCCGCACCGACCCCGTCCTCCTCGACGCGCTCGGCGCCACCGCCGACCCCGACCTCGCCCTGCGCGGCCTCGTCCGGCTCGCCGAGGCCCAGCCCGAGGACGAGCGGCCCGCGTTCCTCGCCACCCTGGTCAGCGCCAAGCCGCTGCGCGACCGGCTGCTCGGGGTGCTCGGCGCCTCCGAGGCCCTCGCCGACCACCTCGCCCGCCACCCCTCCGACTGGCGGGCCCTGCTCACCTACGAGACCTCCGCCGACCTGCACCCCGGCCTCGCCGAGTTCGAACGGGGCCTGGCCCCGGCCGAGGACCCCGTCGCGCTGCGCGTCGCCTACCGCCGCTGCCTGCTGTCCATCGCCGCCCGCGACGTCTGCGGCACCATCGACGTCGCCGAGACCGCCGCCGAGCTCGCCGACCTCGCCACCGCCACCCTGCGCGCCGCCCTGCGGATCGCGAGCGCCGCCGCCCCCGAGGACGCGGCCGCCTGCCGGCTCGCCGTCATCGCGATGGGCAAGTGCGGCGGCAACGAGCTCAACTACGTCTCCGACGTCGACGTGATCTTCGTCGGGGACGCCGCCCACGGCACCGACGAGGGCAAGGCGCTCCAGGCCGCCACCCGCCTCGCCTCGCACCTGATGCGGATCTGCTCCGAGACCACCGTCGAGGGCTCGATCTGGCCGGTCGACGCCAACCTGCGCCCCGAGGGCCGCAACGGACCGCTGGTGCGCACCCTCTCCTCCCACATGGCCTACTACCAGCGCTGGGCCAAGACCTGGGAGTTCCAGGCCCTGCTCAAGGCCCGGGCCGTCGCCGGCGACCCCGAGCTCGGCGCCCAGTACGTCGAGGCCATAACACCGCTCGTGTGGCAGGCCGCCGAACGCGAGAACTTCGTCGCCGACGTCCAGAAGATGCGCCGCCGCGTCGTCGACAACATCCCCGCCGCCCAGGTCGACCGCGAGCTGAAACTGGGCCCGGGCGGCCTGCGCGACGTCGAGTTCGCCGTCCAGCTGCTCCAGCTCGTGCACGGCCGCAGCGACGCCTCGCTGCACTCCGGCACCACCCTCGACGCCCTGCACGCCCTGGCCGCCGGCGGCTACGTCGGCCGCACCGACGCCGCCCAACTCGGCGACGCGTACCGGTTCCTGCGCGCCATGGAGCACCGCATCCAGCTCTACCGGCTGCGCCGCACCCACCTCGTCCCCGAGGACGAGGCCGACCTGCGCCGCCTCGGCCGCTCCATGGGGCTGCGCACCGAGCCGGTCGCCGAGCTGACCAAGGCCTGGAAGCGGCACGCCTCCGTGGTCCGCCGGCTGCACGAGAAGCTCTTCTACCGGCCGCTGCTCGACGCGGTCGCCCAGCTCGCCCCCGGCGAGATCCGGCTCTCCCCGCGCGCCGCCGGCCAGCGCCTGGAGGCCCTCGGCTACGCCGACCCCGCCGCGGCCCTGCGCCACCTGGAGGCCCTGGCCTCCGGTGTGACCCGCAAGGCCGCCATCCAGCGCACCCTGCTGCCGGTGCTGCTGGGCTGGTTCGCCGACTCCGCCGACCCGGACGCCGGCCTGCTGAACTTCCGCAAGGTCTCCGACGCCCTGGGCAAGACCCCGTGGTACCTACGGCTGCTGCGCGACGAGGGCGCCGCCGCCGAGAACCTGGCCCGGGTGCTGTCCGCCGGCCGGCTGGCCCCCGACCTGCTGCTGCGCGCCCCCGAGGCCGTCGCCCTGCTCGGCGACCCCGAAGGGTTGCAGCCGCGCAGCCACGAGGCCCTGGAGCAGGAGGTCCTCGCCGCCGTCGGGCGCGCCGACAGCGCCGAGGCCGGGGTGAGCGCCGCCCGCGGTGTCCGCCGCCGCGAGCTGTTCCGCACCACCGCGGCCGACATCATCGCCTCGTACGGCACCGAGGACCGGCCGGCCACCGAGGACCACGGCGCCCTCGTCGACCGGGTCGGCGACGCCGTCTCCGACCTCACCGCCGCCACCGTGGCCGGCGCGCTGCGCGCCGCCGTCAGCGCCCAGTGGGGCGACACCCTGCCGACCCGGTTCGCGATCATCGGCATGGGCCGCTTCGGCGGCCACGAACTGGGCTACGGCTCCGACGCCGACGTCCTCTTCGTCCACGAGCCCCGCGAGGGCGTGGACGAACAGGAGGCCGCCAAGGCCGCCCAGGCGGTCATCGCCGAGATGCGCCGCCTGCTGCAACTGCCCACCGCGGACCCGCCGCTGCTGATCGACGCCGACCTGCGGCCGGAGGGCCGCAGCGGTCCGCTGGTGCGGACGCTGTCCTCCTACGCCGCCTACTACAAGCGCTGGTCCCTGGTCTGGGAGAGCCAGGCCCTGCTGCGCGCCGAGCCGGTGGCCGGCGACGAGGACCTCGGCCGCCGGTTCATCGAGCTCGTCGACCCGCTGCGGTACCCGATGGAGGGCCTGGGCGAGGACGCGGTCCGCGAGATCCGCCGGCTGAAGGCCCGGATGGAGTCCGAACGGCTGCCGCGCGGTGCCGACCCCGCCCTGCACACCAAGCTCGGCCGCGGCGGGCTCAGCGACGTCGAGTGGACCGTCCAGCTGATCCAGATGCGCCACGCCTGGGCCGAACCGGGCCTGCGCACCACCCGGACCCGCCGCGCCCTGTCCGCCGCGCGCGCGGCTGGGCTGCTGCCGACCGAGGAGGCGCAGATCCTGGACGAGGCCTGGGTCCTGGCGACCCGCGTGCGCAACGCGGTGATGCTGGTCCGCGGCCGGGCCGGCGACACCTTCCCGTCGGACTCCAGGGAGCTGGCCGCCGTCTCGCGCTACCTGGGCTACGGCCCCGGCAAGGCCGGCGAGATGCTGGACGACTACCGCCGCACCACGCGCCGGGCCCGCGCGGTCGTGGAGGACCTCTTCTACGGCGCCTGACGGGTGCGGAAGCGGTTCAGCAGGGCCTCCGCCGCGGGATGGCGGTCCGTGCGGACCGGGTGGCGGGGGAGGCGGTGGGGCAGGGAGCCGTACCAGGAGCGGGAGACCGCGTAGCCGAAGCCCAGGCAGAGCATGCCGCCCACGGCGTCGAGCCAGAAGTGGTTGGCGGTGGCCACGATGACGACGAGCGTCGCGGTCGGGTAGAGCAGGCCCAGGATCCGGGCCCAGGGGGCGGAGGCGACCGCGAAGATCGTCAGGCCGCACCAGAGCGACCACCCTATGTGCATGGAGGGCATGGCCGCGTACTGGTTGGACATGTGCTTGAGGTTGCCCGAGGCCATCGAGCCCCAGGTGTGGTGCACCAGCACGGTGTCGATGAAGTCCTGGCCGTTCATCAGCCGGGGCGGAGCGAGCGGGTACAGGTAGTAGCCGACGAGCGCCACACCGGTGGTGGCGAACAGGACCATGCGGGCCGCGGCGTACCGGCCCGGGTGGAAGCGGTAGATCCACACCAGCACGCCGATGGTCACGATGAAGTGGAGGGTGGCGTAGTAGTAGTTCATGCCCACGATCAGCCACGTCACGGAGTTGACCGCGTGGTTGACGGTGTGCTCCACGGCGATGCCGATCCGGCTCTCCACGGCCCAGATCCAGTCGGCGTTCGCCAGCGCGACGCTCTTCTGCTCGGGCACGGCGTTGCGGATGAGCGAGTACGTCCAGTAGCTGACCGCGATGAGCAGGATCTCGAACCAGATCCGCGGCCGGCGCGGGGCCCGCAGCCGCTCCAGCAGAGCGTGACCGGTGTCCCGACGGGCCTCCGTCTCGGTCACGGTGGGTGACGAGACGTCCGTCGGGGTTTCCAGTGTCTTCACGCTCGATTCACCCATGGGGAGAGAGTCTGCCAGATGGGTCCTCGCCCTCCGATCATCCCTCGGGACGGTCTTCGGCGCACGGGGTCCCCCGCAGGGACGACATCCTCCCCCGAGAACACCGCACGGCGCGGCAGGGCCGCCGCCCTACCGCTTGGGGCCGGACGCGGTCGAGCCGCGCACGACCAGCTCGGGCATGAAGACGAACTCGGTGTGCGGGGCCGGAGTGCCGCCGATCTCCTCCAGCAGGGTCCGCACCGCCGCCTGGCCCATGGCCTGCACCGGCTGGCGGATCGTGGTCAGCGGCGGGTCCGTGAACGCTATCAGCGGGGAGTCGTCGAACCCGACGACGGAGACGTCCTGGGGCACGCGCAGCCCCTGCTGGCGGGCGGCCCGGATCGCGCCGAGCGCCATCATGTCGCTGGCGCACACCACCGCCGTGCAGCCCCGCCCGACGAGCGCGGCCGCGGCCGCCTGCCCGCCCTCCAGGCTGTAGAGGGAGTGCTGGATCAGCTCCTCGGTCTCGGCGTCGCCGAGACCGAGCCGCTCGCGCATCGCCAGCCGGAAGCCCTCGATCTTGCGCAGCACCGGCACGAACCGCTTGGGCCCGACCGCCAGCCCGATCCGGGTGTGGCCGAGCGCGGTCAGGTGGGTCACCGCCAGGTGCATGGCGGCCCGGTCGTCCGGCGAGACGAAGGGCGCCTGCACCTTGGGGGAGAAGCCGTTGATGAGGACGTAGGGGACGCCCTGGGCGCGCAGTTGGTCGTAGCGCGTGGTGTCGGCCGTGGTGTCGGCGTGCAGGCCGGAGACGAAGATGATCCCGGAGACCCCGCGGTCGACCAGCATCTCGGTCAGCTCGTCCTCGGTGGACCCGCCGGGGGTCTGGGTGGCGAGGACCGGGGTGTAGCCCTGCCGCGTGAGGCCCTGGCCGATGACCTGGGCCAGGGCGGGGAAGATCGGGTTGTCCAGTTCGGGGGTTATCAGCCCGACCAGTCCGGCGCTGCGCTGGCGCAGCCGCACGGGACGTTCGTAGCCGAGCACGTCGAGCGCGGCCAGCACGGACTCGCGGGTGCCCGCGGCCACACCGGGCTTGCCGTTGAGCACGCGGCTGACTGTGGCTTCGCTGACCCCCGCCTGGGCTGCGATGTCGGCAAGCCGTGCGGTCACGGGATTGGACTGTACCGGTCGGACGTTCACATTGCCCACCACGTGCACGAATCCGGGGGCAGCAGGACCGTGCGGCCGTCGGTCTCCACGGGCGCGCTGGACAGGACGGGCCGCCCGGGCGCGGGCAGTTCCACCCGGGCCGAGGTGGTGTTGAGGGTGCAGGCGAAGCCGGGGCGGCTGAAGAGCAGCACTCCGTCGGGCGCGGGCAGCCACCGCATCCCGACCGCCGGACCGTCCCCGGTGCCCGCCTCCGGGGCGCCCAGGCCTGGAAGCGCGCGGCGCAGTTCCAGGGCGGCGCGGTAGAGCTCCAGCGTGGAGTGCGGGTCGCCGGTCTGCGCGGCCACGCTGAACGCGCCCCACCCCTCGGGCTGCGGCAGCCAGCTCCCGCCCGGCCCGAAGCCGTACGGCGGCTCCCCGCCGGACCACGGGATCGGCACCCGGCACCCGTCGCGCAGCCCGTCCTGCCCGGCCGCCTCGGACGCCGAGGCGGTCCCCGGCGCGGGCGTGGGCGCGGGCACCACGGTGGGCTACGGCCCCGGCAAGGCCG
>NZ_JAJAUY010000061.1 GCF_020532625.1 Streptomyces antimicrobicus | reverse complement strand
TCGGCGGGGACGTGGCCGGGGCGCTGCGGCTGGCGGCGCGCGAGCCGGGGGCGGAGGGGCTGGCCGGGATGGCGGCCTGCTGGCGGGTGTCGGTGGACGGGGGCGGCGCCCTGGCCTCCGGTCTGGAACGGCTGGAAGGGGCGTTACGGGCCGAACGGGACCGGGAGGAGTCGCTACGGGCCCAGCTGGCCGGGGCCCGGTCGACGGCGGTGGTGCTCGCGGTGCTGCCGGTGGTCGGGCTGCTGATGGGGACGGCCCTGGGCGCGGATCCGCTGCGCGTGCTGCTGCACACCCCGCTGGGGCTGGGCTGCCTGGTGGTGGGCGGGCTGCTGGAGGTGCTGGGGCTGTTGTGGTGCCTGCGGATCGTGCGGGCGGGTGAGCGGTGATGGACGGATCCGTCATCCACAGGCTGGGGACGACGCTCGGCGCCGCGGCCGTCCTGCTGTGCCTCGGCGGGTGGATCGCCGCCCGCGTCCGGCGGCGCGCCCTGCGGCGCAGGCTCATGGTCCTCCTCGCGCGGGAGCCGGACCGCAGGCGGCCGCTCGTCGGACCCCGGGTACGGGCGGCGTCGGCGGCCTGGGCCGTGCCGGCGGGTGCGTTCGTCGCGGGCTGGGTGCTCCTCGGCGGGCCGCTCGGGGTGGCGGCGGCGGTGCTGACCGGTGTGTGGCTGCGCCGGCGGCGGCCCCGGGTGCGGGCGCCCGATCCGGGGGAGGCGGAGCGTCAGCTCCCGTTCGCCGCCGACCTGGTGGCGGCCTGCCTGGCCGCGGGGGCCGGGCCGGTGGAGGCGGCCGAGGTGGTCGGGGAGTCGCTGGGCGGCCCGGTGGGTGAGCGGCTGCTGCTGGCCGGGGCGGAGCTGCGGCTCGGGGGCGAACCGGGGGCGGCGTGGGGGCGGTTGGCGCAGGTGCCGGGTGCCCGGCCCCTCGCCGAGTGCCTGAACCGGGCCGCGCGGACCGGGGCGCCGGTCGCGGAGCCGGTCTCCCGGGTGGCGGCGGGGCTGCGGGCGGAGCGCGCGCGGCGGTCCACCGCCCGGGCGCAGCGGGCGGCGGTGCTCGTCACCGCCCCGGTGGGGCTGTGTTTCCTGCCCGCCTTTCTCGCGGTCGGAGTCGCTCCCGTGGTGATCGGAATGGCGTCCTCGCTGCTCGGCGGGACGTGAATTCGGATCAAGGAATGAAAGTGCGTCAAGAACACGAAACGACAAGGAGATCCGTCATGAAGATCCTGTTTTCCCCGCGGTCCTGTGGTGCCCGTGTTGCGCGTGTGTGGAGGGCGCGTCGGACGGACGCCGGGATGTCCACCTCGGAATACGCCATGGGCACGATCGCGGCCTGTGCATTCGCGGCCGTTCTGTACAAGGTGGTGACGAGTGACGTGGTTTCCACGGCGCTTCAGTCGACCATCGGAAAGGCACTCGATGTGCCCTTCTGAACGGCGCGGCGACCGCGGGTACGCGACCGCGGAGGCGGCGATGGTGATCCCGGCCCTGGTGCTGTTCGCGGCGCTTCTGGTGTGGGCGCTGATGGCGGCCGCCGCGCAGATCCGGTGCGTGGACGCGGCCCGGGCCGGGGCCCGGGCGGCGGCCCGCTCCGAGCCGCCCGAGGTGGTGCTGGCAGCCGCCAGGTCGGCCGCGCCCGAGGGGGCCCGGGTGGCGGTGGAGCGGACGGGGGACCTGTGGCGGGTGCGGGTGGCCGCGCCCGCGCCGGGCCCCAGGGCCCTGTCCGTACGGCTGGGCGCCCAGGCCGTGGCGCTCGCCGAGGACGCCGGGGAGGGACAGCCGTGAGCCGGGACCGGGGCTCGGCCACGGTGTGGGCGGCCCTGGTGACCACCGTGCTGGGGGCAGTCTTCGGCGGGGTGCTGCTCCTGGGCCAGGCCGTGGTCGCCCGGCACCGGGCGGCGGCCGCCGCCGACCTGTCCGCCCTGGCCGCCGCGCGCTCCTGGGCGCGGGGTCCGCGGGCCGCGTGCGCGGTGGCGCTCCGGGTGGCCCGCGCCCAGGACGCCACGCTCACCGCCTGCACGGTCGGCGGCGAGAACGCCGAGGTCACCGCCCGCGCGGCCACCGGCCCCTTCACCCCACCGATCCGCTCCCGAGCGGGGCCACCCCCGGAGCCGACCGCGGAGCCGACAGCTGAGGCGGCCCTGGGTGCCAGGGCGGACGGGACGCACGCGCGCGGGCCCATCCCCGGGCCGGCACCCGAGGCTGCCCGAGAACCGCCCGCGGGGGAGGCTGCCCGAGAAGCGCCTACGGGGGAGGCTGCCCGAGAGCGGACCGCCGGGAGGCCGGCCACCGGCTCCGTCGGCGGGCTGACCAGCGGGGTCCTCCCCGAGCCGCTCACCCGGCCTGTCGGCGAGGTGGTCACCGGATCCGCCCGCCAGCCCGGCAGCGGGTCCGCCGGCGAGCCCGCCAGCGGGTCCGCCGGCGAGCCCGCCAGCGGGTCCGCCGGCGAGCCCGCCAGCGGGGCGGTCCCCCGGCCTTGCGATCCGGTCTCGGGGCCGCGGGGCTGGCCCGCCAGCGGGTCAGCCCCCCGAGACCGGTTCCGGGGCCGAGACCGGTCCCGGGGCCGCGGGAGCCGCCATGGGCGGCACCGGCCCAGCCCCCTCCAGGCGCGTCGACGGTGCCGCCCGCGAGCCACTGGCGGGGCCTGGTTCGGGGCGCCTTCTCAGCCCGTTCGCGGGACCGCTGGCGGATCCGGCCGTGGGGGGACCTAAGCCGGACCTGGGACTCCTGGCGGAGCCCGCCGCGGGCCCCGCGGACGTGGCGTGGGCCCGCTGCCTGAGCCGCCCGGCATGCGGCGGGGCCTGGCCCCCGCGTGGCCCTGGGGCGCGGGGGGACGACCCCGGGCGCGGCTGGGTGGCGCACGGGGCGCCCGTGCGGGCGCTGACGGGGCCGGTGGCTCGGGTGGCGCCCGGGCCACCCGGGGTGCCCCGTGGTGCCACCGGCGGCCTGGTCGCCACTCCGGAGCCGGTCACGCCACCCGTGGCGTCACCGGCGGCCGGGTCGCCACGCCTGGTGCCACCGGGGGCTGGGCCGCCACCCGTGGGTGTCACCGGCGGAGCCGGTCGTGGGGAGGTCGCCCGGGTGCCTGACGTGGGGGCGGGGCGGGTCGGGCCCTCCGTGGGGGTGGCCGGGCCGGGCCGGCCCGGTGGCCGGGGCCGGGCCTCGCCGACGACCGAGCAGGCGGTGAGCGTGGCGGCCCGGGCTACGTCGGGGCCTCCGACAGGAGGCGGGTCAGGAGGCGGACCGCGCCTCGTTTGTGGAGGGGGTCGTTGCCGTTGCCGCACTTGGGGGACTGGATGCAGGACGGGCAGCCGGCCTCGCACTCGCAGGCGGCGATGGCGTCCCGGGTCGCGGTCAGCCACGGCCGGGCCGTGCCGAAGGCCCGCTCGGCGAAGCCGGCCCCGCCGGGGTGGCCGTCGTAGACGAAGACCGTCGGAAGGAGGGTGTCCGGATGGAGCGGCACGGAGACGCCGCCGATGTCCCAGCGGTCGCAGGTGGCGAAGAGCGGGAGGAGGCCGATGGAGGCGTGTTCGGCGGCGTGCAGGGCGCCGCCGAGGATCTCCGGGTGGATCCGGGCCTCGTCCAGTTGGTCCTCGGTGACCGTCCACCACACGGCCCGGGTGCGCAGCGTTCGCGGCGGCAGGTCCAGCTTGGTCTCGCCGAGCACCTCGCCGGTGATCAGCTTGCGCCGCAGGTAGGAGACGACCTGATTGGTGACCTCGACGGAGCCGAAGCACAGTCGCGCCGGCCCCCAGGCGACCTCGGTGTCGGTCTCCAGGACGGAGACGGAGGTGGTGTCGCGGGCGGTCGTGGAGAACGGCGGATCGGCCTCCTCCACCAGCGCCACGGGCCCGTGCGGGTCGTCGAGGTCCAGGTGCCGCACGAGATAGGTGCGGCCCTGGTGGAGGTGGACGGCGCCGTCGTGGACGGCGGTGTGCGCGGCCGACTCCTCGACGGTGCCCAGCAGCCGCCCGGTGCCGGCCTCGACGATCTGCACCGGTCTGCCGCCGCCGCCCCGGATGTCGGCCAGGTCGGCGGCCCGCTCGCGGCGGGTCCAGTGCCAGGCGGTGGTGCGGCGGCGCAGCAGCCGCGCGGACTCCAGCTGGGGCATCAGGCCGGGCGCGGCCGGGCCGAACAGCGGCAGGTCGGCGTCGGTGAGCGGGAGCTCGGCGGCGGCCGCGCACAGGTGCGGGGCCAGGACGTAGGGGTTGTCCGGGTCCAGGACGGTGGCCTCCACGGGCCGCCGGAAGAGGGCCTCGGGGTGGTGGACCAGATAGGTGTCCAGCGGGTCGTCGCGGGCCACCAGCACGGCGAGGGCGCCCTGGCCGCCGCGCCCGGCCCGGCCCGCCTGCTGCCACAGCGAGGCCCGGGTGCCCGGGTAGCCGGCGATCAGGACGGCGTCCAGGCCCGAGACGTCCACGCCGAGCTCCAGGGCGGTGGTCGCGGCCAGACCCAGCAGTTCCCCGGAGTGCAGGGCCCGCTCCAGGGCCCGGCGCTCCTCGGGCAGATAGCCGCCCCGGTAGGCCGCGACCCGCCCGGGCAGCGACCGGTCGACGGCGGCCAGCCGGTCCTGGGCGATCACGGCGATCAGCTCGGCGCCCCGCCGGGAGCGGATGAACGCCACCGTACGGACGCCCTGGACGACCAGGTCGGTCAGCAGGTCGGCGGTCTCGGCGGTGGCGGTGCGGCGCACCGGGGCGCCGCGCTCGCCGTGCAGCTCGGTGAGCGGGGGTTCCCACAGGGCGAAGACCACCTCGCCGCGGGGCGAGGCGTCGTCCACGACCTCGGTGACGGGGACCCCGGTCAGCCGGGAGGCGGCGGCCGCCGGGTCGCCGGCGGTGGCCGAGGCCAGCAGGAAGACGGGGTCGGCGCCGTAGCGGGCGCACAGCCGCCGCAGCCGGCGCAGCACCTGGGCGACGTGCGAGCCGAACACCCCGCGGTAGGTGTGGCACTCGTCGATCACCACGTAGCGCAGGGCGCGCAGGAAGGAGGACCAGCGCGGGTGGGCCGGCAGTATCCCGCGGTGCAGCATGTCGGGGTTGGTGAGCACGTAGTTGGCGTACTGGCGCACCCACTCGCGTTCCTCGACCGGGGTGTCCCCGTCGTAGACCGCGGGGCGGACGGCGTTGCCGAGCGGCGCGGCGAGCCCCCGTACGGCCCGGCGCTGGTCAGCGGCCAGGGCCTTGGTCGGCGCGAGGTACAGCGCGGTGGCGCCCCTGCCGTTGGGGGCCTCGGCGCCGTCGGCGAGGGCGGTCAGGACGGGGGCGAGGTAGGCCAGCGACTTGCCCGAGGCGGTGCCGGTGGCGACGACCACCGACTCGCCGTCCAGGGCGTGCTCGGCGGCCCTGGCCTGGTGTTGCCACGGGTGTTCGATGCCGCACGCCTGGATGGCGGCCACCACGTCCGTACGGATGCGGTCGGGCCAGACTGCATGACGACCCGCCCGAGGGGGCAAGTGCTCCGTATGGGTGATGCGCGCAGACCGGGACGGCCCCCGTGACAGCCGGTCCAGAACGGTGCCGGGGGTGGGTCGTGAGTCCGCGGGCGCCTTGGGGTGACCGGGACGCTGAGTGTTGGCCATTGGAACCGAGTGTGTCACCGACGTCGGGGACAATGGACAGAAGGCGTCGTGCGCGCCTGTCGGTAAGTGATTGAATGCCATCGCGGCAGCCAATCCCTCCTCTACCTTCGGGTGGGGAGGCCCCTGGGGGGCGCCGCTCGATAGCAAGGTGCTGGAGGATCCGTGGACCTGTCCCTGTCGACTCGCACTGTCGGCGACCGAACGGTCGTCGAGGTCGGTGGCGAGATTGATGTGTATACCGCGCCGAAGCTGCGCGAGCAGTTGGTCGAGTTGGTGAACGACGGCAGCTACCACCTGGTGGTCGACATGGAGCGGGTGGACTTCCTCGACTCCACCGGCCTCGGCGTGCTGGTGGGCGGCCTGAAGAGGGTCCGCGCACACGAGGGATCGCTGCGTCTGGTGTGCAACCAGGAGCGCATCCTGAAGATCTTCCGCATCACCGGCCTCACCAAGGTGTTCCCGATCCACACGACGGTGGACGACGCCGTCGCGGCCACCGACTGACGGCTCCCGGAAGAAGGAGCGGGGCGCCGGGCCGGATCGGGCCCGGGCCCCCCGAAGGCACGCCTGTAGTCCGAGGGGGACGCGCATGGCCACCGTTGAACTCCGCTTCAGCGCCCAGCCCGAACACGTCCGCACGGCCCGCCTGGTGGCGGCCGCGGTGGCGCGCCGGGCCGGTGTGGAGGAGGCAGTGCTCGACGAGGTCAGGCTCGCCGTGGGCGAGGCCTGTTCGCGCGCCGTCGGACTGCACCGCAGCCACGGGCTCACCGACCCGGTCCGGGTCGTGCTGACCGAGGAGGAGAAGGTCTTCTCCATCGAGGTCGGCGACGGTGTGCCCGGACCGCCCGGCAGCGGCGACGAGACGGTGCCCGGGATGGCCGCCGTCCTGGACCCGGACGTCGACGGCGAGGACGAGATGGGCCTGGCCGTGATCAGCGGGCTGGTCGACGACGTCGAGGTGACCAGTGGTGAATCGGGCGGCGTCATCCGCATGCGATGGCCCACCGCGGGCGGCCAGGACCTCCCCTAGATCTTTGATCCCATCTTCTGATTCTTTTGAAAAGGCCCTGCTGAGCAGGGCCTTTTTCATGCCCGTAGATCAATTGAGCGGCCGTCAATGCTTTTGTCCCGTTACCGCTTTCGAGGGTAATGGAGTGACGCGATCTTTTGCTGAGGAGCAACAGCAGGCCAATTCCGTTTCCTGCGTACTGTTTTGATCAGGTGACGCTCCCTACAATCCGTCCACATCTTTGAGCTCATCACGTCAAGGAGGACGAATGACGGGGCTCTTCACCCCAACAGCCGGTGCGGTACTCACCGATGACAATCGGCTCATCGTGATCGTCATCGCGGCGGTCGCCGTAGCCGCTCTCGTCGTCGCGCAGATCCTGGTCCGCCAGGTGCTGTCCGCCGACGAGGGCACCGATTCCATGAAGCGGATCGCCGCGGCCGTCCAGGAAGGCGCCAACGCCTACCTGGCCCGGCAGCTGCGCACCCTCGGCATCTTCGCCGTGGTGGTCTTCTTCCTGCTCTTCCTGCTCCCCGCCGACACCTGGACGCAGCGGGCGGGACGTTCCGCCTTCTTCCTCGTGGGTGCCATCTTCTCGGCGATCACCGGCTACGTCGGCATGCGGCTGGCGGTCCGCGCCAACGTCCGCGTCGCGGCCGCCGCCCGCGAGGCCACGCCCGCCGAGGGCGAGCCCGCCAAGGACCTGACCGAGGTCTCCCACAAGGCCATGCGGATCGCCTTCCGCACCGGCGGTGTCGTCGGCATGTTCACCGTCGGCCTCGGCCTGCTCGGCGCCTCCTGCGTCGTCCTGGTCTACGCCGCGGACGCCCCCAAGGTGCTGGAGGGCTTCGGCCTCGGCGCCGCCCTCATCGCCATGTTCATGAGGGTCGGCGGCGGCATCTTCACCAAGGCCGCCGACGTCGGCGCCGACCTGGTCGGCAAGGTCGAACAGGGCATTCCGGAGGACGATCCGCGCAATGCCGCGACCATCGCCGACAATGTGGGCGACAACGTCGGCGACTGCGCGGGCATGGCCGCCGACCTCTTCGAGTCCTACGCGGTCACGCTCGTCGCCGCGCTCATCCTCGGCAAGGCGGCGTTCGGCGACCTGGGCCTGGCCTTCCCGCTGATCGTCCCCGCCATCGGTGTGATCACCGCGATGATCGGCATCTTCGCGGTCTCCCCGCGCCGCAGCGACCGCAGCGGGATGACCGCCATCAACCGCGGCTTCTTCATCTCCGCCGTGATCTCGCTGGTGCTGGTGGCGATCGCCGTCTTCGCCTACCTGCCGGCCACCTACAAGGAGCTCGTCGGCGTCGAGAACGCCGCGATCACCAGCCACTCCGGCGACCCGCGGATCCTCGCCCTGGTGGCCGTCGCCATCGGCATCGTGCTCGCCGCCCTGATCCAGCAGCTCACCGGCTACTTCACCGAGACCAACCGGCGTCCCGTCCGCGACATCGGCAAGTCCTCCCTGACCGGCCCCGCCACCGTGGTCCTCGCCGGCATCTCCGTGGGCCTGGAGTCGGCCGTCTACACGGCGCTGCTCATCGGCCTCGGCGTCTACGGCGCGTTCCTGCTCGGCGGTACGTCGATCATGCTGGCGCTGTTCGCGGTCGCCCTGGCCGGCACCGGCCTGCTCACCACCGTCGGTGTCATCGTCGCCATGGACACCTTCGGCCCGGTCTCCGACAACGCCCAGGGCATCGCCGAGATGTCCGGGGACGTCCAGGGCGCCGGCGCCCAGGTCCTCACCGACCTCGACGCCGTCGGGAACACCACCAAGGCCATCACCAAGGGCATCGCCATCGCCACCGCCGTGCTCGCCGCCGCCGCCCTGTTCGGCTCGTACAGCGACGCGATCGCCGGGGCCATCAAGGACGTCGGCGCCAAGGCCGGCGAGCTCAGCCTGAGCCTGGACATCGGCCAGCCCAACAACCTGGTCGGCCTGATCCTCGGCGCGGCCGTGGTCTTCCTGTTCTCCGGCCTCGCCATCAACGCCGTCTCCCGCTCGGCCGGCGCGGTGGTCTACGAGGTGCGCCGCCAGTTCCGCGAGCACCCCGGCATCATGGACTACTCCGAGAAGCCCGAGTACGGCCGCGTCGTGGACATCTGCACCAAGGACGCGCTGCGCGAGCTGGCCACGCCCGGCCTGCTCGCCGTGCTGGCGCCCATCGCCGTCGGCTTCACCCTCGGCGTCGGCGCGCTCGGCTCGTACCTGGCCGGCGCCATCGGCTGCGGCACCCTGATGGCGGTCTTCCTCGCCAACTCCGGTGGCGCGTGGGACAACGCCAAGAAGCTCGTCGAGGACGGCCACCACGGCGGCAAGGGCAGCGAGGCGCACGCCGCCACGGTCATCGGCGACACCGTCGGCGACCCGTTCAAGGACACCGCCGGCCCGGCCATCAACCCGCTGCTGAAGGTCATGAACCTGGTGGCCCTGCTGATCGCCCCGGCCGTCGTCCAGTTCAGCTACGGCGACCAGGCGAGCCCGGTGCTGCGGGGGATCGTCGCGGCCCTCGCGGTGGCGGTCGTCGTCGGCGCGGTGTACGTGTCGAAGAGGCGCGGCATCGCGGTCGGCGAGGACTCCGCCGGTGACGCCGCCGCGGAGCGGGTCGCGCAGCAGACGGACCCGGCCACCGCGGTCTCCTGACCGGGACCTTCCCGCTACGACGAAAGGCGGACAGGCGGCGCGCGGCGACGCGTCGTCAGTCCGCCTTTCTGCGCGCTCTGTCGAAGGGCGTGTATGTTCCGGGCCGAGAGCCTTGGAAGGGACCGAACCGGTGAACAAGAAGCTTGCGGCCGCAGCCTCCTGCTGTGCGGTGCTGATGCTCGTCCTGTCCGGCTGTGGTGACGACGGCGAGAACAAGACCGACGCGTGGGCCAAGAAGGTCTGCGACGGCTGGCAGCCGAACCTCAAGAAGATCGAGGACGCCAACGCCGAGATCAAGCGCGTCTCGACGGCCGACACCAAGTCCGAGGACGTGCAGAAGACCGACTCGGCGGCGTTCCAGCAGATCTCCGACGCCTACAAGTCGATGGCCGAAAGCCTCACCCAGGCCGGGGCCCCGCCCGTCAAGAACGGCGAGGCCACCCAGAGCGCCGCCGCCGACGGCTTCAACACCAGCTCCAAGGCGTACGCGGACCTCAAGGCGAAGATGGACGCGCTCGACCCCAAGGACCAGCGCAAGTTCGCGGACGACCTCAAGCCGATCGCGGAAGGCCTCAAGGACGCCGCCAAGGGCGCGGAGGAGGCCAGCGAGAAGCTCAAGTCCGGTGGCGTGTCCAAGGCGATGAACGCCCAGAAGGGCTGCCAGATGACGGTGCCGGCCCCCAGCAAGAGCTGACGGCCGCGGCGCGGCGGACGGAACCGGCCGGGGTGCGGCGGACGGAACCGGCCGGGGTTTTCCACAGGGCCCCGGCCGTGTCGTACGCATCATCGGTGGGGGCGGACACAATGGTCGGGTGAGTACCAGCACCCGCCTTCCGTCGCCCGACCACGCCGCCGAGCTCCGCGCGGCCCTGCTCGCCGCGGGCTTCACCGCCGACGGCCTGCTCGACCTGCTCGGCGCGCCCGCGTACGCCGCCCTGGCCCGCAGCGAGACCGTCCCCGCCCTGCGGGCCACCCGCGAGGACGGCCCGCTGGCGCTGCTGGTCCGGCTGTTCCTGCTCCAGCGGCCCGTGCCGTACGCCGCCTTGGCGGCGGAGCCGGGCGTGCTGCCGCTCGACCAGGCGCTGGCCGACGGCTGGCTGTCCCGGGAGGGCGACGAGGTCCGCGCCACCGTCGACGTCCGCCCGTACGGCGGCCCCGACGGCGAGGACTGGTTCATCGTGTCGGACCTCGGCTGCGCGGTCGGCGGGGCCGGCGGGATCAACCGGGGCGGGGACGCGGACACGTCCGTGGTGCTCGGCGTCGGCGGGGCGTCCACGACGCTGGCCGGGATCACGGTGCGGACCCCGGTCGGCTCGGCCCTCGATCTCGGCACCGGCTCGGGCATCCAGGCGCTCCACGCGGCCCAGCACGCCACCCGGGTCACCGCCACCGACGTCAACCCCAGGGCGCTGGGATTCACCCGGCTGACCCTGGCGCTGTCCGGCGCGCCCGAGGCGGAGCTGCTCACCGGCTCCCTGTTCGAGCCCGTGGGCGACGCCACGTACGACCTGATCGTGTCCAACCCGCCCTTCGTGATCTCCCCGGGCGCCCGGCTGACGTACCGGGACGGCGGGATGGGCGGCGACGACCTGTGCCGCACGCTGGTCCAGCAGGCCGGCGACCACCTCAACCCCGGCGGGTACGCGCAGTTCCTGGCGAACTGGCAGCACGTGGAGGGAGAGGACTGGAAGGACCGGCTCCGCTCCTGGGTGCCGCGCGGCTGCGACGCCTGGATCGTGCAGCGCGAGGTGCAGGACGTCACGCAGTACGCCGAGCTGTGGCTGCGCGACGCCGGCGACCACCGCACCGACCCCGCGGTCTACGCCGAGCACTACGAGGCCTGGTTGGAGGAGTTCGAGGCGCGCAAGACCAAGGCCGTCGGGTTCGGCTGGATCACCCTGCGCCGTACGGACGCGGAAGTCCCCTCGATCGTGGTGGAGGAGTGGCCGCACCCGGTCGAACAGCCGCTCGGCGAGACCGTGCGGGCGCACTTCGCCCGCCAGGACTTCCTGCGCGAGCACGACGACGCGGCCCTGCTGGCGGGCCGGTTCCGGCTGGTCGAGGAGGTCGTCCAGGAGCAGGTAGGCGCGCCGGGGGCGGAGGACCCCGAGCACGTGGTGCTCCGCCAGAACCGCGGGATGCGCAGGGCCACCAAGGTCGACACGGTCGGGGCGGGCTTCGCCGGGGTCTGCGACGGCTCGTTGACCGCCGGCCGGATCCTGGACGCCATCGCCCAGCTGGTCCAGGAGGACCCGGTGCTGCTGCGGGACCGTACGCCGGAGGCGATCCGGCTGCTGGTGGAGCAGGGCTTCCTGGAGCCCGCCGCGGCCGGCGAGTCCGTGATGTAACCCGCCGTTCTCCTGCCGTACCCCCGTGGCTGAAAGGCTTCCGCGCGGGGGAGCCGGTCGCGACGGCGGGGGGATCCTCCACCAGGATCGGCACGCGGCCCCGGGGGAAAGGGGAACGGCATGGAGGCTGGGCCTGCGATCTTCGCGGCGACGGTGTTCCTGCTGTTCGGGGCCGCCGTGCTGACCTGGACGGCGCTGCGCGTGGCGCACCGCGCGCCGGTCGCCGAAGGAGTCCGGCCGTCGGTGGCCGTCCCGCTGGCGGTGCTGGCTGGCGGACTCGCCTTGGTCCTGGGCGCCTGGTGCCTCACCCGGGTGTGAACCGGGGTCCGGACCGGGCTCCGAACCGGGCTCCGGATCGGGCTCTGAACCGAGTCCGGACCTGTGGGCCAACCCGGGTCCGAACCGGGTCGGGGAGCAGCCGGGCGCGAGCCGGGACCGGGCCGGGCCTGCGCTGCCCGGCCTGAGCCGGGCGGGTGAGAGCTGAGCCGGGCCCCGACCGGGCCCGAGCCGGGCGGGCAGGGCCGAGCCGGGACCGGGCCGGGCCTGAGCCGGGCCGGGACGGGCCCGAGCCAGGGCCGAGTCAGAGCCGAGCCGGAACCGGGCCGGGCCCGAGCCAGGGCCGAGCCGGGCTCCAGCCGGGCCCCCGCCCGGGCGGGGGCCAGACGGCCCCCTGGCCACTCGGCCCGGTGATCGACAACGGGCCGCCGCGACATCCGGGCGGCAGAAAGGGCACTTGTCGGGTTACCGTTCGAGTGGCCGTTGCGGGCTTGTGCCGTTTGACACGGGGGCGGGTTGTACCGTCACACTCCGCAGCGTCGCCGTACTGCGACCGAGTGCCGACCGGAGAGAAGAGCCAAGTTGTCCCCGACTAGCGAGACCGCAAAGGGCGGCCGCCGACTCGTCATCGTCGAGTCCCCTGCCAAGGCGAAGACGATCAAGGGCTACCTCGGCCCGGGATACGTCGTCGAGGCGAGCGTCGGGCACATCCGCGACCTGCCGAACGGCGCGGCCGAGGTCCCCGACAAGTACACCGGCGAGGTCCGCCGCCTCGGCGTGGACGTCGAGCACGACTTCCAGCCGATCTACGTCGTCAACGCCGACAAGAAGGCCCAGGTCAAGAAGCTCAAGGAGCTCCTGGCCGAGTCCGACGAGCTCTTCCTCGCCACCGATGAGGACCGCGAGGGCGAAGCCATCGCGTGGCACCTCCAGGAAGTGCTCAAGCCCAAGGTCCCCGTCCACCGGATGGTCTTCCACGAGATCACCAAGGACGCGATCCGCGACGCCGTCGCCAACCCGCGCCAGCTCAACCAGCGCATGGTCGACGCCCAGGAGACCCGCCGCATCCTCGACCGCCTCTACGGCTACGAGGTCTCGCCGGTCCTGTGGAAGAAGGTCATGCCGCGGCTGTCGGCCGGCCGTGTCCAGTCCGTCGCCACCCGCCTCGTCGTCGAGCGCGAGCGCGAGCGCATCGCGTTCCGCTCCGCCGAGTACTGGGACCTGACCGGCACCTTCGGCACCGGCCGCCCCGGCGACGCCAGCGACCCCTCGACCCTCGTCGCCCGGCTGAACACCGTGGACGGCCGGCGCGTGGCCCAGGGCCGCGACTTCGGCTCGAACGGGCAGCTCAAGAACGCCGACGTGCTGCACCTGGACGAGGCGAACGCCCGGGCCCTGGCCGCCGCGCTCGCCGACTCCTCCTTCGCGGTCCGCTCGGTGGAGTCCAAGCCGTACCGCCGCTCGCCGTACGCGCCGTTCCGTACGACCACGCTCCAGCAGGAGGCCTCGCGCAAGCTCGGCTTCGGCGCGAAGGCGACCATGCAGGTGGCGCAGAAGCTGTACGAGAACGGCTTCATCACCTACATGCGTACCGACTCCACGGTCCTGTCCGACACGGCCGTGGCCGCGGCCCGCGCCCAGGTCACGCAGCTCTACGGGGCCGACTACCTGCCGGCCCAGCCGCGGGTCTACGCGGGCAAGGTCAAGAACGCCCAGGAGGCGCACGAGGCGATCCGGCCTTCGGGTGATCGTTTCCGCACGCCCGCCGAGACGGGCCTGACCGGCGACCAGTTCAAGCTGTACGAGCTGATCTGGAAGCGGACCGTCGCGTCCCAGATGAAGGACGCGACCGGGAACTCCGTCACCGTCAAGATCGGCGGCACGGCGAGCGACGGCCGGGACGCCGAGTTCACCGCGTCCGGCAAGACGATCACCTTCCACGGCTTCATGAAGGCCTACGTCGAGGGCGCCGACGACCCGAACGCCGAGCTCGACGACCGCGAGCGGCGCCTGCCGCAGGTCGCCGAGGGCGACGCGCTGACCGCCGAGGAGATCACCGCCGACGGCCACGCCACCAAGCCGCCGGCCCGGTACACCGAGGCGTCCTTGGTCAAGGAGCTCGAAGAGCGCGAGATCGGCCGTCCGTCGACCTACGCGTCGATCATCGGCACGATCCTGGACCGCGGCTACGTGTTCAAGAAGGGCACGGCGCTCGTCCCGTCCTTCCTCTCCTTCGCCGTGGTCAACCTGCTGGAGAAGCACTTCGGCCGGCTCGTCGACTACGACTTCACCGCCAAGATGGAGGACGACCTCGACCGCATCGCGCGCGGTGAGGCGCAGTCCGTGCCGTGGCTCAAGCGCTTCTACTTCGGCGCCGAGGGTGCCGAGGGCGGGGCCGGCGGCGACGCCGACGCGCTCGGCGGCCTGAAGGAGCTGGTCACGGACCTCGGCGCGATCGACGCCCGGGAGATCTCCTCCTTCCCGGTCGGCGACGGCATCGTGCTGCGCGTGGGGCGCTACGGCCCGTACGTCGAGCGCGGCGAGAAGGACGCGGAGGGCCACCAGCGGGCCGACGTCCCGGCCGACCTCGCCCCCGACGAGCTGAGCGTCGAGTACGCGCAGGAGCTCTTCGACCGCCCGAGCGGCGAGTTCCAGCTCGGCAAGGACCCGGTCACCGGCCACGAGATCGTGGCCAAGGACGGGCGTTACGGCCCGTACGTCACCGAGGTCCTGCCCGAGGGCACCCCGAAGACCGGCAAGAACGCGGTCAAGCCGCGCACGGCCTCCCTCTTCAAGACCATGTCGCTGGACACGGTCACGCTGGAGGACGCGCTCAAGCTGATGTCCCTGCCGCGCGTCGTCGGCACGGACGCGGAAGGCGTGGAGATCACCGCGCAGAACGGCCGCTACGGCCCGTACCTGAAGAAGGGCACGGACTCGCGCTCCCTGGAGAGCGAGGACCAGCTCTTCACCATCACGCTGGACGAGGCGCTGGCGATCTACGCCCAGCCCAAGGTCCGCGGGCGGGCGGCGGCCAAGCCCCCGCTGAAGGAGCTGGGCACGGACCCGGTCAGCGAGCGGCCGGTCGTCGTCAAGGACGGCCGGTTCGGCCCGTACGTGACGGACGGCGAGACCAACGCGACGCTGCGGCGCGACGACGACGTCGAGACCATCACGCCGGAGCGGGGCTACGAGCTGCTCGCCGAGAAGCGCGCCAAGGGTCCGGCGAAGAAGACGGCCAAGAAGGCACCCGCCAAGAAGGCCGCGGCGAAGAAGACCACCACCGCCAAGAAGACGGCCGCGAAGAAGACCACGGCCGCCAAGACGGCGACGGCCAAGACGGCGACGACCAAGACCGCCGCCAAGAAGACGGCCACGGCGAAGACCGCGGCCGCGAAGAAGACGGCCGCCGCCAAGGCGACCGCCTCGGCCACGGCCACGGCCGCCTCGGAGGAGTAGCGGCAGGCGCTGCCGGGCAAGCCTGGTTCCGGCCCGGTCCTGGCCACGGCCCCGCGCACAGCACGCGGGGGCGGGTCCGGGGCCGGGCCGTTGCCGTACCGAGGCCGTCGCCGTACGGGGGCCGAGGACGGGGCCGAGGACGGGGCCGGGGGCCCGGGGCCGGGGGCCTGGGGCCGGGGGAGGCGGACCGCGGGCCTCCGCCACGTCGGTCCCAGCGGATAGGCTGGGCGGATGACGCGAGCCGAGCAGCAGGCGGTCGTGACCACCGCGAACCCCACGTACGACGAGGCCCTAGCAGCGGACTCCCGCGAGCGTGCGGTGCGCGCCCTGCTGCGCACCCCGAGGCTGCGCCGGCTGTGGAGCGCCCAGCTGGTCAGCGGCATCGGCGACGCCCTCGCCCTGCTGGTCCTGGTGCTGCTCGCGCTGCAGGCGGCGGTGGTCGACGGGGCGTTCGGCGGGGGCTACCGGAGCGCGGCGTTCGCCGTGGCCGCGGTGTTCGGCGTACGCGTCCTCGCGACCCTGCTGACCGGGGCCGTGCTGCTCGGGCCGCTGACCAAGCTGACCGCCCCCGGCGGCAAGCTCGACCGGCGCTGGACCATGATCGGCGCCGACGGGGTGCGGATCGGCCTGTTCGTCGTGGCCCCGCTGTGGCTCGACTGGGTGCCGGACCACGCGCTGATCGTGCTGCTGGCCACCGTCTTCCTGTCCGGCGTCGCCGAGCGGCTGTGGACCCTGGCCAAGGACTCGGCCGCCCCCGCGCTGCTCCCGGCCCCGCCGCCGGAGGGCGCGACCGTACGGCCGCTGCCCGACCACCTCGACGCGCTGCGCCGGCTGACGCTGCGGACCGGGTTCGCCGCCCTGCCGGCGGCCGCCGCCGCGCTGCTGGTGGCGACCCTGATCGGGAAGGCGCTCGGCCTCGGCGTCGACTGGTTCGCCGCCAACCAGGCCGCGCTCGGCTCGTACGTCGCCGCCGGACTGTTCGCGGCGTCGGTCTCGCTGCTGCTGCCGCTGGTGCTGCCCACCGCCAAGACCCCGCGCCCGCGCTCCCCGCTGGAGGGGCTGCGCGCGCCGAAGACCGGCGACGGCGGCGGCGACACCGGCCGGACCGGGGCCGTCCCGCTGCTGGTGCTCGCGTGCGCGGCCGTCGCCGGGGCGATCTCCTGCGCGGTGGCCGTGAGCGTCCTGCACGCCTACGACCTCGGCGGCGGGCCCGTCACCTTCGCCCTGCTCGTGCTCGCCCTCAGCGGCGGCACCGGGCTCGGCATCCGCGCCAACCAGACCGGCAAGGTGCTGCCCACCCTGTCCCGGCGCAGGTTGCTGGCGCTGGCCGTCGCGGTGACCGGGCTCGCGCTGCTGCTGGCCGGGCTGGTGCCGGACACCGCCACCGTCGTCATGCTGTCGCTGCTCGCCGGTGTCACCGCGGGCGTCGCGGCCAACACCGGGCACACGCTGCTGGACCAGGAGACCGAGGAGTTCCGCCGGGTCCGGGTCACCGAGCACCTGCACGCCGTCGTCCGCGTGGCCGTCGCCGTCGGGGCGCTGACCGCGCCCGTCCTCGCGGCGCTGATCGGCCCGCACCGGATCGGCGGCGACCGGGTCGTCCTCGCGCACGGCGGAGCCGCGTACACGCTGATGCTGGTCGGCGCGCTGCTGCTGCCCGCCGCCGTGCTCGTGCTGGCCAAGGCCGACGACCGGTCCGGGGTGCCGCTGCGGCGCGACCTGCGGGAGGCGCTGCGCGGCGGGGAGCCGGTGCAGGCGCCCGCCACGACCGGCTTCTTCATCGCCCTGGAGGGCGGCGACGGCGCCGGCAAGTCCACCCAGGTGCAGGCGCTGGCCGACTGGATACGCGGCAAGGGCCACGAGGTCGTCGTGACGCGCGAGCCCGGGGCCACGCCGGTCGGCAAGCGACTGCGTTCGATCCTGCTCGACGTCTCCTCGGCCGGCCTGTCCAACCGGGCCGAGGCCCTGCTGTACGCCGCCGACCGGGCCGAGCACGTCGACACCGTGGTCCGCCCGGCGCTGGAGCGCGGCGCGGTGGTCATCTCCGACCGGTACATCGACTCCTCCGTCGCCTACCAGGGCGCCGGCCGCGACCTGTCGCCGACCGAGATCGCCCGGATCAACCGCTGGGCGACGTCCGGGCTGGTGCCGAACCTGACCGTGCTGCTCGACGTGTCCCCGGAGGCCGCGCGGGAGCGGTTCACCGAGGCTCCGGACCGGCTGGAGTCGGAGCCGGTGGAGTTCCACCAGCGGGTGCGGGCCGGGTTCCTGACCCTGGCCGCGGCGGATCCGGGCCGGTACCTGGTGGTCGACGCGGGGCAGGACCCGGAGTCGGTCACCACCGTCGTACGCCACCGCCTGGACCGGATGCTTCCGCTGTCGGAGGCCGAGATCGCCGCGCAGGCCGAGGCCCGGCGCAAGGCCGAGGAGGAGGCGCGGCGCAAGGCGGCCGAGGAGGCCGCGCGCAAGGCCGAGGAGGAGCGGCTCGCCGCCGAACGCAAGGCGGAGGAGGAGCGGCTGCGCGCCGAGGAGGAGGCGCGCCGCAAGGCCGAGGAGGAGGCCGCCCGGCTCCGCGCCGAGGCGGAGGCCGCCCGCAGGGCGGAGGAGGAGCGGCTGCGGGCCGAGGAGGAGGCCCGGGCGCGCGCCGAGGCCGAGCGGCTGCGGCAGGAGGCCGAGGAGAAGGCGCGCGCGGCGGAGCAGGAGCGGCTGCGGCGGCAGGCGGCGGAGGAGGCCCGGCTGCGGGCCGAGGCCGAGGAGCGGCGCCGGGAGAAGCAGCGGCGGGCCGAGGAGGCCCTGCTGAAGGCGGAGGAGGCCCGGCGGCTGGCGGAGGCGGCGGCTGCCGCGGCCGCTGCGGAGGCTTCCGGTGGGGGCGGGGCTCAGGGCGGGTCGCCGGCCGGGGCGCCGGGTGCTTCGGGTGCTGGTGCGGGTGCCGCTGCCGGTGCTGGTGCTGGTGCTGGTGCTGGTGCTGGTGCCGGTGGGGGTGCTGGCGCTCGTCCGGTCGGGCCGGGTGCCGGGTCGGGTCGCAAGGCCGATCTGACCAAGCCTGCGCATGCTTCCGAGGACGCTGCGGCGGGCGGGGCCGCCGGCCCGGGCCGCAGGGCCGATCTGACCAAGCCCCCGCACCCGGCCCGGGACGCGGCGGGGGACCCGCCCGTGCCGAGCTGGGCGGCGGGCCAGGACACGCCGCCGCACCCGGACGACGCCGTGACGGTGGAGACCCCGGTGGTCGCCCCGGCCGTGGCCCCGGACGAGATCACCCAGCAGCTCCCGGTCCCGCAGCCGGACGACGCCCCGGCCCCGCCGCCGGGCGCGGCCGACGAGACCGCGCTGCTGCCGCCCGTACGCCCCGGCGACCCGGCCGGTCCCGCGGGTGCCGCCGACCCGGCCGACCCGGCCGGTCCTGCCGGTCCTGCCGGTCCGGTCGACGAGACGGCCGTGCTGCCGCCCGTACGCCCGGACGCGCCGCGTCCGCAGGCCCCGCGGCCGCAGGCCACGCGTCCGTCGGCCCCGCTGCCCCAGGAGGACCCGGCCGACCGGGTGCCGCCGGGGATCTTCCGGGACGCGGCGTCCGGGCCCCGGACCGGGGACGAGGCCACCCGGGAGCTGCCCGTGCTCGACGGCACGGGCCGTCCGCGCGGCCGGTCGGACTGGGCGGAGGAGACCCCGCTGGACGACCTGCCGACCCTGGCCGACGAACTCCTCGGGCCGCGCCGGGACGACTCCGGCCCCGACGACGAGGACGACGACCGCCGTCGCCGTCGCCGCTGACGCCGCCCGGCCCGACCGCTGACGCCGCCCGGCCCGGGACCGCTGACGTCGCCCGGCCCGACAGCCCCGCCTGTGGACAACGGCGGGGCTGTCGGCGGTACGGGCCACAATGGTGAGCGCAGGGGTGAGGCAGGCACGGGGAACGGAAGGCGGTGGGCGGCATGCCCGTATGGGACGACCTGGTGGGCCAGGAGCGCGTACAGACGCAGCTGGCCGCGGCCGCTCGCGACGCCGACGCGCTGGTCACGGCCGCCGAGGCGGGCGAGGCGGCGCCGACCGCCTCGAAGATGACCCACGCCTGGCTGTTCACAGGCCCGCCCGGGGCCGGGCGGGACACCGCGGCCCGCGCGTTCGCCGCGGCCCTGCAGTGCACCAGCCCGGACCGCAAGCTCGGCGCCGATCCGGGCTGCGGGTTCTGCGACGGCTGCCACACCACCTTGGTGGGCACCCACGCCGACGTGGAGATCGTCCGCACGGACCTGCTCTCCATCGGTGTGAAGGAGACCCGCGAGCTGGTCCGCCGGGCCCAGCTGTCCCCCGCCGTCGGCCGCTGGCAGGTGATCGTCCTGGAGGACGCCGACCGCCTCACCGAGGGCGCCGGGAACGTCCTGCTGAAGGCGGTGGAGGAGCCCGCCCCCCGCACCGTGTGGCTGCTGTGCGCGCCCTCCCTGGAGGACGTGCTGCCCACCATCCGCTCCCGCTGCCGCCACCTGAGCCTGCGCACCCCGCCGGTCGCGGCCGTCGCCGACGTCCTGGTCCGCCGGGACGGCATCGAGCCCGAGGTCGCCGCCGCCGCGGCCCGTGCGACGCAGGGGCACATCGACCGGGCCCGCCGGCTGGCCACGGACGAGCGGGCGCGGGCCCGGCGCACCGCCGTGCTGAGGCTGCCGCTGCGGGTGGACGACGTGGGCGGCTGCTTGAAGGCGGCGCAGGAGCTGGTCGACGCGGCCGCCGAGGACGCCAAGCAGATGGCCGAGGAGGTGGACGCCAAGGAGACCGAGGAGCTGCGCGCCGCGCTCGGCGCCGCCGCCGGCACGGGCGGGCGGATGCCGCGCGGCACCGCCGGGGTCATGAAGGAGCTGGAGGACAAGCAGAAGCGCCGCCGCACCCGCACCCAGCGCGACAGCCTCGACCTGGCCCTGACCGACCTGACCGGCTTCTACCGCGACGTGCTGGCCCTCCAGCTCGGTTCCACGGTCGCCATCGCCAACGAGGACATACGCTCCGACCTCGACCGGGTCGCCCGCTCCGGTGGCCCCGAGCGCACCCTGCGCCGGATCGAGGCGGTCATCGCCTGCCGGGAGGCCCTCGACCGCAACGTGGCGCCGCTGCTGGCGGTCGAGGCGATGACCATGGCCCTGCGCGCCGGTTGACGCCTTCCCTCGTCCGGGTGGTCCGCCTCGGCGGCCGGAGGGGGGAGGGCGAGGCGGGGACCAGGGGCGGGCCGGGCCTTCCGGCGGCTGCCGCGCCGCCACGGAGGGCCGGGCAGGCCTGGGCGGGCGCCCGGGCAGGCCGGGGGCGCCCGTACGGGCACGGTGGTGGGCGGCACGTCGCCACGGCAGCGGAGCGACCGGGCCGACCGGGGCCCGGGCACGGTGGTGCGCAGGCGCCACCCGGCCCCAGGACATACGCTGCCGGGATGGACACCAGCCGCCTGTTGCGTACGACCGGGACCGTGATCGCAGCCGCCGGGCTGCTGCTCTCCGGGTGTACGCCGGGCAGCGCCGACCCCCGCGCCGCCGCTTCGGCCTCCGGCCGCTCGCCCGCGGCCACGGCCGGGCCGCCGGCGGTCCCGGCCGCCCTGCGCCCGTACTACGACCAGAAGCTGACCTGGCGCCACTGCGGCGTGGCCGGGTTCCAGTGCGCCACCCTGAAGGCGCCGCTGGACTACGACAAGCCCGGGGACGGCCAGGAGATCGAGCTCGCGGTGGCCCGCAAGAAGGCCACCGGCCCGGGCAAGCGGCTCGGCTCCCTCGTGGTCAACCCGGGCGGCCCCGGCGGCTCCGGCATCGGCTACCTCCAGGCGTACGCCGGCATCGGCTACCCGGCCCCCGTCCGCGCCCAGTACGACATGGTCTCCCTGGACCCGCGCGGCGTGGCCCGCAGCAGCCCGGTCGAGTGCCTGACCGGGCCGGGCATGGACGCGTACACGCAGGTCGACCAGACCCCGGACGACGCGGCGGAGCGGGTGCGGCTGGTGGCGGCGTTCAAGTCGTTCGCGGCGGGCTGCGAGGAGCGTTCGCGCCGGCTCCTGCCGCACGTCTCGACCGTGGACGCGGCCCGGGACCTGGACGTGCTGCGCGCCGTCCTGGGCGACGAGAAGCTGACCTACGTCGGCGCCTCGTACGGCACCTTCCTCGGCGCCACGTACGCGGACCTGTTCCCGGGCCGGGTGGGGCGCCTGGTGCTGGACGGGGCCATGGACCCGACCCGGTCGGCGCTGGACCTCAACCGGGACCAGACGGCCGGCTTCGAGACGGCCTTCCGCGCCTTCGCCGCGGACTGCGCCAAGCAGCCCGACTGCCCGCTGGGCCGTGGCGGTCCGGACCAGGTGGCCACCCGCCTGAAGCAGTTCTTCCGCACCCTGGACGCCACCCCGGTGCCCACCGGCGACCCCAAGCGCCCCCTGGGCGAGTCCCTGGCCACCACGGGCGTGATCGCGGCCCTGTACGACGAGACGGCCTGGCCCCAGCTGCGCGAGGCGGTCGCGCAGGCGATGGACGGCGACGGCGCCGGCCTGCTGTCGCTCGCGGACAGCTACTACGAGCGCGAGCCGGACGGCCGCTACGCCAACCTGATGTACGCCAACGCGGCCGTCAACTGCCTGGACCAGCCCCCCGCCTTCGCCGGGCCCGAAGCGGTCGAGGCGGCCCTGCCCTCGTTCGAGAAGGCCTCCCCGGTCTTCGGCGCGGGCCTGGCCTGGGCCGCGCTGAACTGCACGTACTGGCCGGTCAAGGCCACCGGCTCGGCCCGCTCCCTGTCCGCCGAGGGCGCCCCGCCGATCGTGGTCGTCGGCACCACGCGCGACCCGGCCACCCCGTACCAGTGGGCCCAGGCCCTGGCCGGGCAGCTCAGCTCCGGCGTCCTGCTGACCTACGAGGGCGACGGCCACACGGCGTACGGCCGCGGCAGCGACTGCGTCGACACGGCGATCAACCACTACCTCCTGGACGGCACGCCCCCGAAGCCGGGCCAACGCTGCCGCCCGTCCCAGCCCTGACCCGCCCTGGTTCGGGGCACCCGGTTCAACCCTGTAGACTTAGCGCCGCTGCTGATGAGAGCCTTCCCCAGGAAGATCCTCACCGCAGCATGCCGCCTTAGCTCAGTTGGCCAGAGCAACGCACTCGTAATGCGTAGGTCTCGGGTTCGAATCCCGAAGGCGGCTCCAGCGAAGCCCAGGTCACCTTGTGTGGCCTGGGTTTTTTGGTGTTCCGGGCGTCGGGCGTCCGGCGGGTCGGCCCCCGGGCCCCGGCCCCCGGTGTGCCGGGTGGCCGGGGCCGGTGGGGTCAGGTGAGCCAGCCCTGTTGGACGGCGCGGACGCCTGCTTCGAAGCGGCTGCGGGCGCCCAGGCGTTCCATGAGCGTGGTCGCGATGCGGCGGGCGGTGCGGTGGGAGACGCCCAGCCGCTTGGCGATGGCCTCGTCGGTGTGGCCGTCGGCGAGCAGCTTGAGGGCGGTCAGCTCGGTGTCGGTGGGGCCGTCGCCGTCGCGCCGGGTCTTCTCGCCCAGCGGCTTGCCGTTCTCCCAGACGCTCTCGAACAGCGCGCACAGGGCGGTCAGGGTGCCGTCGCCGGTCAGGACGACCGCGCCGGCCGCCGAGTTCTCGCTGTTGACCGGCACGATCGCGGTGGTCCGATCGGAGATGATCATGCGGAGTGGAAGCGTCGGAACGGTGCGCGCCTGGCGGCCCAGTGCGCTCAGCCATTCCGCGTACTCGACGCTGTGCGGGCTGTTGCGGACGCTGTCGAGGTAGATCGTGCGCATCCGGACGCCGCGCTCCAGGAGGGCTTCGTCCAGGGGGCGCGACGCCTCCAGGTTCTCCTTGGTCTGCTCCCCGTCCGGAGCGAAGATCATCACCTCCTCCTTGGTGTCGCGGGTGAGCGTCGCGATCCGGTCGCGGATCTGGTCCAGGCCCGCCAGGTGTTCCACGCCCGGCTGTGCGGCGTCCGGGCGCAGGGCCGCGTACTCCGAGATGAGCTGGGCCGCGGCCGCCCGGGTGGCCTCCACGCGCTGCTGCTGGGCGGCGAGTTCGGCCTGCTGCCGGGCGAGCAGGATCTCCATGCCGACGTCCGGGCTGACCGCCCGGATCCGGCCGGGATCGTCGTAGGACGGCCGGACGAGGGCGAGTTCGCTCAGCTGGTCGAGGCTGGCGCGGATGACGTCCTCGGGCAGGCCCAGGCGGTCGGCGAGTGCCGACACGCCGTCGCCGGGCCGGGTGAGCATGGCTCGATAGACGGTCTCTGTGTGCTGGTCAAGACCCAATTGGGTCAACAATGTGAGGCCCCCCTCCCCTGAATCTTCACGCCGATAATCGCATGATCTTGAAGGGGTGGGAGTAGCGGGTTTTCGATTGGACGGTTGTGTCCACGGCCCCAAGGGGCCAGGCGGAAACCGGGGCCCCGGCCGCCGAGTCTTGACACCCTCGACCCCATGTATCTCATCCACGCCCAACTCCGGGGCCCGTGCGGCGCCCCGTTGCCCTACGGCGCCGCGCGCCAGGCCCTGGACCTCGCCCGGCCCGAGGAGCGGGTCGAGCACGTCAGCGCGCACCCGCTGGCCGTGCCCCATCCCGTGCTCGGGTTCTTCCTCATGGCCGGCTCGCTGAGCGAGGCCGAGGGGCGGGTGGCGCAGGTGTGCCTGCGGCTGCTGCGGGAGTCCGACGAGCTGGCCGGCTGGGTCCTGCACCGGGCCGAGGCGCCGTTGGTGGCCCCATTGGGCCAAGGCCTGTTGGGGCCACTGGAAACCTCTTCCGAGCAGTCTGACCTGCGACGAAAGTAGTGATCGCCGGCAGGGAGAGCGCCGGCAGGCAGAACCGGCACCTAGTCACCGCGGGACGCGGGGCCGGATCCGTCCACCGAAGTCGAAGACGAAGCCGACGCCCAGCCGACGCGCAGCCGATGCAGAAGCAGAGCCGAAGCCGAGCCGACGCCGACGCCGACGCCGAGCCGAAGCCCAGCCGAAAGGTCCACCGCCGTGATCACCACCCGATTCGCCAAGGCCGCCGCGGTCCTCACCCTCACCGCCGGGTCGATCCTCCTCGGAGCCACCGCCGCGCAGGCGGGCGACATGGGGTGGCAGGCGCCGCCCGCCGCCACGGTGGCCGGCGACATGGGCTGGCAGGTCGCCCCGGCCACCGCCAACGGCGACATGGGCTGGCAGTGACCGCCACCTCGGCCGTCCAGGTTCCCCGACACTGAGACATACGCCGACGCCGACGCCGAACCGAGACCGACGTCGACCACCGGGCAGCCGCACTCCGCGGTTGCCCCGTCGGCGTTTCGCGGGCGATCGACGGACCAGCGGTGAAACGTCCCGTGGGGTCTGCCGCGTCAGTGGGGGTGGGGCGGGACGCGCAGAAGAGGGGGAGGCATGCGGCAGAGGTCCAGGGACGGGTCCAGGGACGGGTACCGGGAGTTCGCGCAGGAGCGGGCGGCACACCTGTACCGGTCGGCCTGTCTGCTGGCGAGCGGCGACACGCACCTCGCGGAGGACCTGGTCCAGGAGACGTTGGGCCGGATGTACCTGCTCTGGGGCCGGATCTCCCGGATCGACAACCCGGCCGCCTATGCCCAGACCGTCCTCGTCCGGTCCTTCCTCACCCACCAGCGCCGCCGGTCCGCGGGCGAACGGCCCGTCGCGGACCTCCCCGGACCGGACGCTGCGGCCCGGGACGGGGACAGCGCGCTGCGGCTGACGCTGCTCCAGGCGCTGGGGCGGCTGCCGCCGAAGGATCGGGCGGTGCTGGTGCTGCGGTACTGGGAGGACCGCAGCATCGAGGAGACGGCCGACGCGATGAACGTCAGCCTGGCGGCCGTACGGACCCGCTGCACGAGGGCGCTGGCGCGGCTGCGGGAGGAGCTGGGCGGGAGCCCGGGGGAGCTGATCGGCCGATGACTCGCCCCGCTCCTCGGGCCAGGGGCCTGGGGTTCCAGGGGCCGGGGTTCCAGGTCCCCAGGCTCCGGGTCTCCGGGTTCCAGGGCCCCGGGCTTCGGGTCTCCGGGTTCCAGGGCCCCGGGCTCCAGGGCCGCGGGCTCCGTGGCCCGGGTTCCAAGTCTCCAGGTTCCAGGGCGCCGGGCTCCAAGGCCCCGAGCTCCAAGGCCCCGAGCTCCAGGGTCCCGGGCCCGGGGCTCCAGGTTCCCGAGCCCTGGGCACCATGTCCGGCCCAGTCCCACGGCTCAGGCGCCAGCCCGGGGACCGGCCCCTGGGCCAGGCCCGGCCCCGGGCCCTGGCCGTGGCCCCCGGGCCCTGGCCTGCGGTGCGGCCCCGCTGGCGGCACGGGCCCCGGCCGGCGGTACCTCGGTACCACCCTTGAGATGCGCGTCCCCGACTTCTCCGGCAGGAAGGCTGGTTCCCATGGCGTTCGAAGATGAGCTCGGTGCGGCCCTGCGGCGGGCAGGGGGTGCGTTCAGTCCTGATCAGCGGGCCCTCGCCGCCGCCGGTGAGCAGTACGGGCGACGGTTGGTGGTCCGGCGGCGGGTCGGTGCGGTGGCCGGGGCGCTGGCGATCGCCGCGGTCGCCGGTGCCGGTTCGTACGCCGGCGGGCTGTTCGGCGGTGGCGGCCAGGGGCCGGCCGGCCCGGCGCGGCTCGCGGCCGGGGCGGTCGCGCCCTCGGGCGGCGGGACGGGCGGTGCCGGCCCGGCCCGGGTCGGCAGTGGCGCCGTACCGGCGGAGCAGATGATCGCGGTGCTGCGGCAGTTGCTGCCCGGCGGCAGCCTCGCGGAGACCCAGGCGCGCGGCACCGAGGACGAGCTCGGGCCCATGGCCTCCGGCGTCTACGACGACGGCCGGGGCCGGGCCGCCGTCTCGGTCGCGCTGCAGCGGGTGGCCCCGGGGACGGATAGCGCGCAGGGGCTGACCAGGTGTCCGGACAAGAAGACGGCCGGGTACGACGACTGCTCCGAGGAGAGCCTCGGCGACGGCTCGCGGTTGCAGATCCTGCGCGGCTACGAGTACGCCGACCGGCGCGCGCCCACCAAGCTGTGGCGGGCGGTACTGGTGACCCGGGAAGGCCACGTGGTCGAGGCGTCGGAGTGGAACGCTCCGGCGGAGAAGGGCGCGGCCGTCTCGCGGGCGGAACCGCCGCTGGACAGGCGGCAGTTGCGCGCGCTCGTCACGTCCAGCCAGTGGCTGCCGGCGCTGAACGACCTACCGGCGGCGGTGGACGGGGCGGATGGGGCAGCCGAGGCGAACGGGGCAGGCGGGGCGGACGGGGCGCGGCGGTCGCCGTCGCAGGACCCCGAGGCGCTGGCGCTGCTGACCGGCCGGCTGGCCGGGTACGGGCTGCGGATCGCGAGCCGGGGCGGCGAGGGCGGCATCGTCCACGCCGTGGTGGACGACGGTCAGGGGCTGTCGCTGGTCCAGGTCGAGGTCCAGCCCGGTTTCCGGGACCCCACGAACGCCGAGGGGAGCATCTTCCGCAGCGGCGGCTCCGGGGGCGCGACGGTGACCACGCTGCCGGACGGGACCAAGCTCAGGACCGAGCAGCGGCCCGGCGACAAGGGCGCGGGCGGGCAGGTCTGGTGGCGGGTGGACTCGCTGCGGCCGGACGGGCTGCGGGTGATCGTCAGCGCGTTCAACGGAGCGGCGCAGGAGCAGGCCCCTACCCGGGCGGTTCCGGCGCTCGGCATGGAGCAGCTCAAGGAGCTGGCGCTCCAGCCCAAGTGGCGCGGCTAGCCCGCCGTCCACCTGTCCGCCTGAGCCGGACTTGCCTGCCTGTCCGCTGCCCGTCCGGCCGCTGCCGTCTGGCCGCTGCTCGTCCGACCGCTGCTCGTCCGACCGCTGCTCGTCTGGCCGCTGCTCGTCCGGCCGCTGCCGGTCTGCCCCCTGACTGCCGTCCACCTGCCCGGCTGAGCCTGCCTGCCTGGCCGCTGGCCGCCTGCCCGCCTGCCCGGCTGTCCGCTGCCCCGTCTGTCCGCTGCCCGAGTGCCCGTCTGCCCGAGTGGTCGCCTAGCCGTCCGCCCGCTGTCCGCAGGAATGGGTCAGGGCCCGCGTGCCTGGCACCACCCCACGGCGTCTGGCACGGCCCGTGGCGTCTGGCACGGCGGACGGCGCCTGGCACGGCGGACGGCGTCTGGCGCCGTCCGCGGGCGGCGCTGGCGCCGTGCGCAACCCGCGACGCCGCGTACGGCGCCCGCGGGGCCGCGACGTCCGGGTCCGCGGAGCCGGCCCGGTGTGAAGAGCCGTCGGCTGTTCACTTGGCGTCGGCGTAGCACTGCACGACCGCCGTCGTGAACGGGAAGCGGACCGGGGTCGTGCCGAAGGCGATGCGGCCGGCCCGGTCCGCCGCGGCGGCGATCGCCTCGGCGACGGCTTCGGCCTCCTCGGCCGGGCAGTGCACGATCACCTCGTCGTGCTGGAAGAACACCAGCTCGGCGCGCATGCCGGCGGTGGCCTGGCGCAGGGCGGCCAGCATCAGCAGGGCCCAGTCGGCGGCGCTGCCCTGGACGACGAAGTTCCGGGTGAACCGGCCGCGGGCGCGGGTGTTGGTGGAGGCGTAGCCGGGGACCCACTCGTCGCCGTCGGACCCCGCCCCGGGTCCGGATCCCGGACCGGACCAGCCTGCCGACCCCGGCGCCGGCTCGACGTCCTCCTGCGGCAGCCCGGCCTCGTCCCGGTCGGCGCCGGTGGCCCCGGCGGGCGGTGGGCAGGTGCGGCCGAGCCAGGTGCGCACCAGGCGGCCCTCCTCGCCGGCCCGGGCGGCGTCGTCGACGTACGCGACGGCCCGCGGGAAGCGGCGGCGCAGGGCGGCGAGGTTCTTCAGGCCGTCGCCGGAGGTCTGGCCGTACACGGCGCCGAGCACGGCGATCTTGGCCTTGTCGCGGTCGCCGGAGAAGCCCTGGCGGGAGATGGAGGTGTAGAGGTCCTCGGGGCGGCCGGAGACCTCCATCAGGCCCGGGTCCCGGGAGATGGCGGCCAGCACGCGGGGTTCCATCTGGTCGGCGTCGGCCACGACCAGGCGCCAGCCGGGGTCCGCGACCACGGCCCGGCGGATCACCTTGGGGATCTGCAGGGCGCCGCCGCCGTTGGTGACCCAGCGGCCGGTGACGGTGCCGCCCGGCACGTACTCGGGCCGGAACCGGCCGTCGTGCACCCAGTCCTGCAGCCAGGACCAGCCGTGGGCGGTCCAGATCCGGTAGAGCTTCTTGTACGCGACGAGCGGTGCGACGGCGGGGTGGTCGATCCCCTGGAGCTCCCACCGCCGGGTCGACCGGAGCTTGATCCCGGCCTGGGCGAAGGCCTTGATCACGTCGGCCGGGAGGTCGGGGCGGACGCGGCGGCCGAACGCCGCGGAGACCTCGTCGGCCAGCTCGGCGAGGCGGCGGGGCTCGCCGCGGCCGGCGTAGCGCTCGCCGAGCAGTTCGGTGAGCACCGCGCGGTGCACGTCGGCGCGCCAGGGCAGGCCCGCCCGGTGCATCTCGGCGGCGATCAGGAAGCCGGCGGACTCGGCGGCGGTCAGCAGGCGCATGCGGTCCGGGTGCGCGGTGGCCTCGTGGCGGCGCTGCTGCTCGGTGTAGACGGCGAGGAGGGCGTCGGGGGAGAGGGGGACGGGGCGGGGCTCGAACAGCGAGGACTGCGTGCCCGGTTCCGCGGCCCGCTGGGGCGGATCCGGCGGTACGGGCTGCCCGCGCAGCCGCGCCCAGGCCGCGGCGGCGGACCGGGGCTCGCCCAGGCGGCCCTCGTGCCCGAGGAGCAGGAGCTCGGCGTCCTCGATGTCGTAGCACCGCTCGACGCGGACGCCTGCGGCGAGCAGGCGGGGGTAGACGGCGGCCGTCGACCGCCAGACCCAGCGGGTGCCGGCGGGCGCGGCGGTGACGGCCGTGGCGGGGTCGGCCGCGCCGCGGACGGCGGCGGGCCCGCCGACCGGCCCGGCCTGCCACCGCCCGTCCTCGTCCTCGGCCAACAGCCACCGCACCCCGGACTCGCTCACGAGTGCGAGTGTCCCACCCCCCACTGACACCGGGCCCCCGGCGCGCTGACCGGGCCTCGGGCCCTGCCCGGAAGCCGCGGCGGGCCCGTGCCCGGGAGCCGCGGCGGGCTTGTGCCCGGGAGCCGCGGCGGGCTTGTGCGCGCGGCCGCCGCCGAGCCCGGGGCAGGCCCGTGTCCATGCCAGGGCCCGATGCGGGGGCGGGGCCTTTCGCCGGCGTGCCCGCGCCTGGGGTAGGTCGGTGCCGGTGCCGGTGCCGGTGCCGGGGGCCGAAGCCGCGACGGTCTTGTGCGTGGGCCGGGCGGCGAGCGTGGGGCAGGCCCGTGTCCGTGCCGGCCCCCATGCGGGGGCGGGGCTTTTCGCGGGCGTGCCGGCGCCTGGGGTAGGTCCGCACCCGCGTCGGTTCCGGGGCCCGGAAGCCGCGGCGGGCTTGCGGGCGGCCCGGCCGCCGAGCGCGGGGCTTTCCGTGGGCGTGCCCCGAGCGCGGGTAGGCCCGCGCCCGTGCCGTGGCCCGATGCCGCGACGGGGTGGTGCGCGGCTCGCCGCCGAGCGCGGGCCGGCTCGTGTCCGTGCCGTGGACCGATGCTGGGGCGGGGCTGCTCGCGTGCGTGTCCCGAGCGCGCGGTAGGGCCGCGCCCGTGGCGTGGCCCGATGCCGGGACGGGGCTTTCCGCGTGCGTGTCCTGAGCCCGGGGCAGGCCCGTGCCCGTACCCGTGGCCCCGTGCCGGGGCGGGCTTGTGCGCGGCCCGGCCGCCGAGCCCGGGCAGGCCCGTGCCGGGTGCCGTGCCGCCCCACGCCGCGGCTGGCTTGTGCACGGCCCGCCGCCGAGCCCGGGGTAGGTCGGCACCGGTGACGGGGCCCCACGCCGGGGCGGGCTTGTGCGCGGCCCGGCCGCCGAGCGCGGGGGGAAGGGAGCCCGTGCCGGGCCGGGGCCCGATGCCGGGGCGGGGCTTTCCGCGGGTGTGTCCCGAGCCCGGGGTAGGCCGGTGCCCGTGCCGGGGGCCCCACGCCGCGGCTGTCTTGTGCACGGCCCGCCGCCGAGCCCGGGGCAGGTCGGCACCGATGCCGGGGCGCGGCCTTCCGCGGGTGTGCCCGAGCCCGAGCCCGAGCCCGAGCCCGAGCCCGAGCCCGAGCCCGAGCCCGAGCCCGAGCCCGAGCCCGAGCCCGGGCACAAGCCCCGCCCCGGCTCAGGCCCCGCCCCGGCTCAGGCCCCCGGCTCAGCCCCGCCCCGGCCCAGGCCCCGCCCCGGCTCAGGCCCCGCCCCCCGGCTCAGGCTGCCGCCGACCAGCCCGTGTTCGCCGTCACCGCTTGCGCGTAGGCCGTCAGGGCGGGGCGCGGGGTGCGGCCGAGGAGGGTGCGCAGGGGGCCCTCGTCCTCCGTCGCCAGGAAGTCCGCCGCGATCGCCGAGTACGTGCCGACCAGCATCGGCACCTGGAACGGCACCGCGCCCGGGCCCGACAGGGCGCGCCGGGCGTCGGCCAGGGTGCCCGGCGCGTAGGTGGCGCCCACCGCCGCGGCGAGGTCGGCGCCGCCGATCGCCCGGTCGCCGACCAGTTCGTACGTGCGGCCGGCGTGCGGCGCCGGGTCCGTGGCGACCCGGACCGCGACCTCCGCCAGGTCCTCCCGGGCCACGGCCGCGATCCGGCCCGCGCCCAGCGGCGCGGTGATCCGCCCGTCCGGGGCGGGCGCGGCGAGGGCGGCGAGCAGTTCCGCGTACAGGCCGTTGCGGAGCACCGTTGTCGCGACCGGCGAGGCGGCCAGCCGCCGCTCGGTCCAGCGGTGCGCCAGCGCGTACGGCAGGTGGTCACCCTCACGGGTGAGGCTCGTGTACACGAGGTGACGCACCCCGGCCCGTTCCGCCGCCGTGATCGCGGCCTCGTGCCGGGCGATCACGACGTCGTCCTCGCCGTACCCGGCCGAGATCATCAGCAGCGTCCGGACCCCGGAGAAGTCCAGGCCGGAGGGGTCGTCGAAGTCCACCCGCAGCTGATCCGGACCGCTCGGCCGACGCGTTCCCAGCCGTACGTCCGCGCGGCCCGCCAGCTTCTCGGCGATCAGCGAGCCGAGCCCGCCCGAGGCACCTGTGATCAACAGCATGGGGAACTCTCCCGTCCGTTCCGTGGTTCGTACAGACATCGTGGACCCCGCCGACCCGGCACATAAGGAGGCACTTTCATGTCACTTGGGCACATCGGTGTAACCGAGCCCGTCATCAGTTGCGCCGACGACTGCGGGGTCCGTGACGTCCTCGACCGCCTCGGGGACAAGTGGTCGGTCCTGGTCGTGGTCGAACTCGCCGCGGGCGTCCACCGGTTCAAGGAGCTCCAGCGCGCCGTGGACGGCATCTCGCAGCGCATGCTCACCCTGACCGTGCGCCGCCTGGAGCGCGACGGACTGGTCACCCGGACCGTCCACCCCACCGTGCCGCCGCAGGTCGAGTACGAGCTGACCGAGCTCGGCCACAGCCTCACGCACCTGGTCAAGAACCTCGCCGACTGGTCGCTGGCCAACCGCCCCCGCATCGAGGCCGCCCGCCGGGAGTGGGACGCGAAGGCGGACATGCCAAGCTGAAGGGTGTGAACGACATCGTCGAGCGGGCCTGCGCCGCCGCCCTTTACGCCCCGGACGACGCCGGCCTCGACACCGCGCTCGACACCGGCGCCTCGCTGCTCGCCGCCGACCCGTCCGCGTGGCCGGGCGTCGGCCGGGCGCTGCTGGCGCGCGGGGAGACGTACGTGCGGCAGGCCTGGGAGCGCGGCTGGCAGCCGGCCGACGTGCTGCGCCTGGTCCGCCGCGACCTCGGCGAGCGGCACGTACGGCTGACGGAGGACCTGTTCGCGGCCGAGGGCCGCCGGTACGCGCGGCTGCCGGAGCGGTGGCCGGTGTACGAGGTGTGGTGGGACTCGGCCGCCTCCGCCCCTGGACGCGCCGGGGACGAGGCGTACGCCGAGCGGGCCGCGCTGCGTGCGAAGGCCGACCGGTTCACGCTGGCCACGGCGTTCCTGGAGGTGCTGCGGCTGCTGGTGCGGCTGCCCTCGATCGAGCCGGTGGGGCCCGTCCCGGGCGACGTGGCCGGCCTGCCGCAGGCCGCGCACATCGAGCCGCGGATGCTCGGGCGGATCCGGGCGCTGCTGGCCAAGGCGGAGGCGACCCCCTACCCGGAGGAGGCGGAGGCGCTCAGCGCGAAGGCGCAGGAGCTGATGGCCCGGCACACCGTGGACGAGGCGCTGCTCGTCGCGCGCGGCGAGGGGCCCGCGCGGGCGCCGGGCGCGTGCCGGATCGGGGTCGAGCCGCCGTACGAGGAGGCCAAGGCGGTGCTGCTGGACGCGGTGGCCACGGCCAACCACTGCCGGGCGGTGTGGAACGCGGCCTTCGAGTTCTCGACGGTGGTCGGCTTCGAGAGCGACCTCGAAGCGGTCGAACTGCTCTACACCTCCCTGCTGGTGCAGGGCACCGCCGCGATGACCCGCGCGGAGGCCGCGCAGCGCTCCGGCGGGCGCAAGCGGACCAAGACCTTCCGGCAGTCGTTCTTCCTGGCCTACGCCAGCCGCATAGGGCACCGCCTCGCCGAGACGGCCGAGCAGGCGACGGCGGGTTCGCTGCTGCCGGCGTTGGTCGCCCGGGACGTGGCGGTCGGCTCGCGGGCGCAGGAGATGTTCCCCCGCACGACGACCACGCGGCTGCGCGGCGCCACGGACCACGCGGGCTGGACGGACGGCACGGCGGCGGCCGACGCCGCCCGGATGGGCGGCGGCACACGGCCCGGGCTGCCGGGCCGGCCGCGGTAGTTCCTGGCCCCTCCCCCCGGCACAGACCCGCACCCGAGCCCACCCGCGTCCGCGCTCGCCCGCACCCGAGCCCACCCGCACCCGAGCCCACCCGCGTCCGAGCCCACGCGGACCTGAGCCCCCGACCACCCCCGCCTAAGCCCCGGCCCCAGCCCCCGGATCCGTCCCCGGACCCGCCCCCGCCGGGTCGTCGCCGCGCAGGGCCCGGGTCTCCGCCTTGAGGATGCGCAGGGACCTGCCCGCCGAGCGGGCCATGTCCGGCAGCCTCTTCGAGCCGAAGACCAGCAGGCAGACGACGAGGATGATCACCAGGTGCCAGGGTTCGAGCGCGTTCCGGATCATGCGGGCCATGGAACTACCCACCCGGCACATCGCACAAATCTGAAGGAATGCTGAAGACCACCCGAAACCGGGCGGTGCCGCTACGCTGCGCCGTATGACCTGGTCGGCGGCGCTGAGGCAGACCGCGCACCGCCCTGACCGTCGAGCGGGGCCGTCTGGAGCCGCTCGTGGCCCTCAGGGCCGCCGCCGCACTGGCCCTGGTCGTCGGTCCGCCGCTGGCCTTCCTCGGGCCGGGCGCGGCCGGCGGTGCCGGAGGCGGCCGCGCTGGCGGCGGCGGTCCGGCCCCGCGATGCCGCCGCTGAGTGATCAAGGAACCACCCCGCGTGCACGTGCATCTGCCCATGCAGTTGCGCATGAACACAGCTATGATCCGGTGCAGTTGACATCTGCACTATCGGGGGCTTCCTGTGGACCACGCGTACAACGGGATGGCAGCTGCAGAACTCGCTTCCTTGTATGGGTTGACCTGGCAGAAGAGCAGGCACAGCAACTCGCAGGGTTCCTGCGTGGAGTTCGCCAAGCTGCCGGGCGGAGATGTGGCGGTGCGCAACTCACGCCACCCGGACGGACCGGCGCTCGTGTACACGCCGGCCGAGATCGAGGCACTTCTCCTCGGGGTGAAGGACGGGGAATTCGACCACCTGATCGCCTGACCCGCCGGCCGGCCGGCCGACCGGTCGATCGAGGTTCGGTCGGCCCCTCGCTCGCTCGGGCGGCCGGTCGGCCGGTCGGCCGGTCGGCCGGTCGGCCGGCGGGCCGCCCGGCCCCGGGGGAATAC
>NZ_JAJAUY010000060.1 GCF_020532625.1 Streptomyces antimicrobicus | reverse complement strand
CCTGCGCCGCCCGGCCTGACCGCGCACGCGGCGGGGCACGGTCCGGGCCGGTGCGCCCGGGCATGCGCCCCCGGCGCCGGAAACGGGGGCCGGGCACGTACCATGGCCGCATGTCCTTCCTCCGCCGCCACCGCGCCGCCACACCCGCCGGCCCGGACTTCGACGTCCTGGCCATGGACCCGGGGGACTGGCCGGGCAACCTCGGAGCCGGGCTGCTGCCCGCTCCCGACGGCAGCTGCCAGGGTGTCTTCCTCCGCTACGACCTCTTCGGCGGACGCGGCCCCGCGATGATCATCGGCAACCTCCCCGAGGGTTCGCCGGCCCGGGAGCTCGCCGACAAGCAGGTCCCCTTCGAGGTGGCCCAGCTCCTCGACGCCCTGGAGAACGACGAGGACGTGGAGGTCACCGGCGTCGAGGACTGCCCCGTGATGCAGGGCGACAACCTCCTCATCGTCCGGAAGATCAAGCTCTCCGAGAGCCGGATCTCCTGCGTGCAGTTCGACCGCAGCGACAACGTCCTGGTCACCATCGCCAGCTGGGACCGCCCCATCACGGACGACCTGTACGCCCTGCTCAAGCCGCTTCCCGCCGAACTCTTCCAGCAGGGCTGACCCCCCCGGGGCGCCCCGCTGGGGCGGCGCCGGAGCGCCCCGCTCAGGCCGCCCCGGCGGCCGCGGCGTCCGCGATGTCGTTCGCCGCCACATGGCCGAACGTCATCGCCGGACCGAGGGTCGACCCGGCCCCCGCGTAGCTGCGCCCCATCACCGCCGCGCTCGCGTTCCCCGCCGCGTACAGCCCGGCGATCACCGACCCGTCCGGCCGCAGCGCCCGCGCCCGCGCGTCCGTCACGATGCCGCCCTTGGTCCCCAGGTCGCCCGGGACGATCCGGAAGGCGTAGAACGGCGGCGCCCACACCGGCGCCAGACACGAGTTCGGGGACACCCCGGGGTCCGTGTAGTAGTGGTCGTACGCCGAGTCCCCGCGCCGGAAGTCCGGGTCCGAGCCCGCCCACGCCTGGGCGTTGAAGCGGTTCAAGGTGGCCCGCAGGGCCGCCGCCGGCACCCCGATCTGCCCCGCCAGCGCGTCCCACGTCCACGCCTTCTTCACTGCCCCGGACGCGTACCAGGCGTCAGGGAGCGCGAACGTCGGCAGCACGTCCTTGAACAGGTACTTGTTGCGGTAGTTCTGGTCGACCACCAGCCACGCCGGGATGTGCGAGCCCTGCGCGCCGCGGTCCTTCTCGTACATCACGTGCACCACGTCGCTGTACGGCGCCGCCTCGTTCACGAACCGCGCCCCCGCCGCGTTCACCATCAGCCCGCCCGGCAGCGTCCGTTCGGCCAGGCAGAAGTACGGTTCCTCCGGCAGCGGGACCGCCGGACCCCACCAGGCGTCCTCCATCAGGGCCAACGCCGCGCCCGCCCGCTCCCCGGCCCGGATGCCGTCGCCGGTGTTCTCCTTCGCGCCGACCGTCCACCGCGTCCCGATCGGCTGCTGCTGGTAGCGCGCCCGCATCGCCGCGTCGTGCTCGAAACCGCCCGAGCCGAGGACCACGCCCCGCCGGGCCCGTACGACGCCCTGCACGCCGTCCTTCGCCACCACCACTCCGGTCACCCTGCCGCCCTCCTGCACCAGGTCCACCAGCGGGCTGTTCAGCCACACCGGCACCCCGGCCCACAGCAGCCCGGCCCGCAGCCCGGCCGCGAGCGCCTGGCCCATGGTCAGCGGCTTCTCCCCGCGCAGCGCCGCCGCCGTGCCCCGCGCCAGGCATGCGGCGGAGACCGCCGCGCCCTTGGCGCTCACCGCCGCCAGCGTCAGCCACTTGTAGTCCTGGCTGAACACCACCATCCCGGCCGGCACCGGCATGTACGCCGGGTTCAGCCGGTCCAGCTCCGCCCCCAGGACCCGGCCGTCCACCTGGTCCGGCTCGATGGAACGCCCGTTCGCCAGGCCGCCGGGCAGGTCGGGGTAGTAGTCGCTGTAGCCGGCCATGAACCGGAAGCGCAGCGGGCTGTTCGCCATGACGAAGTCCAGCATCCGCGGCCCGTTCGCCAGGAACGCCGCCTGCCGCTCGGCGGACGCGCCGTCACCGACCACCGCCGCCAGGTACGCCGCCGCCTTCTCGGGCGTGTCCGGCACCCCGGCGGCCCTCAGCACGCTGTTGTTCGGCAGCCAGATCCCGGCGCCCGAGCGGGCCGCCGACCCGCCGAAGGTGGGAGCCTTCTCCACCACGACCACGCTCAGCCCCCGCTTGGCGGCGGTCAGCGCGGCCGTCATCCCGGCCGCCCCGGACCCGACCACGACCACGTCGTACGCGCCGAGCACGGCCGGCGCCGCCCCGGCCGCCCGCGCGACGGCGGCCGGCAGACCGGCGGCGAGCGCCCCCGCACCGGTACCGGCGAGCACGGTCCGACGGGAGGGCTGTGCGGAGGGCGGACGACCAGCGGCCATGGCGGGCTCCAGAGGCGAGAAGATGGCTGATGCCGAGTCAGAAAAGGTGTTCGGGGGATCATGTGATGTCAAGCCACGCGCGCGCCCGCCCCGCCCGCCGCTCCCACCCGGCTGGGCCACGGCGGTGGCGCCCACCAGGCCCCGGGCCCACGCTGGAGGGGTGAACGACCACTACCGCTACCCGGACCTGCGGGCCGTCTACGTCAACTGCACGCTCAAGCGCTCGCCCGAGGTGAGCAACACCGAGGGTCTGATCACCCGCAGCCGGGCGGTGATGGAGGCGAACGGGGTCACCACCGAGCTGATCCGCGCCGTGGACCACGACATCGCCACCGGTGTCTGGCCCGACATGACCGACCACGGCTGGGACACCGACGCATGGCCGGTCCTGTACTCGCAGATCATGGCCGCCGACATCCTGGTCCTGGCCGGCCCGATCTGGCTCGGCGACAACAGCTCCGTGATGAAGCAGGTGATCGAGCGGCTCTACGCCTGCTCCAGCATCCTCAACGAGCAGGGGCAGTACGCGTACTACGGCCGGGTCGGCGGCTGCCTGGTCACCGGCAACGAGGACGGCGTCAAGCACTGCGCCATGAACATCCTGTACAGCCTCCAGCACCTGGGCTACGCCGTCCCGCCCCAGGCCGACGCCGGCTGGATCGGCGAGGCCGGACCCGGGCCCTCCTACCTGGACGAGGGGTCGGGCGGGCCGGAGAACGACTTCACCAACCGCAACACCACGTTCATGACCTGGAACCTCATGCACCTGGCGGCCCTGCTCAAGCGGGCCGGTGGCTTCCCCGCGCACGGCAACCAGCGCTCCGAGTGGGACGCGGGCTGCCGCTTCGACTACCCCAACCCCGAACACCGCTGACCGGACGCCCCGGCCCGCCCCCGGACACCGCTGAGCCCCGGGCGGTGGGGAGGGCCCGGGGCTCAGCGACCATGGGGGGTGGGGAATCCGGAGGGACGGTCAGCGGGTGCCGACCGCCGCCCGGACGGCTCTACGGGCCATGCCGCAGTCGTCGTGCAGCCGGCGCAGCAGCAGCCGCTGCTCCTCGCCCGCCGACAGGGCGCCGGCGGGCAGCGGCTGCGTCGGGGCGGAGGCCAGCATGGACCGCTGGACCGCCGTCTCGGACATCCGGATCTCCCGCGTCAGCACCAGCATCAGGTTCACCAGGAAGGCGTCCCGCGCCGCCGGACCGGCCGCCTGCGCCAGCCGGCTGATCTGGCTGCGGGCGGCCGGGGCGTCACCCAGGACGGTCCACAGCGTCGCCAGGTCGTAGCCCGGCAGGTACCAGCCCGCGTGCTCCCAGTCGAGCAGCACCGGCCCGGCCGGTGAGAGCAGCAGGTTCGACAGCAGCGCGTCACCGTGGTTGAACTGCCAGGGGCCACCCGCCACGGCCAGCCCGTGCAGCAGCTTCTGCAGGTCGCCGAGGTCCCGGTCGGTCAGCAGCCCCAGCTCGTGGTACCGCGAGATCCGCGAGGCGTAGTCCAGCGGGCGGCCGAACAGCTCGGCCGGCGGCCGCCACTGGTTGACCCGGCACACCGCGCCGAGCGCCGCCCGGACGTCCGGCCGGGGCGGGGCCTCCACCGGATGCCGCTGCAGGGCCGCCACCCGGCCCGCCATCCGTTCCACCACGAGCGTGCAGTTCTCGGGGTCGGCCGCGATCAGCCGGGGCACCCGCACGGGCGGGCGGTGCCGGACGAACGCCCGGTACGCTCCTATTTCGTGCCGGTACCGCTCACGCCACTCGGGGGAGTGGTCCAGTAAAACCTTCGCGACGGCGGTCGTGCGCCCCGTGGTCCCCACGAGCAGCACCGACCGGCCGCTGCGCCGCAGCACCTGGACGGGCGCGAACTCCGGGCAGATCCGCTGCACCGAGGCGAGCGCCGTGCGCAGCTGCGCGCCCTGCGGACCCGACAGGTCGATTCTGCCGCTGAGCGGCTGTGCCGCGATCCCCGGCAGCCGGCGCGCCCGTACGGCGGCCGGCACCGGGGCGGTGCCGCGCCCGGCTTCGAGGTAGGGGCCGCCGCCGGCCTGGAAGGTGCGGTGCGGCCGGACGGGGGCGGACACGGAGGACGATGCTGCGTACATGACGGTTGCGGTTCCCTTCGTGCGCCGACGAATTTCCCGCACCTTCCCGCCCGGTACCGTCCGGGCACCCTGGGGAGTCCACCGGAGAACCGGGGCGGGAGGGCGCATTCCTACCTGACACCCGCGCGTGGGTGGCACACCATCTGGCGGACCCTGGCGAACCCTGGCGAATAGTCGCTCGGCATCTGACGTCGGGCTACTGTCAACTCAGCCGAGAACCTGGGGGCTTGACGTGAGCAAAGGACCCAACACCCGTCTGAACGACCTGTTCGGCCTGGCGGGCTGGTCGAAGGGCGAACTCGCGAGGATGGTCAACCGGCAGGCGGCGGCCATGGGCCACCACCAGCTGGCCACCGACACCTCGCGGGTCCGGCGCTGGATCGACATGGGGGAGACCCCGCGCGAACCGGTGCCGACCGTTCTTGCGGCCCTGTTCACCGAGCGGCTCGGTCGTGTCGTGACCATCGAGGACCTCGGGTTCGTACGGCAGCGGCGCACCTCGAAACGGCAGGGCGGCGGGGCGAAGGACAACCCCGACGGCTTGCCGTGGGCGCCCGAACGGACTGCTGCGGTCCTCACCGAATTCACGGGAATGGACCTCATGCTCAACCGTCGTGGCCTGATGGGCGCGGGCGCCGCGCTCACCGCGGGCTCTGCCCTCAGCAACGTCATGTACGACTGGCTGCACACCGACCCCGCCCCCGCCGCCCGCGCGTCCCGCGCCGGCGATCCCCACCAGGCCGATCCCGCCGGCTACGACCGCTACGAGGCGGCGCCCATCGGCTCCCAGGAGATCGAGGCCCTGGAGCGCTCCGTGGAGGTGTTCCGCGCCTGGGACGCGTCCAGAGGCGGTGGGCTCCAGCGCAAAGCCGTGGTGGGCCAGCTGAACGAGGTGGGCGGCATGCTCGCGTACCGCCACCCCGACCACCTCCAGCGCCGGCTGTGGGGGGTGGCGGCCAACCTGGCGGTCCTGGCGGGCTGGATGTCCCACGACGTGGGGCTGGAGCCCACCGCCCAGAAGTACTTCGTCATCGCCGCGCACGCCGCCCGCGAGGGGGGCGACCGGCCGCGGGCGGGCGAGGCGCTGTCCCGGGCCGCGCGCCAGATGGTGCACCTGGGCAAGCCCCACGAGGCGCTGGACCTGATGAAGCTGGCCCAGTCCGGCTCCGGTGACCAGACCCTGCCGCGCACCCGCGCCATGCTGCACACCATCGAGGCCTGGGCGCAGGCGGCGATGGGCAAGGGCCAGGCCATGCGGCGCACGCTGGGCGAGGCCGAGGAGCTGTTCGTCTCCGACAAGGGCGACGTACCCCCGCCGAGCTGGATGCAGCACTTCGACGCCGCCGACCTGCACGGCATGCAGGCGCTGGCGTTCCGCACCCTCGCCGAGCACGACCCGTCCGCCGCGCCGATCGCCGCCCGGCACGCCAAGGAGGCGCTGCGCCTGCGGTCGTCCGGCCACAACCGCTCGCAGATCTTCGACTACATCTCCCTGGCCTCGGCGTGCTTCATCGCCGACGACCCGGAGCAGGCCGACCGCTACGCGCGGCTGGCCCTGGTCTCCATGAACGAGACCTCCTCGCACCGCACCTGGGACCGGCTGCGGGAGATGTACCGGCTGACGGGCCAGTACGCCGGGTACGGGCGGATCGAGGACCTGCGCCAGGAGATCAAGCACGCCCTGCCGAACATCCCCTCGGCCCGCACCCGTACCGGGGAGGTGTGAGCCCCGTCGCCCGCGCGGCGGGCGGGCCCCCGGGGGAACCCGCCCCGGCACGCCGACGCCGGGGCACCGGTCCTGGGGACCGGGCCCCGGCGCAGCCGTCGAGCCTGGGGGTGCGGGGTCCGGCGCGCTCGCCTAGGCCTCGATCCGGGCGACCAGGACGCAGGCGTCGTCCTCGCGCTCGGTCTCGCCGAACTCCTCGATCACCGTCCGGACGCCCTCCTGGGCCGACCGTACCGCGGACAGCCGAGGGGCCAGGCCCAGGAGGCGCTCGGTGCTGTCGGCCCGGCTGAACTCGATGCTGCGGGGCGTCAGTCCGTCCGTGTGCAGCACGAGGACGTCGCCGGCCTCCAGGCGCTCCTCCGCCTGTCCGTACGTCGCCCCGGAGGTCGCGCCCAGCAGCACGCCCTCGGGCGGCTGGAGGGCGCGGCCCTCGCCGTTGCGGAACAGCAGCGGCGCGGGGTGGCCGGCCTGCGCCCACGACAGCACCCCGCGCGCGGGGTCGTACCGGCAGCACACGGCGGAGCCGAGCGCGGGCTGCACGGAGGTCTCCAGCAGCTGGTTGAGCCAGCCCATCAGCGGGCCCGGCTGGATCCCGGCCATCGCCATGCCGCGCAGCGCGCCGAGCATCATGGCCATCCCGGAGGTGGCGGTCACCCCGTGGCCGGTGAGGTCGCCGACCGTCAGCATCGAGCTGCCGTCGGGCAGTTCGAGCGCGTCGTACCAGTCGCCGCCGATCAGCGCGCTGGACGCGGAGGGCAGGTAGTGCGCGGCCACGTCCAGGGTGCCGTTGCTGCCGTGCGGGAACCGCAGCGAGCCGCGCCACGAAGGCAGGACGGCCTCCTGGAGCTCGACCGCGAGCCGGTGTTCGGTGCGGGCGATCTGCTGCTGGCGCTGGAGCGACTCGCGGGACTCGCGCACCGCCCGCTCGCTGCGCCGCAGTTCGCTGACGTCACGCAGCACGGCCCACATGGAGGCGGTGCAGCCGTCGTTGTCGAGGACCGGTTCGCCCCGCACGTGCAGGGTGCGTACGCGCCCGTCGGTGCGGACGATGCGGAACTCCCCGTCGATGGCCTTGCCGTCGACCAGGCAGGCGGTCACCATCCGCGTCAGCAGCGGCTGGTCCTCGGAGAAGAGCGTCGAACCCAGTTCGTCGAGGGAGAGCGGACCTGCTTCGGGGGAGCGGCCGAAGATCTGGAACAGCTCGTCGGACCAGGTGACCTCGTCGGTGAGCAGGTTCCACTCGGCGCTGCCGACGCGGGTCTGACCGGACTCGGCGGCCGGCTCGGGCAGGATCCGCGCGTCCTCGTCGCCGCGGTCGAGGTCGAGGTCGAGCTCCGGGACGGGCGGCAGGCCCTCCTTGAGCTGGCCGAGGTGCTCGCCGAGGTCGTCGAGCTGGTGCACGGCGAGGTCGCACAGCGCGCGCTGCCAGCGGCCCTGGGCGTCGTCGTCGTCCACGACGGTGTCGCGGCGCACCGCGTCCACGTCACCCCGAAGTCGTCGGGTCTGCTTGATCAGTGCGTCCACCGACCCGGGCTCCGGGGGCTGCGCAGGACGGTCCGCGAACAGGTGGGGCGGCATGAGAACTCCGATACAGGCGCGGCACGGCCAAGTCTGAAGGAAGGACCTGTCACGACTGTGGCACAGCGCGAGAGCACCTGTAAGGCGTTTGGCAACATCCGTTACGTCCTTGCGTCAGGCATATGCCAAAGGCCTGCCGACCCCCCTGTCCTGTGCGAATGTTTCCGGTCACCTCTTCCGGTGGGACCGGTTCCGCTCAGACCGTGAGCGGCACCGGGTGGATCTCCGTGGCCGGATGGCCGGCCCGCTCGTGGATCCGCTGGACGGCCTCGGCCGACGGCGCCTCCGAGAGGCAGTAGACGACTCCGCTGTCCGGGTCCGCCCACGCGCTCTTGAAGTGCACGCCTTCCTCCGCCTCGATCGCGAGGTCGGCCCGGTGGGCTTCGCTCAGCTGGTCCGCCGTAATGCCCTTCATGCCGGTGTGGACGTCCATGAACTGGGTCATCGAGGACACCTCCCTTGCCTTCCCCCCTGCCGGTTTCGGTCCCTGCTTCCATCCTCCTCCCGCGGCCGGAAACCGGCCTTCCGGACGACCGTTCCGTACGTACGGGCGAGCCTCGCGGAACACACGAACGTGTCGGTCCGGAGTGGACCGGCGGCAACCGCGCGCCCGCGCCGCCCCCCGTTCGAAGGACCCCCCCGGTCCGCTCCGGCCACCCGCCGGAGGTTCCCCCGGACCGAGGCGTTCCGCCCGGTCGAGGGGTTCCGGTGTGAAGATCGGCTCGCTACGCTACGTGCCGGTAACCCTGCGGACGAGGAGCAGCATGACGGGCCGGAGCCGGCGCACCTTTCTCTCCTACCTGGTCGCCGCGCCGACCCTCGCCGTCGCCACCCGGGCCGGGGCCGACCTGCTCGCGCCGCAGCAGGCCGGCGCCGTGGTGCCGAGCCTGCCCGCCCCCGCCGATCTGGTCGACCTGGGCGACCTGTTCAAGCTGGCCGGAGCCCCCACCGCGGGGATGCTGGTCCTCACCGTCGGCACCGACGGCGCGGTCCGCTTCCGGCTGCCGCGCGAGGAGGTCGGGCAGGGCCTGACCACCGCGGTCGCCGTGCTGGTCGCCGAGGAGCTCGACCTCCGGCCGGCCGACGTACGGGTGGAGCTGGACGACGCCCGGCCCGAGCTGCTGTTCAACCAGCTGACCGGCAGCTCCAACTCGGTCCGCTCCCTCTACGACCCCGTCCGGCACACCGCCGCCACCGCCCGGGCCCGGCTGGTCGCGGCCGCCGCGGCCCGCTGGCAGCTGCCCACGGCCGGCCTGACCACCGCCGCCGGTGCCGTCCACGCCCCCGACGGGCGCAGCGCCGGCTACGGCAGCCTCGCCACCGCCGCCGCCGACCCCGGCCTGGTGGTCCTCGGCGCCGCTCCCAAGCCGGCCTCCCGGCACCGGCTCGTCGGGACCCCGGTCAACCGGATCGACGCCCGGGCCATGGTCACGGGGGCGATGGAGTACACCCTCGACCTCGACGTGCCCGGCGCCAAGCCGTGCGTGGTGCGCCGCCCGCCCACGCTCGGCGGCACCGTCGTCTCCGTCGCCAACACCGCCGCCGTGCGCGCCATGCCCGGCGTGCTCGACGTGGTGACGATCCCCACCGGGGTCGCCGTCGTCGCCGAGACCTTCGGCCAGGCCCTCGACGCCCGGGCCGCCCTCCAGGTCCGGTGGGGCCCCGGCCCCGCCGACCAGCTCTCCGACGAGCAGGTCCGCGCGAAGCTGCGCGCGGTCAACCCGCCGCCCCTGCTGCCGCCGCTGCTCACCCCGTACGTGGACGCCGAGTTCGACTTCGCCTTCGTCAGCCACGCCCCGCTGGAGACCAACGGCGCGGTGGCCGACGTACGCGACGACCGCGCCGAGATCTGGGCCGGGCTGAAGGCGCCGATCGTCGCCCAGGAGACCATCGCCGCCGAACTCGGGCTGCCGCTGTCGAAGGTGACGGTCCACGTCGTCCAGGCAGGCGGCTCCTTCGGCCGCCGCCTCTTCTTCGACGCCGCCCTGGAGGCCGCCCGGGTCTCCAAGGCCTGCCGGCGACCGGTCCGGCTGATGTGGACCCGGGTGGACGACACCCGGCACGGCCGGATGCGCCCGGCCACCCACCACCGCGTCCGCGCCACCTACGCCCTCGGCGAGGTGCTCAGCTTCGAGCACCGGGTGGCCGCCGTCGAGACCGACTTCCGGCACGGCCTCGGCGAGATCGTCACCGCCACGGCGGCGAAGCTGCCGCTGGGCCTCGGCAACGCGACCCTCGCCCAGACCCTGTTCCTCACCACCGTGAAGTCCCCGTACCACTTCGGCCTCACCACGCAGGCGCTCACCGAGGTGCCGACCGGCATCCCCACCGGCTCCTGGCGCTCGGTGTACTCCGCCAACACCCGCGGCGCCGAGGAGATCGTGGTGGACGAACTGGCGCAGCGGCTCGGCAAGGACCCGTACGCCTTCCGCCGGGCCTTCCTCAAGACCGACGCCCAGCGCGCCGTCCTGGACAAGGCGGCCCAGGAGGGGCGGTGGGGACGGCCGATGCCCGCCGGCTGCGCCCAGGGCATCGCCTTCCACGAGGAGTACAAGTCCCGTACGGCCTGCCTGGTCGAGATCGACACCCGCGACCCCGGGCACGTCCGGGTCACCAGGGCGGTCATCGCCGTGGACGTCGGCCTGCCGGTCAACCCGCGGGGCCTGGAGGCGCAGATGATCGGCGGGCTCACCGACGCCGTCTCCACGACCCTGCGGGCGGGACTGCACCTGGACAAGGGATTGCCGCTGGAGGGCAGTTACAGCCAGTTCCACTGGGCCACCCAGCGGGACGCCCCGCGCGAGGTGAGGGTGTTCGTGCTGCCCGCGACCGGCGACGAGCCCGGCGGCGCCGGCGAACTGGGCGTGCCCGCCGCGGTGGGCGCCATCGCCAACGCCTACGCCCGGGCGACGGGCACCAAGCCGCGCAGCTTCCCCCTCGACTTCGACGTCGACTTCACCCCCTACCCCCGCTGATCTCCCCCCCGCCGATCCCCCCGCGCCGGCCGGGCCACGACTCCAGGAGCGACCCACGTGCCCTCGCACACCTTCACCGTCAACGGGCGCAGCGTCACCGTGGACGCCCCCGACGACCTGCCCCTGCTGTGGGTGCTGCGCGACCTGCTCGACGTCCGCGGCCCCAAGTACGGCTGCGGCGTGGACGTCTGCAAGGCCTGTACCAGCCACCTCGACGGCCAGGACGTCCGGCCGTGCGTCGTGCCCGTGTCGGCGTGCGCCGGCCGGGAGGTGACCACCATCGAGGGCCTGGCGGACGGGGACCGGCTGCACCCGGTGCAGGAGGCCTGGCTGGAGCTGGACGTCGCCCAGTGCGGGTTCTGCCAGCCCGGTCAGATCATGGCCGCGGTCGCGCTGCTCCGGCGCACCACCGAACCGACCGACGAGGACATCGACGCCATCGCCAACATCTGCCGCTGCGGCACGTACGTCCGGATCCGCGAGGCGATCAAGGCGGCGGCGGCCCGCATGTGAGGCCGGGCCCGGCAGCGGGGCGGCGAGCGGCAGCGGGGCGGGCCGCGACAGAAGGGTCCCGGGGCCTCCCCCGTGGGCTCCGGGACCCGACCGCCCGTGGCCCAATCTAGGCGCAGGCGGCACCGGGAACCGGCTTCGGTCCGCCCAGTGACCTCGCACGAGCGGTATCAGTGCGCACAGTGTGCGGTGGGTGGTTGAATGCGGCGGCGCGATGATCCGGATCTAAGGAAACCTCCCTCATGTCGCGTTCCGACGACGTCCTCAAGGCCCACCGCCTGGCCCACACCGGCGGGTCCGCCGCGCTGCTGCGCTGGCTCGGCACCCGGCTGGGCGGCTGGACCGGGGTGCTCGACGCGACCGGGGCCGGCGCCCCCGGCCAGGCGCCGCCGCCCGGGCCCGCGGCCGAGCTCGTGGCCCGCGGCGCGGCCGAACTGACGGCCCGGGGGGTGCGGTCGGCCGTCCTGGAGGGCGACGGCGCCACCGCGCTGCTGTTCACCCTCGACGGGCCCGGCACCCTGGCGGCCCTCCTGCCGCGCCCGCATCCGCCGGCTGCGGCCACGCTGCTCGCCGACGCCGCCGTACCGCTCGCCCTGGTGCTGCGCGCGGAGGACGCCGCCCGGCGCGCCGAGCGGACCGCCGTGGCCGAGGCCCGGGCCCGCGAGGCGGTCCTGCACCTGCTGATGAACGGCCGGCTGTCCACGGCCCGGCAGATCGCGGAGGCCCTGACCCCGCCGTTGCCCGATCCGCTGCGGATGTACGTGGTGGAGTGCCCCGCCGGCCGACGCGCCGCCGTCACCCGGGCCTGCGGGGAACTCACCGCCGGGCGCGCCTGGATCGTGCGCTGCCCGGTCCACGCGCGGCACCTGATCGTCCTGGCGCCCACCGATCCCGCCGCCCCCCGCGCCGACCACGACCCGCTGGCCGAGGCGCTGGTGGCGGTGGCCCCCGACTGCGTGGCCGGGGTGAGCGAGCAGGTGCACCTGGGGCAGGCCCCGGCCGCCTACACCCAGGCCTTCCACGCGATGGCCGTCGCCCGCGGCCGCGGCGAGCGGCACGCCCGGTTCGGCTCCGCCGGACCCGAACCGGAGCTGGCCGCGCACGAGGCGGGCGCCGACTGGGCCGCGGCCCTGCTCGCCCCGCTGCACCGGTACGTGCCGGGGCGGCCGCAGGACCCCGGCGCCCAGGAACTGCGCGCCACCGCGCACGCCTGGCTGGGGTTCGCCTCGCGCGCCACGCGGCTGCTGAAGATCCACCGCAACACCCTGGCCACCCGGCTGCGGCTCGTGGAGGGGGTGCTCGGCCTGGACCTGGACCGGCTCGCCGACCAGGCGGCGCTGTCCCTGGCCCTGCGGCTGACCCCGGGCGGCGCCCCGGCCCGGCCGCAGCCGTCGCCCGCCGGTCCCCTCCGGCTGGACGACGTCCTGCGGGCGCCCGCGCTCACCGCGTGGGCCCGTCGCCAACTCGCCCCGCTGGCCGGGCCCGAGGCGCCGCCCGAGGCGTGGGAGACCGTACGGACCTGGCTGCGCCACGACGCCCGGCTGGCCCCGGCGGCGGCCGCGCTCGGGTTGTCGGTGCCCGGGGCGCGCAAGCGGCTGACCCGGGTCGAGGTGCTGCTGGAACGCTCGCTGCTGCAGTCCCCGAGCGCCCGCCACGACCTGTGGCTGGCGCACCGGGCACTGGAGCTCGCGGGCCCGCCCGCCCCGCCCGCCCCGCCCGGGCAGGAGCGGCCCGTGCGCGTGCCACCGCCGTGAGCGTCGCGGCCGAGCGCCACGGCCGTGAGCGTCGCGGCCGAGGACGACGAGGCGCGGGGGTCCGTCCCCCGTAGCATCGGCGCGGCGCCCGCCGGAGCCGGCCCCGGTCGGCCACCTGGTCGGCGCCCCGCCTACTTAAGTACGACAGGGCGGTGCCGGTCCGGCGACTTTCGGCGGACGCGCCGCCACCGGCGCGTTGCCTACCGTCGCCGCATGGCTTCCTCTTCGCACCCCTCCCGGAACGGCCCCCTCGCGGGCGTGCTCGGCCTGGTCTGCTTCGTCCTCGTCGTGGGCGGGGCCTGCGGGCTGCTGCACGAGTGGCTGGGCCCGATCCCCTTCATGGGCTTCGGCCGGTACCTGGCGCCCGCCGGCTACGAGGTCGTCAGCTACGTGGTGATGATCTCCCTCGGCTTCGCGGCCGGGGCCGCGAGCGAGGCGGCGGGCCGCAAGGAGCTCTGAGGAGCGCAGCGCCCGGGGCCGGTCCACGGGGCCGGGGGCGACCCCCCGGCCCCGTGGCGGTCCGTCCGGCTCCGGTGGGGCGGCGACCCGCCTCGAGCGATCCTCCAGCGCCCTCGGCGACGCTCGAACGACAGCCGGGCCGGGGGACCACGAGGGAGGGACAGCCGATGAGACGGGTCGTGATCACCGGGATCGGGGTGGTGGCCCCCGGCGGGGTCGGCGTGAAGGAGTACTGGTCGCTGCTGACCGCCGGCCGGACGGCCACCCGCGCCATCACCCTCTTCGACGCCACCGGCTACCGCTCGCGCATCGCCGCCGAGGCCGACTTCGACCCCGCCGCGCACGGGATCGGGCCCGACGAGGCGCGCCGCCTGGACCGGGCGGCGCAGTTCGCCCTGGCCGCCGCCCGGGAGGCCCTCACCGACAGCGGACTGGTGGGCGGCGACCTCGCCCCGCACCGCACGGGCGTCACCCTGGGCAGCGCGGTGGGCTGCACCACGGGCCTGGACACCCAGTACCCGCTGGTCAGCGAGCAGGGCACCCGCTGGGAGGTGGACCACGCCAAGGCCGCGGCCCGGCTCTTCGACCACTTCGTCCCGAGCTCCATGGCGGCCGAGGTGGCCCGGACCGCGGGCGCCGAGGGGCCCGTGTCCCTGGTGTCCACCGGCTGCACCTCGGGCCTGGACTCCCTCGGTCACGCCGTGGAACTCGTCCGCGAGGGCAGCGCCGACATCATGGTCGCCGGTGCCACCGAGGCCCCGATCTCCCCGATCACCGTGGCCTGCTTCGACGCGATCAAGGCCACCAGCCCCCGCAACGACGACCCGGCCACCGCGTCCCGCCCGTTCGACCGCACGCGCAACGGCTTCGTGCTCGGCGAGGGCGCCGCGGTGGTCGTCCTGGAGGAACTGCAGCGGGCCCGGCGGCGCGGCGCGCACATCTACGCCGAGATCGCCGGCTTCGCCTCGCGCAGCAACGCCTACCACATGACGGGACTGAAGAGCGACGGCGTCGAGATGGCCGCCGCGATCCGCGCCGCCCTGGACGAGGCCCGCCTGGACCGGTCCGCCGTCGACTACATCAACGCCCACGGCTCCGGCACCAAGCAGAACGACAAGCACGAGACCACCGCGTTCAAACGGAGCCTGGGGGAGCGGGCCCGGCAGGTGCCGGTCAGTTCCATCAAGTCGATGATCGGGCACTCCCTCGGCGCCATCGGCGCCCTGGAGGTCGCCGCCTGCGCCCTGGCCATCGAGCACGACACCGTGCCGCCCACCGCCAACCTGCGCGAGCCCGACCCGGACTGCGACCTCGACTACACCCCGCTGACCGCCCGAGAACACCGGACCGACACGGTCCTCACGGTCGGCAGCGGCTTCGGCGGCTTCCAGAGCGCCATGGTCCTCACCCGGCCGCGCCCGGGCACGGCCGCGTGAGCCCCCGGCCCGCGGCCGGGGGCCGCCTGGTCGAGGTCGCCGACGGGGTGCACGCCTACCTCCAGCCGCACGGCGGCTGGTGCCTGAACAACGCCGGCCTGGTCGTCGGCGCCGGCGGCGCCTGCACCCTGGTCGACACCGCGGCCACCGAGGACCGCGCCCGTACCTTGCGCGCCCACGTGCTGGCCCGCACCGGCCGGCCCCCGCGCACCCTGGTCAACACGCACTTCCACGGCGACCACACCTTCGGCAACAGCCGCTTCCCCGAGGCCGTGGTCGTCGCCCACGAGAGCGCCCGGGCCGCGATGACGGCCGCCGGACTCCATCTGACGAGCCTGTGGCCCGAGGTGCGCTGGGGCGAGCTCGAAGTGGCGCTGCCGGACCTGACCTTCACCGACACGCTGACCCTGTGGACCGGCGGGATCCGGATCGAGCTGCTGCACCTGGGGCCCGCCGCGCACACCACCAACGACATCGCCGTCTGGCTGCCCGAGCAGCGGGTCCTGTTCACGGGCGACGTGGTGATGTCGGGCATCACACCCTTCTGCCTGATGGGCTCCGTCAGCGGCTCCCTGGCCGCCCTCGACCGGCTGCGCGCCCTGGACCCGCTGGTCGTGGTCCCCGGGCACGGCCCGCTCGGCGGCCCCGAGCTCCTCGACGCCGACGAGGGCTACTTCCGCTGGCTGCGGGCCCTGGCCCGGGACGGCTTCGAGGCGGGCCTCGCCCCGCTCGACCTCGCCCGGCTCACCGGCCCGGGCCCGTACGCCGCCCTGCTCGACGCCGAGCGGCTGGTGCCGAACCTGCACCGGGCCTACGCCGAACTGCGCGGGGCCCGGCCGGGGGAGCCGCTGGACGTTCCCGCGCTGTTCCGGGAGATGACCGACTACCACGGCGGCCTGCCGGCCTGCCACGCCTGACGCGCGCGGCCCGGCGCGCGGGTCAGGGCAGGTCGTCCCGGGTCACCACCCGGTGCGCGACCAGGAGCCCGCCGTGCGTCCCGCGCACCAGCACGTCCTCGCACACGCACATCCGGTGCACCCGGGACGCGCCGCCGACCGGGGTCGCGTACACGACCGCGTACGCGCGCACGGCCACGGTCCCGTCCGGGAGGGGGCGGACGTCGAGCATGCCCAGCACGTGCCGGTGCCGCTCACCCGCCGCCTCGAGCTGCGCCCGGGCCCGGCGCGCCGAGGCCACCAGCCCGGCCCGGCCGCGTACCGGCTCCGGCAGCGTCGGGACGTCGAAGACCGCGTCCTCGGTGAAGGTGAGCGACCAGGCCCGCGCCTCCCCGAGGTCCAGCCGCTGCATCTGGTGCGCGTAGAACTGCTGGACCTCCGCGTGCAGCGCGGCGGACCAGACGGCCCCCGGTGCGACCGCCTCCGTCGTCATGGCTCTCCCCTCGCCCGGCCCCGGCCGGTCTTCGGCGTCCCGCCCGTCCCCCGCACTCTCCCGCCGGGCGGTCGCGCGCGCTTCGAAGACGCCTCAAGCCCCGTCCCAGCGCGCCGCGCGACCCTGGACGCGACCGTGCCCGGAGAGGCGAGGACTCCCGAGATGGAAGGGGCGCCCACCGTGCCCACGGAACAGGTGCACCGCACCTCCCACCAGGTGGAGGCCGACGCTCCGGCCGACACCGTCTACGCACTGCTCGCGGACGCCGAGCGGTGGCCGCTGCTGTTCCCGCCCACCGTCCACGTGCGCCGCCTGGACCCGCCCGCCACCGGCGGGACCGGCGCGCCCGGCACCGGCGCGCCCGGCTCCCGCCCGGGGACCGCGGCGGAGCGACTGCAGATCTGGGCCACCGCCAACGGCACCCTCAAGCACTGGACCTCCCGCCGGGACCTGGACCCCGTCGCCCGGCGCATCGGCTTCCGCCAGGAGGTCCCGGCACCGCCGCTGAGCGCCATGGGCGGCACCTGGACCGTGGACCCGCTGGGCCCCGGCCGCTGCCGGGTGACGCTGCTGCACGACTTCCGCGTCGCGGGCGACCGCGCGGAGGACGTCGCCTGGGTGCTGCGGGCCACCGACACCAACAGCCGCGCCGAGCTCGCCCGGCTGGCCCGGCTCGCCGAGCGGCCCCGGCGCCTGGAGGGGCTGCTGTTCTCCTTCGCCGACCGCCTGCGCATCGAGGAACCGGCGCCGGCCGTCCTGGACCGGCTCGACCACGGCGCCCTGTGGCCGGCCCCGGTCCCGGCGACGGCGGCGAGCGGGGCCGCGGCGGGGACGCCGGAGCCGCCCGCGGCTGCCGTCGTCCGCCTGCCGCAGGAGGCGAGGGTCGTCTTCAAGACACCCGGCCCCGTGGCTCCGCTGGCCGTGCACACCGGGAGCTGGACGGTCACCGCGGAAGGACCCGGCGCGGCCACCGTGACCGTGCGCCAGCGGGTGGTGCTGCGCACCGAGGCCGACCGGCCGCGCGTACGGCAGGACGTACGGGAGGAGCTGGGCCGGGCGGCCCGGACCGCGCTCGCCCGGCTCCGGGACGCACATGCGTTGATCTTATGCTCGGGTTTGCGCGAGTCAGCTGGGTTTGCGACCGGTGAGCGACTTTGATGTGTTTGCCGGGCGTCCTGAGCGAGCAGGGGGATCCACCATGGGCACCGATCACATCCACAAGGACAGCGCACCCACCTTGATCGGCTCCGTGCAGCGGGCGCTGCGCCTGCTGGAGGCGATGTACGCGGAAGGCGGCGTCACCGCCAAACGGCTGTCCCGTCTGACCGGGATTCCACTTCCCACGGTCTACCACCTCCTGCGCACCCTGACCCATGAGGGTTATGTGCTGCGCGAGGGGGGAGCCTTCCGGTTGTCTGATCATTTGCCCTTGGCGTCGTGATTCAGGCCATGTTTGTGATCGCATTCGCGCATGTTCCTCTGGAAAATGCCAGAACACCCTTGCGGGCTACGGAGGTTCAGTAAGTTCATCCCTGTCGCGCCGTACGGCTGTGCACCACGCACATACGGCCGGGAGGGGAGCCCGCGTGCCCGGGATCGACGAATGCCTGCTCGAAGCCATGGCCCTGCCGGGGGCGCGGGGGGCCGCGCTCGTGGACTGGAGCAGCGGACTGGCCCTCGGCACGGTCGGCGAGTCCCCGGTCGGCGACCACGAGACCACCGCCGCCGAGACCGCGGAGCTGGCCCGCGCGGCGGCCGAGTACGAGACCTTCGCGGCGACGTCCGACCCGGCGGCCCGGCCGGCGCCCGGGGCCGCGGGCGGTGGCCCCGGCGGGGCCGCGGGCGCCGCGGCCGCGGGCGTGGGCGGCCCGCCCGTCGAGGACCTGATCGTGACCACCCGCACCGGCTACCACGTGCTCCGCTTCGTCGCCACGAGCTTCGACAGCAGCGTCTTCCTCCACCTGTGGCTGGACCGGGCGGAGGGCAACCTCGCCCTGGCCCGCATGAGACTGCGCGACCTGGCCGAAGGGCTGGTGCTCAGGTGACCGCCGGCACGGCCGCCACCGGTGCGGTCTCCCCCCTGCTGACCCGGCTCGCCGAGGAGCGCGCCACCGGCGCCCTGCTGCGCGACCGCGGCACCCTCTTCCTGGAGGACGGCCGGATCGTGCACGCCGAGAGCCCGGCCACGCCCGGCCTGGAGATCCTGCTCACCGCCGGCGGCGGCCTGACCCGCGAGCGCTGGCGGGAGGCCGTGGACCGGGCCGGCGCCCGCCGCGAGGTGGCCCGCTTCCTCGTCGACAGCGGCGGCCTGGCCGGCGGCGAGCTGGAGATCTGCCATCTCGCGGCCATCTTCGACGCCGCCTTCTTCGCCCTCTCCCCGGGCAGCGGCCCCTCCCGGTTCCGGCGCGGCGCCACCCACTGGATCGGCTCGGTCCGCCCGGTCCCCGCCGAAGCCGTCGAACGCGAGACCGTGCGCCGCCGCGAGCTGCTGGACGCCGTCTGGCCGTACCCGCTGCTGGACACCGCCCCCGTGGTGCCCCGGGAGGCCGCCCCCGGCCAGACGGTCACCCTGCGCCAGCGGGCCCTGCTGCGCGCCGCCGACGGGGTGCGCACGCCCGCCGCACTGGCCTGGGCCCTGGGCCGGCCGGCCTTCCACACGCTGCTCGACGTCCGCCGGCTGGCCGCGGCCGGCCTGGTCGAGACCCCGCGCGAGCCGGCTCCCGCACCGGCTCCCGCCGCCCTTCCCGCCTGGATGACCCAGGCCCAGCCCCCGGACGTGGCGTTGCTCCGCCGGTTGCGCGACGCACTGGAGGCAAGCCTGTGAGGCTCCCGCTGCGACAGCTCGCCGAGCGCAGGCAAGCCGAGAGGAGGAAGTCCGAGATGAGTGGAATCGTCATGGTGCCCGCAGAAGCCGAGGCCGAGATACTCGCCGAACTGCGCCGGCTCCGGGCCCGGGTCCCCCAGCTCACCGGAGTGCTCGCCGCCAGCGCCGACGGCCTGGTCCTCGCGCAGGACACCGCCGCCACGGAGGCCGAGTCGGTGGCCGCCCTCACCGCCGCCGCCCTGGGCGTGGCCCAGCGGCTCAGCGACACCACCGGCCAGGGCGGCTTCCGCGAGCTCCTGGTCCGCGGCGAGCACGGCTACGTCGCCACCTACGCCGCGGGGGACACGGCGGTGCTCACCCTGATCGCGGAACCCCGCGCCAACGTCGGCCGGCTCCACCTGGAGGCCCGCCGCTCCAGCCTCCGCATAGCGGAGCTCATCGACCACACGCTCGGCCGCCGGGGTCCCGGCGCCCCCGCGTAGTCCTTCGCAGATCCGACGCGTACACGACGTACGCACGCCGGGTGCACCGTGCACACGGCGCCCATCGAGAGGAATCCCACATGGCCAACGTCGAGCTCGCGCTCAAGGAAGCCACCACCGTCATCGAGGGGGCCATCGGCGCCGCCCTGGTCGACTACACCAGCGGCATGGCGCTGGGCACCCTGGGCGGCGGCAAGGACCTGGACCTGACGGTCGCCGCCGCGGGCAACACGGACGTGGTGCGCGCCAAGGTCCGCACCATGGAGATGCTCGGCCTCAACGACGAGATCGAGGACATCCTCATCACCCTCGGTTCGCAGTACCACCTCATCCGCCTGCTACGCTCGCGCGGCTCCCAGGGGCTGTTCCTCTATCTCGCTCTGGACAAGCAGCGGGCCAATCTCGCGATGGCCCGTCACCAGTTGAAGAAGATCGAGGCCGAACTGGAGGTGTGACCGTCCGTACCGGCAGTCACCGACAGGTGGCGGGCGGCTGAATCTTTGTCGCCCGCCTCGGCGGTGTGGGGGGATATGCCCTGGATGGGGGGATTTTATCATCCCGTTACAGAGTAAGATGCTGTAATTAGCTGATCATTGACAGAGAAACCCCTGCTGGAGAATCCCTCACCCATGCCCCCGCGCCTGAGCATCGTCGTCCCCGTCTACAACGTCGAGCTCTATCTCGACGAGTGCTTGGAGTCCCTCGCCGCCCAGACGTTCGACGACTTCGAAGTCGTCATGGTCGACGACGGGTCCACGGACACGAGCGCCGACATCGCCAAGAAGTTCGCCGCGCGGGACAAGCGGTTCCGACTCGTCCAGCAGGAGAACGCCGGCCTCGGTGCCGCCCGCAACACCGGTGCCCGGCACATCGCCGAAGGCACCGAGTACCTCGCGTTCGTCGACAGCGACGACACCATGCCGCCGAACGCCTACCAGTTGATGGTCGACACCCTCGACGAGACCGGATCCGACTTCGTCGGCGGCAACGTGCTGCGCTTCCGCTCCGTCGGCATGAACCAGTCGTGGGGCCACCGCGCGCCCTTCGCCAAGACCCGGCTGAAGACCCACATCTCCAAGTTCGCGCCGCTGGTCACCGACCGCACCGCGTGGAACAAGGTCTACCGCCGGACGTTCTGGGACAAGCACGGCTTCCAGTACCCCGAGGGCATCCTCTACGAGGACGCCCCCGTCAGCATCCCCGCGCACTACTTCGCCGAGAGCGTCGACATCCTCGGTGACGTCGTCTACCACTGGCGGGTCCGCGAGACCGGTGAGCGCTCCATCACCCAGCGCTCCACCGACCCGGTCTCCCTCATCGACCGCGTCACCTCCGTCCGCCTGGTCCGCGAGTCGCTCAAGGCCAAGCAGGGCCCGGAGTACGCCCGTTACCTGCGCGACTACGACCACAACGTGCTCGCCGAAGAGCTCCCGCTCATCTACAAGTACGTGCCCGAGGGCGGCCAGGACTTCCGTGACGCCTTCGTCGAGCACGTCGGCGGCCTGGTCCGCGAGATCGGCGAGGGCCCCTGGAACGACCTGACCGTCGCCGACCGCCTGAAGGCCTACCTCGCCCGCGAGGGCCGCGTGGAGGACTTCATCGCCCTCCTCAAGCACCAGGAGGACTACTCCTGGAGCGTCCCGGTCAAGGGCCTGGCCCGCCCCACGGCGGACTACCCCTTCCTCCAGGGCCGCCCGCCGGTCCCCGCCAAGATCCTCACCCTCGGCAACCGCGAGCTCCGCGTCGTCAGCCGCGTCGAGCAGGCGGCCTGGGCCGGCGGCAAGCTGCTGCTGCGCGGCTACGCCCTGCCCGGCCACCTCGGTGCCGAGAGCCGCCTCGGCTCGCGCAAGATGCTCGTCTTCCGCGAGAAGGGCAAGCGCCGCCGCTCCGTCGTCACGGCCCGCACCGTCGCCTCCCCGATGGCCACGGTCAACGCCCCGCACCTCGCGCTGCGGCACGCCGACTGGGCCGGCTTCACCGCCGTCGTCGACCCGTCGATCTTCCAGACCGGCGGCAAGTGGCACGAGGGCGTCTGGACCACCTCCATCGCCGTCACCGGCGCCGGCGGCCTGCACCGCGCCCGCCTCAAGGGCGGCGACCACGACAGCGGCCTGACCCCGCCCGCGCACTGGGTGGCCCCCGACGTCCGCGTCGTCCCGCAGGTCTCGCCCACCTTCACCGTGGCCGTGGAGATCGTCCGCGCCCGCGCCCTGGACGTGACCACCGACGGCGAGGGCGCCCTCACCGTCACCGGTGAACTGGCCGAGCAGCCCGGCGCCGGCGCCGTCCTGCGCGCGACCCACCAGACCACCGGCACCGAGCTGACCTTCCCGCTGGAAGCCGACTCCGCCGTCGGCGGCCGGGTCCCGTTCAGCGTGACCGTCCCCGTGGCCGACCTGGCCGCCGTCCCCGATACCGAGGTCAAGCCCGGCGAGTGGGCGCCGGAGCCGTGGCACCTGACCGTGGTCCGCGCCGACGGCACCACCTACCCGCTGGCCCACGACGAGCGCGGAGGCTTCACCGGCCTGGTCGTCCCCGTCCCCGGTGACACCACCGGCCGCGCCCTCTACGCCAAGCGCACCGACGACGGCCGGCTCTGCCTGTCCATGCAGCCGTCGCCGCCGCTGGTCGACACGGTCACCGCCAAGGACGGCGTGCTCACCCTCAAGGGCACCTTCCACGCGCCGACCGACGAGCCGTACGAGTTCGTGCTGCACAACTGGCACGGCGAGGAGTTCAGCTACCCCGCCACCCGGGACGGCGACCGGTTCGAGGCCACCTTCGAGCCGATGCTGCCCGAGGCGTACGCCGGCCGCACCTCGCTGCCGCACGGCCGCTGGTGGCCCACGCTGCGCCCGCTCTCCCAGGGCGGCACCACCGCCGGCCTGCTCGGCGTCGACCGCGGCGCGCCCGTCCAGCTGGTCGCCCCGGCGCTCGGCACCGGCCCGGTCGCGCTGACCGTCGCCGGCCGCCGCATGCGCGTGGAGGCCCGCTACTACGACCGCATGGCGCTCGTCGCCGACCAGCTGCTGAGCCCGCACGACCGCTCCCGCTACGCCCAGCGCGTCGCCCGCGACGTGACCTACCCGGCCCAGCGCCAGGCGCCGGTCAAGGACATGGTCGTCTTCGACACCTTCCAGGGCAACGGCGCCGGCGACTCCCCGCGTGCCATCCACGAGGAGCTGCTGCGCCGCGGCGAGAAGCTGGAGCACATCTGGCTGGTCCGCGACGGCCGCGCCGAGGTCCCGGCCACCGCGCGCGCCGTGCAGTACGGCAGCCTGGAGGCCTGGGACGTGCTGGCCCGCGCCAAGTACTACGTGACCAACGACAGCGTCCCGCGCACCTTCCGCCGCCGCGAGGGCCAGACGGTCGTCCAGACCTGGCACGGCACGCCGCTCAAGCAGATCGGCCACGACTACATCCACGACTACTACTCCAGCCCGGAGATCCTCGCCGCGCTGGAGCACGACAGCGCCCAGTGGTCGCTGCTGGTGTCGCCCTCCAGCTTCGCCACCCCCGTCCTGCGGCGCGCGCTCGGCTACCAGGGCGAGGTCATGGAGGTCGGCAGCCCCCGCGCCGACGTGCTGCTGCGCCGGGACGACGAGCAGGTCGCCGAGCGGACCGCCGAGGTCCGCCGCCGGCTCGGCCTGCCCGAGGGCAAGAAGGTCGTGCTGTACGCCCCGACCTGGCGGGAGAACCGCGAGGGCTGGAGCGGCGGCTACAAGCTGGACCTCCAGATCGACCTCGACGCCGCCCGGCGCGAGCTCGGCGAGGACCACGTCCTGCTGATCCGCGGCCACTACCGGGTCAACGAGCAGGTCCGCGACGCCGTCCGCGACGGTTTCGTGCTGGACGTCGGCCGCTGGCCCGACACCACCGACCTGCTGCTGGTGGCGGACGTCCTGATCTCGGACTACTCCTCCGTGATGTGCGACTTCGCCCTGACCGACAAGCCGATCCTGCTGTTCACGTACGACCTGGCGCACTACCGCGACACTCTGCGCGGCTTCACCTTCGACCTGGAGGAGAAGGCGCCCGGCCCGCTGCTGCACGACTCGGCCGCCCTGATCGAGGCCGTGAAGAACGCGGACGCGGTCGGTGCGCAGTACGCCGGGGCCCGGGCCGCCTTCCGCGCCGAGTTCGCCGACCTGGACAAGGGCACCGCCGCCGCCCAGGTCGTCGACCGGATGCTCGGCGCGAAGTGAGCGCGGCGTGAGCTGACGTGAGCTGACCCCTCCGGGTGAAGCGCAGAACCGGTCCCGGGCCCGCCGATGAATCGGGGGCCCGGGACCGGTCTGTACCGGCACGAGGGCGTGACCGCGCCCGCCCAGCCACCTGGAGGCGTCATGATCAAGGGATTCACCACCTGCCTGTGGTTCGACGGCAAGGCCGAGGAAGCCGCCGAGTTCTACGTGTCCGTCTTCAAGGACGGCAGCATCGGCCGCATCGTGCGCTGCACCGAGGCCGGCCCCGGCCCGGTCGGGTCGGTGCTGGTGGTCGAGTTCGAGGCCAACGGGCAGCGGTTCGCCGCCCTCAACGGCGGCCCCGAGTTCACCTTCACCGAGGCCGTCTCGTTCCAGGTGCACTGCGCCGACCAGGCGGAGGCCGACCACTACTGGGAGGCCCTGACCGCCGACGGCGGCGAGGGCGTCGCCTGCGGGTGGGTCAAGGACAAGTTCGGACTGTCCTGGCAGGTCTTCCCGGCGGAGGTCCTGGAACTGGTCGCGGACCCCGACCCGCAGCGCGCGGCCCGCGCCACCCGGGCGATGCTGACCATGCAGAAGCTGGACGTCGAGCAGATGCGCCGGGCCGCCGACGGCACCTGAGGCGAGGTGCCGCCGGGCAGCGCGCCCTCCGGAGAGCGGGGCCTAGGCCGCGGAGAGCCGCCGCAGCAACCGCGGCAGGGCCGTCCCGATCGGCTCGCGGACGACCTCGGCGGCCAGCGGGTCGTACGGGGTCTCCTCGGCGTTGACGATGATCAGCCGGGCCCCGTGCTCCGCGGCGATGCCCACGAGCGAGGCGGCGGGCTGGACCTGGAGCGTCGACCCGACCGCGACGAAGACGTCGCAGCCCTTGGCGACGGCCATGGCCTGCCCCAGCACCTCGGGGTCGAGCCGCTCGCCGAACATCACGGTGGCCGCCTTCAGGATCCCGCCGCACGTCCCGCAGGCGGGATCCGGTTCGCCGGCGGCCACCCGGGCGAGGGCCTCGGCCATCTCGGTGCGGGCGTGGCAGCGGGTGCAGACCACCTGCCGCGCGGTGCCGTGCAGCTCGAACACCTTGCGGGCGGGCAGTCCGGCCAGCTGGTGCAGCCCGTCCACGTTCTGCGTGATCACCCGCACCGGCGTCCCGCCGCGCTCCAGCTCGGCCACGGCCAGGTGCGCGGCGTTGGGCCGCGCCGCCAGTGCGGCGAGTTCGGCGCGCATCAGCCAGGACCGGCGGCGGATCTCCGGGTCCGCCATGTAGGACGCGTAGGTGACGAGCTTCTCCGCCTCGGGGTCGCGGCGCCACAGCCCCTGCGGGCCCCGGTAGTCCGGAATCCCGGAGTCGGTGGACATTCCGGCCCCGCTGAACACGGCGACGAGCGGTTTCCTCATGGGGCGACCCTACGGACGCCGGCCACCGGGGGCGAACCCTTTTGCGAGGCCTGCGCACGCGACCGGTGCCAGCGTGGTGAACCCCGGCCTCCACAGGAGTGAGATCCGCGCGTCATTCGCTCCCGGCCGCCGGGCAGCGGTTACACCCCAGGCATGAGGAACCTTCCGCACCGCCTCTCCGCGCTCTGCCTGACCGCGCTGATCGCGCTGGCCGCCTCCGCTCCGGCTGCCGTCGCCGACGGCCCGTTCGGCCACAAGCGGCACACCGCCGCCCAGATCGGCCGCTTCCTGACCGACTTCTACGGGCACCACGGCCCGTCCCGCTACCACCGCACGCACCGGGTGTCCCATCAGTTGAAGGAGAAACAGCAGAACACCCCCGACCAGGACGTCCTGCTCTGCGCCCGCAACGTCCCCCAGGACATCACCGTCGGGGAGGTCACCGTCGCGCAGTCCGCGGGCGTCGGCTGGGCCACCGTCACCACGCACTGGGGCGCCGGCGAGATCGACACCGTGACCGCGTACGTCCGCCTGGACTCCCGGCCGATCGTGCTCGACGACGTCATCTGCGGCGGCCCTGCGACCCCCAGGAGCACGCCTTAGACGCTCTGCTGAGGGTTCGTCGGGTCTGGTAGAACTCGTCCCATGACGGGATCGAGGGTTTCGACGGGTACTTCGACGCGGTTCGAGATCACCGGCGCCGGCGGGGCGGACATGGAGCTGCTGCGGGCCTGGGCCGACGAGGAGGGGTGGAATCCGGGGGACAGCGACCGCTTCGCCTTCGCCGTGGCCGATCCCCGGGGCTTCCTCGTCGGGCGGTGCGACGGGGAGCCCGCCGCCTGCATCTCGGCCGTGCGGTACGGCACCGGGTTCGGTTTCATCGGTTTCTACATCGCCCACCCGCGGTTCCGCGGCCAGGGCTACGGCATCCAGCTCTGGCGGGCCGGCATGGCACGGCTGGAGGGGCGCCTGATCGGTCTGGACGGGGTGGTGGAGCAGCAGGACAACTACCGCACGTCCGGCTTCCGGCGGGCCTGGAACAACGTCCGCCACGAGGGCGTGCCGCAGGACGCGGGCGGCGTCCGGGGCGTGGAGCTGGTGGACGCGGCCTCGCTGCCCTTCGACGTACTGGCCGCCTACGACCGGCGGTTCTTCCCCGAGGCCCGTGACGCCTTCCTGGCCGCCTGGCTGGGCCTGCCCGGACGCACGGGCGTCGCCGCGGTCCGCGAGGGGCGGATCGAGGGCCTCGGCCTGGTGCGGCCGTGCAGCGCGGCCTCCCGCATCGGTCCCCTGTACGCGGCGACGCCCGAGGTGGCGGCCGCCCTGGTCGGCCGGCTCGCGGCCGAGGTGCCGGACGGCACGGTCGCGGTGGACGTGCCCGACGCCAACCCGGCGGCCACCGCCCTGATGGCGCGGCTCGGACTGGTCCCCACCTTCGAGGCGGCCCGCATGTACACCGGCCCGGCGCCGGAGCTGGACCTGGCCGGCCTGTACGGGGTCACCAGCCTCGAACTGGGCTGACAGTCCTGGAGCGTTGGCCTACGCTGCACGTGGTCGGACCGCCTGCCGAGGGGGGACCACGATGGCGTACTTCCTGCTCTTCGTCGCGGCGGTGCTCAGCGTGGTGCGGTGGACCACGGACACGCCCTTCCTGAGCACCGCCCTGTGGTGGATCTGGGGAGCCGGGCTCGTCCTGCTGCTGTTCGAGCTGGTCCGCGGCCGCGTCGTCCGCGTCAGAAGGCGAACAGCGTGCCGCTGCCGTGGCGCAGCGCGCACCGGTTGGCGAAGGTGTGCGCGTAGTTGACGTGCCGGCCTTCCCAGACGCCCGCCGCGGTCACCGTGATCGGGTCCCACTCCCGGGTGCAGGGGCGGCTGACCGGAGGCACGGTGATCGCGTCGAAGCGGGCCCGGACCTGCCGCAACTCCCGGCAGGCGGCGGCGGGCGCCGGGTGCGTCCCGCCGGGGACGGGCGCGCAGACCAGCGTCACCGCGCGCAGCGCCGTGCCCTGCTCGCCCTCGACGGCGCCGGCCGACACGGTGAGGACGAGCGCCGACGGGGCGTAGAGCCTCTGCGTGTCGCCGGGCGCGGCGTCCGCCACCCCGGAACCGGCCAGCGCGGTGAGCGCGGTCAGCCCCATGGCGGCGGAAGCGAGCCCCAGACCCCTGACGATGGACCGCATTGCGAACACTCCTTCGGGTCGCGTTTTCGGATAGCGGACAGTCTTGCCCACGCGCTCCCCGAACGCCTGCCTCCACCGTCAATTTCCGTCACCATTCGTGACCGTTCGATCGCAGGCCGCAGCCGGGTGGGTGTCCTTGACCAGGACGGCAATCCGGCCGGGAATCGGCCTGGACCGGTCCGTTCCGCTCGCTTCCGGTCCGTTGCGCTCTGCTCCGATCCGTTCCGGTCGGATCCCTTCGGTCCGGCGGTGCGGGCGGGCCGGTGCCGCGCGGTCCGCTACAGCGGAAGGCTCCCCGACGCGCTGCGCGGGGCGTAGAGGTCCATCAGGCGCACCCGGGTCTCGTGCAGCCGGTGCGCCAGCACCCGGCCCACCCAGTGCCCCAGCGCCGAGCCGAAGGCCGGGTCGGCGTCCATCAGCATCCGTACCCGCTTCGCGTCGAACTCGTAGGCCCGCACGGGGGTCATCGCATGGGCGCTGAGCTGCCACACGTACGGCGGGAACAGCCAGGACCAGCCCACCAGCTCCCCGGTGCCGAGGTTCTCGACCGTCGCCGCCCGGCGGTGTCCCGGCATCGGGACCTCCAGCGTCACGGTCCCCGACCGCACGATCCAGAACGACTCCGCCGGCTCGCCCTCCTCGAAGATCCGGGCATCCTCGGCGAAATTGACCTCCCGGGCGAACGCCATCAGGCGCCTGCGGTGGTCGGCGGACAGGACGGCGGCGATCCGGATGGGGGAAGGTGTGCTCACGACGGCCTCCGTTCACAGGGTCCCCCCACCACCAGTGTGGGGGTGACCGGCCCGGTCGGGCACCCGCCGGTCCGCAGGTGTTCCGCGGGCGTCCGCCGGCCCGGGCCGGCCGGGGCCGTCCGGTGGCTTGCCCCAAGGCTGTCCGGCCGCTTGCCCGAGGCCGCCCGTCGGCCTGCCCGGGCTTCCCGGCGGCCTCCCGTCGGCTTTCCGGCGGCTTCCCCCGTGGGCCGACCAGCCGGTAACTTGACGTGTCCCCACCAACTCATCGGCCGTCCGGCCAGCCGGCCGGACCCCCTCGACGGGCATGTCATGAAGACTCTGTCACGGGCCGCACGCGGCACCCTCCTCGCGGCCCTCCTGCTCTCCCTCGCCACCCCTCCCGCCCCGGCCGCCCCCGCGCCCGCCTCCGGCGCCCCGGGGTCCACGGCGGACCGCGCCGTCCAGGAGACCTGGACCCCGCCGCTGTCCACCCGGGGCCGCTACGTCGTCGACGCCCGCGGCGAACGCTTCCGGCTGCGCGCCGGCAACTGGGACGGCGCCCAGGGCTCCTGGACCGGCTCCGGCGACCGGGCCGACCCCGCCTCCCACCACGCCGGGCAGCCCTCGTACGGCATCCCGCTCGGCCTGGACCGGGTGCCCCTGCCCCGGCTGCTCGCCGACTTCCGGGCCCTCGGCCTCAACAGCATCCGACTGCCGTTCTCCAACGAGATGCTGCGCACCACCGCGCCCGTCCCCGACGCGGCCGTGGCCGCCAACCCCGGCCTGCGCGGGCGGACCCCGCTCCAGGTCTTCGACGCGGTGGTCGACGCGCTCACGGCGGACGGATTCGCCGTCGTCCTCAACAACCACACCGTCACCACCCGCTGGTGCTGCGGCCTGGACGGCAACGAGCGCTGGAACAGCAGCGGCCGCACCACCGCCCAATGGGCCGACGACTGGGTGGCCATGGCCCGCCGCTACCGCGGCAACCCCCGCGTGGTCGGCGCCGACCTCTACAACGAGGTCCGCCGGGACGTCTGGGACGACCCCAACTGGGGGCTTGGCGACGACCACGACTGGCACGCCGCCGCCCAGGAGGCCGCCGACCGGATCCTGAGCGAGGCCAACCCCGACCTCCTGGTCGTCGTCGAGGGCATCAACTGGACGGGCCTGCCCGTCGACGGCTTCCCGCACGGACGCCCCACCCTCACCCCGGTCCGTACGCTGTCCCACACCCTGGTCGTCTCCCACAAGCTGGTCTACTCCGCCCACTTTTACGGCTACACCGGACCGAACCACAGCGGCGCGACCGGCATCGGCGAGACCCACGACCCCCGTTACCAGGACCTGACCGCCGAGCGACTGCGCCAGGTCCTCCACGACCAGGCCTTCTACGTGTCCGCCGAGACCGGCACCCACTTCACCGCCCCCGTCTGGATCAGCGAGTTCGGCATCGGCGCCGACGAGCAGGGCGCCGCGCCGCGCACCTGGTTCCAGCGGCTCACCGACCTGCTGACCGAGGCCGACGCCGACTACGCGTACTGGCCGCTGGTCGGCTGGTCCGCCGGCGCGGACGGCTCCGGCGGCTCCGGCGGCGACACCTGGGCGCTGCTGCGCTACGACCCGACCGGCCGGCGTTCGGGTGTGCTGGACCCCGGCGACTGGCGGACGCCTGCCTGGACGGCCCTGACCGGCGCGGCCGGCCGCACCGGCACCGTGCCCGCCGCGCCTGCCTGGTACCAGCTGGACATCGACCACCGCGATCACGTCGCCTCGCTGCGCACCCGGGCCGGCGGCGACTGGGACAGCGGGGCCCGCAAGGCCGTCTGCCCGGACGGCTCGCGGCTGGCCGGACTCGCCCGCACCGGGGGCCGAGGGCTGTGCGCGAGCTCCGACCTGCGGGCCGGCACCGGGGGCCACACCGTCGTGCGCGACGAGTCGTACGTGCCGCCCGGCGGCGACTGGGCCACCGGCTGGACCAAGTTCAGCTGCCCGCAGGGCCAGTTCCTGATCGGCTACAGCGTCCGCGGCGAACGGGTCTCCGCGGCCCTGGCGCCCCGGCCCGTACGCCGCTGCCGGCCGGCGCGGGCCGCACGGTCTGGTTCGACCAGGGCGACAACCGGCCGCCCGGCGCAGCCGCGCTCGGGGGCGACTTCGCCTCCGGCCACTACAAGGGCCAGTGCCTGCCCACCGAGTACGCGGCGGGCATCGCCTTCACGACCCGCTTCGCCGCCCGGCCGTCCCCGGCCGCACTGCTGTGCCGGCCGGCTCCCTGACGCTCCGTCCGGACCGCGCCAGGACCACGGCCGTCCCGACGGCCGCCGCCGCGACCACCGGCAGTGCCAGCCGGTGGTCGACGGCAGCCACCAGGGCCGGCCCCACCCCCATGGCGACCGCCGCCGGCGCGTACACCAGCGCGGTGGTCCCGGCGGCCACCCGGCCCGTCAGCCCGGGCGGCACCTCCCGCTGGACCGTGGTCAGCGCGGCGATCAGCACCGCCGGCAGCCCCAGCCCCGCCGCCAGCGCCCCGCCGAGCACCGCGGCGTCGTACGGCAGCGCGCGCAGCCCCAGGGCCACGCCGAGCACCGCGCAGCCCGCGGCCGCGTAGGCGCGCACCGGCAACCGGCGCATCAGCGGCCCGGCCAGCAGCCCGGCGACCACCGAGCCCGCGCCCTGGACGGCGTAGTACACCCCGAGGAAGGCGGGGGAGCGGCCGAGCCCCCGGTCCACGACCGCGTAGAGGAACGCCCCGCCCAGCCCGGAGCAGACCATCGCCGCCCCGGCCGCCAGGACCAGCGGGCGCAGCGCGGGCGTGCCCCACAGCGCCCGCACCCCCTCGGCCGTCCGGGCGCGCAGGCCGGGCCGCGCGCCGTCGGACAGGGCGGCGACCGGCTCCGGCTCGGTGACCGGCGCCGGCTCGGAGATCCGCCGACTCGCGAAGACCGCGGCGGCCGCCAGGAACGTCAGCGCGTCCAGCACCGCCACCGCGACCCCGCCGAAGCGCACGTACAGCGCGGCACCGGCCAGCGGCGCGATCAGCTTCACGCCCTCGCCGGCCGCCATCCGCAGCCCGTTGAAATCCCCCAGCAGCTCCTGGTCCACGGCCACCGCGACCAGCGCCGCCTCGGCCGCCTCCGCGACCACGCCGCCGACCCCGTACACCACCAGCACCGCGAACAGCAGCCACACCCGCGGCGCGGAGTCCACCGCGCACAGGGTCAGCAGCAGCGCGGCGAGCGCGAGGTTCAGCCGGACCAGCAGGGTCCGGCGCCGGCCGCGGTCGGCGAGCGTGCCCAGGGCCGGGCCGAAGGGGGTCGCCGCCCACAGCGCGAACACCGTGAGGGCGGCCAGCGCGTCCGAGCCGGTCAGGTCCTTGACCCAGATCCCCGAGGCCAGCCACATCGCCGTGGACCCGAACCCCGACACCACCACACCCGTCAGACAGCGGCGGGCGGTCGGATCCCGCAGCACCGCGCGCCGGCCGGCCGGCGTCCCGTTCGTCTTCGTCACGCCGCTCACGGTGCGGGCTGAGGCCCCCGCGCCGGATCAGGCGGATGCCTTATTGTGCGCCGGTTCGGCAACCGATACGTCAAGTGCGGTGACGTGATCGCGTCGAGACCCTAGGGTGCGCCAGAACACGACAAGACAATGAACTTGGGGGGTTCATGCGTAGAACCAGAGGGCCGGCCGCCGCGCTCGCCCTGTCCCTGGTGGGTCTGGGTGCCGGACTCGGACTGGGCCTCGGCCTCGCACCGCGGGCCGCCGCCGTCACACCGCCCGTGGCCTTCACCGCCGACGCGCTGCCGACCTGGCAGCCCAACGGCGTCGTCTGGGCCCTGGCCGAGGCGGGCGGCACCGTCTTCGCGGGCGGCACCTTCTCCGCCGTACGACTGCCCGCGGGCGGCGCCGGCAGCGAACAGGAAGCGGTCAACTTCGTGGCGCTGGACGCCGCGACGGGCGCACCGACCGCCTGCAAGCTCTCCTTCACGGTCGGCGCCGGCACGGCCACCGTCCGGGCGCTGGCCCTCTCGCCCGACCGGCAGACCCTGTACGCGGGCGGCTACTTCGGCGCGGTCAACGGCGTGCCCGTCAGCAGCCTGGCCGCGATCGACGTGGCCGCCTGCACCGTGAAGACCTCCTTCCGGCCCGCCTTCGCGGCCACGGTCCGGGCGCTCGCCGTCACCGGCGACACGGTCTACGCGGGCGGCGACTTCCTCACCGTGGCGGGCCAGCCGCGCCAGCGCTTCGCCGCCGTCGCCGCCGACGACGGGGCGCTTCTGCCCTTCCGGGCCGACGCCGACGAACCCGGCCGGGCCGTGGAGGTCACCCCGGACGGCTCCAAGGTGCTCCTGGGCGGCGACTTCTTCACCGTCAACGGCACCAGCAGCCACGCCCTGGCCGTCGTCGACGCCACCAGCGGCGCTCTGACCCGGTCCTACCCCGGCTTCATCGAGACCAACTCGGTGGTCAAGGACATCGCCACCGACGGCACCGGCTTCTACACCGCCAACGAGGGCACCGGCGGCGGGGTGTTCGACGGCCGGATCGCGCTCGACCTGTCCGACTTCGGCCAGCGCTGGCGCGACACCTGCCTGGGCGCCACCCAGGCCGTCCTGCCGTACCAGAACGTGCTCTACAGCGCCTCGCACGCCCACGACTGTTCGAGCGTCGGGGAGTTCCCCGACGGGCGGCGCCACCACCTGCTCGCCCAGCCCACCAGTGGCACCGGCAAGCTCGGCTGGTCGCCGGACACCGACGACGGCATCGGGGAGGGCATCGGCCCGCGCGTGCTGACCGTCGGCGCCAAGGCCGGGGTGCAGTACCTGTGGGTGGGCGGCGAGTTCACCAGTGTCAACGGCGCCGGCCAGCAGAGCCTGACCCGGTTCGCCTCGACCGGCGACACCGGCGCGCCCACGGTCCCGCTGGCGAGTGCCGCGGCCTTCGGGCCCGGGCAGGTGCAGGTCCGCTGGCGCACCAGCCTGGACCTCGACGACAGCAGGCTCACCTACCGGGTCTACCGCAACGGCGGCGCCACCCCGGTGGCCACGCTGAACGCCGACTCGCTGTTCTTCAAGCGGCCGCAGGCCTCCTGGACGGACACCGCCGTCACGCCCGGCCAGACGTACACCTACCGGGTGACGGCGACCGACGCGGCCGGCAACACCAGCGCCCTGTCGGCCCCGGCGGCGGTGACGGTGCCGACGTCCAACGAGGTCTACCCGGCGCAGGTCCGCGCCGACGGCGCCGAGCTGTACTGGCGCTACGACGACGCCTCGCTGCCGTACGTCGCCGACTCCTCCGGCGGCGGCACCGCGGCCGGTGTGCACCTGAACGGGCCGGCCCTGCGCCAGACGCCCGCCGCCGTGACCGGCAAGAGCACGGCGATCGGCTTCAACGGCACCGACAACCGGGTGTACGCCGACCGGCGTCACTCGGTCGGCAGCACGTACACGCTGGAGACCTGGTTCCGGACCGGCACCACCCGCGGCGGCAAGATCCTCGGCTTCGGAAACAACCAGGACCGGGGCAGCAACCGCTACGACAAGCACATCTACATGACGAACGACGGCCGGCTGGTCTTCGGCGTCTACAACGGCGCCACCCGTACGATCACCACGGCCGGCGCGTACAACGACAATGCCTGGCACCACGTCGTCGCCACCCAGGGCCCGGGCGGCATGGTGCTGTACGTGGACGGCGTCCAGCGCGGCACGCTGAACGCCACCACGCACGAGAACTTCTCCGGTTACTGGCACGTCGGCGGCGACAGCCTGGGCGGCTGGCCCAACAAGCCCACAAGCGACCTGTGGGCGGGGCAGATCGACGAGACGGCCGTCTACCCGACGGTCCTGACGGCGGCCCAGGTCCAGAACCACTTCGCCCTCGCCAAGGCCCCGGCGGACACGGTCGCGGTGGTCACCGCCGCCGAGGACACCTACGCCAACGCGGGCGCGCCCGGCACCAACTTCGGCACCTCGGGGTCGCTGGCCGTGCGGGGGAACCCGCTCTACGCCAGCTACCTGCGCTTCGAACTGCCGGCGGCGCCGGCGGGGACGGTGCTGAAGTCGGCTGCGCTCGCGATCAGGACGAGCACCATGAGCGGGGCGGGCACCGCCGACACCGTCTCGGTGGTCCCGGTCACGGGCGCGTGGACGGAGTCCGGGACGACGTACGACAACCGCCCGGCCCTCGGCGGCCAGGTGCTCGGCACCTTCGCGGGCGTCCCGGACGGGTCGGCCGTCCACACCACCGCCCTGGACCCGGCGGCACTCGCCGGCGCGCTGGGGACGTCGTACAGCGTGGCCCTGACCGGCAGCGGGGCCGACGCGCTGTGGCTGTGGTCCTCGGAGGCGCCGGCGAACGAGGGCACGCCCCAGCTGACGCTGACCTTCGGCGCGCCGTAGCCGCCCCGGCTACGCCCCGGGTCCGGCCGGGGCGTGGCCGACGTGGGCCAGGACCTGCTGGAGCAGGGCCGTGACGTGCTCGTCGTGGAGCTCGTAGACCACGGTGCGGCCCGTGCGGCGGCCGGTCACGAGGCCGAGGTGGCGCAGCAGCCGCAGGTGGTTGGAGACGGTGGGCTGGCCGAGGGAGAGGTCCTCGGCCAGCTCGCCGACCGCGCAGGGCGCGGCGAGCAGGCGGGCCAGGATGCGGATCCGGGCGGGGGAGGCCAGGCCCTGCATGACGTCGGCGACCGCGGACGCATCCGAGGCGGACAGGAGTTCCATGCGCACAGTCTACTCATGCATATATGTGGATGTGCTGATATGTTGATGTCATGTGGACATTCGGCGAGCACGCCTCGCACACCCAGCAGCAGCACCAGACCGGCCGAACCGCGCCGGGCGCCGCCACCTGCGGCTCCTGCGGCTCCCGCGGCTCCACCGAGACCCCGGCCCGCGCCCGCCGCCGGTGGGGGCCCCGT
>NZ_JAJAUY010000006.1 GCF_020532625.1 Streptomyces antimicrobicus | reverse complement strand
CCCCCCCCCCCCCCCCCCCCCCCCCCCCCCCCCCCCCCCCCCCCCCCCCCCCCCCCCCCCCCCCCCCCCCCCCCGCCCCCCCCCCCCCCCCCCCCCCACACCCCCGTCCCGCAGCGACCCGCGGCCCGCCCACCTCGGCCCGCCCACCTCCACCCGCCCCGCCCCCCGATCCCCCGAACCCCCGTCGTGCCCGCCCTGTCGGTCCGGCCGGGCACAATGGCCGCATGACAGCGCTCGCCCCCAGCACCCTGACCGTCGGGTTCGACCTGGACATGACCCTCATCGACTCCCGCCCGGGCATCAAGGCCGCCTACGAGGCGCTGTCGGCGGAGACGGGCGCGTTCATCGACGCCGCCCAGGCGGTCACCCGGCTCGGGCCGCCGCTGGAGGAGGAGCTGGCGTACTGGTTCCCCGAGCAGCACATCCCGGAGATGGCCGACCGCTACCGCGCCCTCTACCCCGACCACGCCATCGCCCCGACCCCGGCCATGCCCGGCGCCCGCGCGGCCGTCGACGCGGTCCGCGCCCTCGGCGGGCGGGCCATCGTGGTGACCGCCAAGCACGAGCCGAACGCCAAGCTCCACCTGGCCCACCTCGACATCGCGCCGGACGCGGTCATCGGCTGGCTGTGGGCGGAGGCGAAGGCCGGCGCGCTGCGCGAGTACGGCGCCCAGGTCTACGTCGGCGACCACGTGGGTGACGTCCGCGGCGCCCGGGCGGCGGGAGCCCTCTCGGTGGCGGTGGCGACGGGCCCGTGCCCCGAGCCGGAACTGCGCGAGGCCGGCGCGGACGTCGTCCTGCCCGACCTGACCGCCCTGCCGGCCTGGTTGGAGACCTACGTCGCCGACCAGAGCCGCGCCTGACCCCGGCGGGCCCCGCCTGAGCCACGGCCGGCCCAGCCCGCCCGCCCCAGGCCCCCGCCCCGCCGGAGCCCGGCCCGCGTCCTCAGCCCTGGGAGGCCCGGGCCTCCCGCCGCTGCGCGGCGATCCCGCGCAGCACCCCGGCGGCCGAGACGGCGAAGCCGACGCCCATGAGCATGCAGACCGCCCAGGCGTACGACGGGAACGGGTCCACGTCCAGGAAGAGCGGCGCCATGGTCACCAGGGTGGCGATCGCGCCGATCAGGAACACGATCCCACCGGCCCGGACCAATGCGTCGCCGGGCCGTGCTTCGTCGGTGCGAGGAGTAGCAGTCACCTCACCAGGGTAGTTCCCTGGCCGAAGCGTCCCGCAAGGAAGGACCGGGGGACGTCTTGTCAGGCGCTCCGGGACCATTAGCCTGGAGGTGGCGGGTCACGGATGACCCGCTGCACTGCTATCCGGAGCCGTTCATGGGCACCACCGGACGGCGATTCGGATCCGACGAGCACAAGGACAGAGGACGGACGTGCCTACCGGCAAGGTCAAGTGGTTCAACAGCGAGAAGGGCTTCGGCTTTCTCTCCCGGGACGACGGCGGTGATGTCTTCGTCCACTCCTCCGTGCTCCCTTCCGGGGTCGACGCCCTCAAGCCCGGCCAGCGTGTCGAGTTCGGTGTCGTCGCGGGTCAGCGCGGTGACCAGGCGCTTTCGGTGACCGTTCTGGACCCGACGCCCTCGGTCGCGGCCGCCCAGCGCCGCAAGCCCGACGAGCTCGCCTCGATCGTGCAGGACCTGACGACCCTGCTGGAGAACATCACGCCCATGCTGGAGCGGGGCCGCTACCCCGACAAGGCGGCGGGCGCCAAGATCGCGGGCCTGCTGCGCGCGGTCGCGGACCAGCTCGACGTCTGAGCCGACGGCCGTACGGCCGGACGCCCGGTCAAGCAGCCGCGCCCCCTCACTCGAAAGAGCGAGGGGGCGCGGCTGTTCGTATCGACGAGCCGGGAAGGGGCGCAGGTCGCGCAGGGGCGAAGGTGTGCAGAGGCCCAGAGGCCCAGAGGCCCAGAGGCGCAGAGGCGCAGGGCGCAGGCGCTCAGCCCCCTCAAGGAAAGGCGAGCGCCTCCGGAGCGACGGCCGGAACCAGCCCCTCGGCCGCCGCCCGGGTGAGCAGCCCGCGCACCGCCGCGTAGCCGCTCTCGCCGAGCTCGGCCGTGAACTCGTTGACGTACAGCCCGATGTGCTGGTCCGCCACCGCCGGGGCCAGCTCCTGCGCGTGCGCCCGTACGTAGGGCCGCGAGGCCTCCGGGTCGTCCCAGGCCATCCGTACCGACGTACGGGCGGCCTCGGCCAGCGCGCGCAGGGTCTCGGGCCCCAGCGAGCGCTTGGCGACGATCGCGCCGAGCGGGATCGGCAGACCGGTCGTGTCCTCCCAGTGCTCGCCCATGTCGGCCAGCTTGTGCAGGCCGTAGTCCTGATAGGTGAACCGGGCCTCGTGGATGACCAGCCCGGCGTCCACCCGGCCGTCGCGCACCGCCGGCATGATCTCGTGGAACGGCAGCACGACCACCTCGCCCACCGGCTCCGCCAGTACGTCCGCCGCCCACAGCCGGAACAGCAGGTACGCGGTGGAGCGCTCGCTCGGCACCGCCACCGTCCTGCCGGCCAGGTCCAGTCCGGGCTCCCGGCTCAGCACCAGCGGTCCGCAGCCGCGCCCCAGCGCGCCGCCGCAGGGCAGCAGCGCGTACTCGTCGAGCACCCAGGGCAGGACCGCGTACGACACCTTCAGCACGTCGAGCTCACCGCGCTCGGCCATGCCGTTGGTGACGTCGATGTCGGCGAAGGTCACGTCGAGCGCGGGCGCGCCCGGCACGCGGCCGTGCGCCCAGGCGTCGAAGACGAACGTGTCGTTGGGGCAGGGCGAGTAGGCGATCCGCAGCGGCTCACCGTTGTGCATGGCGTTCTCCCCAGTTCGCGAGGACGGGCCCCAGCGCGCGGAAGCCCGCGGTCAGGGCCGCGAGCGCGTCCCCGATCCGCCAGGCGGACCGGTCGCGCGGACCCACGGCGTTGGACACGGCCCGGATCTCCAGCACGGGCAGCCGGTGCGCGGCGGCGGCCTCCGCCACCCCGAAGCCCTCCATGGCCTCGGCCCCGGCCAGCGGGTGCCGGGCGGCGAGTTCGGCGGCGCGCGCCGCGGTGCCGGTGACGGTGGAGACGGTCAGCACGGGCGCGAGCAGCGCGCCGGTGGCCTCCGCGGCCCGGGCGGCGAGCTCGGCGGGCGGCAGGTGCACGTCGGTGCCGAATCCGAGGGCGCGGACCCCGACGAAGCCCTCGTCGGTCTGCGCGCCCAGGTCGGCGGCGACGACGGCGCCGGCGACCACGAGGGAGCCGACCGGGGCGGCCGGCTGGAAGCCGCCGCCGATGCCGGCGGAGATCACCAGCTCGTAGTCGGCCAGGGCCAGGGCGGTCGCCGCCCCGGCCGCGGCGGCGGCCGGTCCCACGCCGCCGGCCAGGACGTCGACGGCGAGGCCCGGAAGGTCACGCCGCAGGAGGGCGTGGGACGGGTCGAGACGGCGCGGCTCGGGTGCCGGGGTGTCCGGATGAGGGGTCAGACCGGCGACGACGGAGTCGGCCTCCGCCGTCACCGCGGTCACGACGAGCGCGCGCACGGGGGATTACTTGCGCTTGAGGTTGAAGGACCAGATCGCGATGGGCTTGCCGCTCTCGCCGAACTGAGCGATGTGCACGGGCACCTCGCTCGGGGCCTCGGCCTGGCCGCCGGTGGCGAACGGGTTCATGCCCCGGAAGCTCTGGTACGTGTTGTCGGTGAGCTCGCCGAGCGACTGGGTGCCGGCCACGGCCAGCCACTTCTTGCCGCCCTCGACGATCTCCGGCTCCACGCCCAGGCGCAGGGTGTCGCCCGAGCGGTAGTCGACGGACTTGATGTCCTTGCTGTCGGGGCTGAGGCACTTCTCCAGCTGCGCGGCCGAGAGCTCCTTGGCGTCACCCTCCGGCAGGCAGGTGGCCTCGGCGGAGACCGACGAGGTGCCGACCGTCACGGTCGCCAGCGGCGTCGGCTTGTCGCAGGCGGACAGGACGAGGAGGCCGGCGGACACGGCTCCGAGGGCCGCGACGCTGCGGCGGCCCCTACCCGAGAAAAGCGGTGCGGTCATGAGCCGAAGGCTATCGGGCCACCCGCCCACCCCGCCGCACGGGGTGCCCACGCCCCGCCGTGGACCACCCCGGCTGGCCTCGGACGACGCACCGGGCCAGGACGTATCTGCGCGCACCACCCCGTACCGGACGCCGCCACCCCGGTCCCGTCCCGGACGCCGCCACCCGGAGTCCCCGGACCCGTACCGGACGCCGCCACCCCGAGCCCCCGGCCCCGCCCCGCTCGGGCGCCCCGCCCCGCTCAGGCCACCCTGGGCCGGCTCCGGCCCGGTCCGCCGTGGCGGGTGGCGGACAGCAGGCCCCGTACGGCCACGGCGGTGCCCGCCGCGACGATCGCGGCGGCCACGCACATCCCGACCACCCCGTTCAGCGGCAGCGAGATCCCGATGGCCCCGCCCGCCACCCACGCCATCTGCAGCAGGGTCTCCGACCGGGCGAACGCCGAGGTCCGCACCTCCTCCGGGACGTCCCGCTGGATCATCGCGTCCAGCGACAACTTGGCCAGCGCCTGGCAGAACCCGGCCGTGGCCGCCAGCACCGCCATGAACAGCCCCGAGAAGAACACCGCCGCGAGCACCGCGACCCCGAGGGTCGACGCCAGCACCGCCGCCACGATCGCCTCCGGCGCCCGCGCCCGCAGCCAGGCCCCGACGGCGGTGCCGCAGGCGTTGCCGGTGCCGGCCGCCACGCCCACGATCCCCAGCGAGACGGCCGCGCTCTGCCCGGCCAGCGGATGCTCGCGCAGCAGGAAGGCCAGGAAGAAGATCAGGAACCCGGACAGGCCGCGCATGGCGGCGTTGGCCAGCAGCCCGCACAGCACCGACGGCCCCACGGTCCGCAACCCGGGCCGCCGCCCCCGCTGCTCCCGCCCCCGCGCCTCCCGCCCCCCTGAACGCAGGACCGCCCCCCGTCCCGTTCCCGGCCCCCGCACCGCCGGCTCGTGCGTGGACAGCCGGGCCCGGCGCTCCCCCTTGGCGTCGTCCACCTTGTGGGGGAGCGTGAACGCCGCGAACGTCCCCCACAGGAACACCGCGCACGCCCCGTACAGCGGCCACGGCGGCCCGATCAGGTGCAGCAGCGCCCCCATCGGCGCCGCCGCCCCGGTGGCCAGCAGACCGGCCAGCGTCACCCGGGAGTTCGCCTTGACGAGTGAGAACTTCGGCGGCAGCAGCCGCGGCACCACCGCGCTGCGCACCACGCCGTACGCCTTGGACGCCACCAGCACGCCCAGCGCCGCCGGATACAGCTCCAGCCCGCCCGTGGCGACCGCGCCCGACATCATCAGCGCCAGCAGCGCCCGGGCCAGCATCGCCCCGGCCATCGCGGCCCGCCGCCCGTGCGGCAACCGGTCCAGCAGCGGTCCGATCACCGGGGCCAGCAGGGTGAACGGGGCCATGGTGACGGCCAGGTACAGCGCCACCCGGCCGCGTGCCTCGTCCGTGGGGACCGAGAAGAAGACCGTCGAGGCGAGCGCGACCGTGATCATGACGTCCCCGGCGCCGTTGATCGCGTGCAGCTCGATCAGCTTGCCCAGGCCCGACTCGCCGGCGCCGTGCGCGTGCGTGGCCCGCCGGATCCCGCGCGCCGCACCGGTCACGGGCTGGCGCACGGCACGGCCCACCGCCCGGCCGGCCCGCACGGCGCGGCCCGCTCCGTCGTCGGACGACCGTACGGGTGCCACCCGGCCATAGTGCCCCAGGAGGGGCCCGCCGACCCCGGTCCGGCATGCCCGGCGGTCCGCGAATCGGACGTGCATGTGGGCCCAGGGCCGGTAACGAGGTAGCGTGCGTAGCGCGCCACCGGCGGTTGCTCTTGGCCGCGCGCCCTTCGCGATCCTGGACAATGGATCGTAGGAGTGTGTGCCCGAGGCCGATCGGGTGCGGACGTCGACGCGGCCCTCTGGTCCGCTCCGCCCGCGCCACGTGTCGACAGGACCGACGGGTCGTTCAGGACGACAAGTACGGACGGCGCACTCGTGAGACGGCGTAGGAGAGAACGAGACAGTGAGTGCTGCGACGACGCGAAGCCGTACCCCGCGTACCCCTGACCGCCTGTGCGCCGAGGCGGTAGAACTCGCCCGCGCGGCGGCGGAGGAAGCCGCCGCCCCCGGCGTGGTGGGCGAGCACGTGTCCGTGGTCGCCGAGGGTGACCGGGTCGTGACCCACTTCTTCGAGTGCAAGGAGCCGGGCTACCGCGGCTGGCGCTGGGCCGTCACCGTCGCCCGCGCTTCCCGCGCCAAGGTCGTCACCCTCGACGAAACGGTGCTGCTGCCCGGCCCCGACGCGCTGCTGGCCCCCGAGTGGGTGCCGTGGAGCGAGCGGCTGCGCCCGGGCGACCTGGGACCGGGCGACCTGCTGCCCACCGACGCCGAGGACCTGCGGCTGGAGCCGGGCTGGACCGGCGAGGACGCGCCGCCGCCGAACTCGGTGGTCTCCGAGGAGATGGCCGAGCTGGTCGAGGCCGAGGACGCCGACGTCACCGACCGGGTGGTCGTCCCCGAGCGCGGTTCGATCAGCGCGGTCGCCGAGGAGCTCGGCATGCGCCGGGCCCGGGTGCTCTCCCGCTACGGCCTGCACACCGCCGCCGACCGCTGGGACGAGGCCTTCGGCGCCAAGACGCCGATGGCGCAGGCCGCGCCCGCCTCGTGCGTCTCCTGCGGCTTCCTGGTGCGGATCGGCGGCTCGCTGGGGCAGGCCTTCGGTGTCTGCGCCAACGAGTTCGGCCCGGCCGACGGCCGGCTGGTCTCCCTGTCGTACGGCTGCGGCGGCCACTCCGAGGCCGCGGTCATGCCGAAGCCGCCGCGGCCGGCGCCGCCGGTGCTCGACTCGATGGGCGCGGACGAGTTCCCGCTGCGCCCGGCCCCCGACACCGGCTCGGTGCCGCTGGCCGACCTGCCGTCGGCGGACCTCGGCCACTCGTAGGCCGTCCGCCCGCCCCGCCACGGGCGGCGGGGCGCAGGGTTCCGGTTGTTGCGCAGACCCGAACCATGAGGGGTCTATGGCCGGAAGTGCTCGCTACGGGACATTCGAGGGGCGGACCGGGGGTCCGCACGGTACCCGCCCCCACCCCTCAGCGAGGCACCCATGACATTGCCCGACCCGTCCGTCGCGGCCGAGATCACCCATGTCCTGGTCGGCTACAGCCCCGTGATGCTCGGCAAGCTCGACGCGGCCCTGCTGGCCGGTTCCGTACTGGTCGTCGAGGAGCCCGAGGTCATCGCCGCACGCGGCATCGAGGACCTGGTCGGACGGCACCGCTGCGTGGGCGCGCTGGTCGCCGCGCCCAGCCAGGACGAGGAGCACCCGCAGCGCGTCGTGGCCGCCGTGCCGCGCCCGCCGCGCGTGCGCGCCGTCGTCCCCGTCGTCGAGTACGGCGTGGTGGCCGCGGCCGCGCTCGCCGAGGCCTGGGGCCTGCCCGGGGCCGGCCCGAAGGCCGCCCGGGTGCTGCGCGACAAGGCGCTGCTGCGTGAGACCGTGGCCGGCACCGACCTCGCCCAGCCGGCCTGGGCCAGAGCCCGAAGACCGCAGGACGTCGAGGACTTCCGGGCCCGGTACGGCGGCGCCTGCGTGCTCAAGCCCGCGGCCCGGCAGGCCAGCCTCGGCGTCCAGCTGCTCGACGCCGGCGACGACACGGCCGCCGCCTGGGCGCACACCACCACCGCCGACGAGGCGACCCTGCGCGCCGGGTACCCGGACGGCGGCTACCTCGTCGAACAGCGCCTGCGAGGGCCCGAGGTGAGCGTCGAGGCGGTCGTCCACGACGGCGTCGTCGGCTTCACCAACATCACCGCCAAGCTCGTCCAGGACTCCCGCCACCCCGTGGAGGTGGGGCACACCGTGCCCGCCGCGCTGCCCGAGGGGACCTCCGAGGCGCTGCGCGGCGCCGTACAGGTCCTGGTGGACGCCACCGGCTTCCGTTCCGGCGTCCTCCATTCGGAGTGGATCCTCGACGGTGGCCGCCCCCACCTGGTCGAGTGCGCGGGCCGGCTCCCCGGCGGCGGGATCACCGTCCTGATCGACCTCGCGTACACCACCGACATCCTGGCCGACCTGCTCGGCGTCCTGGACGCCGACGACCCCCGCCCGGCGCCGCCGCGGCGGGCCTCCGCGGGCGCGGCCGTACGGTTCCTGACCGCGCCGGCCGGCCTGGTCACCGACGTGCACGGCGCCGCCGAGGCCCGTACCGCGCCCGGGGTCCACGAGCTGCACCTCGCGGTCGCCCCCGGGCACACCGTGGAGCCCGTCACCAGCTCCTGGCAGCGGGCCGGGTTCGTCATCGCCACCGGGGCGCACGCGGCGGAGGCCGCCCGGCGGGCCGAGTACGCCGCCTCGCGGGTGACGCTGCGCACGGTGGCCGAGGGCGGGGCCGAGCGGTGAGCTCCCCGTCCCCCTCGTCCCCGTCCCCCTCGTCGTCCTCGTCCCCGTCCCCGGCGACGCCCTCCACCCCGCCCCCGGGCTCCGCGCCCCGGCGGCGGATCACGCTCGCCGACTACGTCCCCGCCACCCCGGCCGGGCGCACCTTCGCCCTGACCACCCTGATCAACGCCGTCGGCACCGGCCTGTTCCTCGCCGGCTCCACCGTGTTCTTCATCCGGTCCGTCGGGCTGACGGCCGCTCAGATCGGCGCCGGGCTCGCGGTGTCGGGGATCGTCGGCTTCCTCGCCACCGTCCCGATCGGCGCGCTCAGCGACCGGATCGGCGCCCGGCGGACCCTGGTCGGGCTCCAGCTGTGGCGGGCCGCCTTCTTCGTGGCGCTGGCCTTCGTGCACGGGCCGCTCGGGTTCACCCTCGTCGCCTCCTGCCTGGCGGCGGCCGAGGGCGCCACCATGCCGATGACCCAGGCCGTGGCGGCGGACACGACCGAGGCGTCCGACCGCACCCGGACCATGGCGATCGTCCGTACCGTCCGCAACATCGGCTTCTCGCTCGGCGCGCTCCTCGCCGCTCCGCTGCTGTCCGCCGACAGCGTCTGGGCCTACCGGGGGATCGTCGTCGGCACCGCCGCCGCGTTCGTGGCGTCCGCCGTCATGCTCGCCCTGCTCAGGCCCGCCCGGCGCAGCGCCGCGCAGCGCAAGGTGGCGCCGCTGACCGCCCTCAAGGGCTTCCGCGACTGGCGCTACCTGGCCCTGGCCGGACTCAACGGGGTGCTCAACCTGCACACCACCGTGCTGTCGGTCGGCCTGCCGCTGTGGGCGGTCCAGGCGACCGGGGTGCCCGCCGGGTTCGTCCCCGTGCTCGTGCTCGGCAACACCGTGCTGTCGATCGTGCTGCAGGTGCCCGTCTCCAAGGGCGCCGAACGGCCCGGTGGCGCGGCCCGGGCGCTGCGGCTGGCCGGGATCGCGCTGGCCGGCTGCGCCGTCGCCCTGGCCCTGGCCGGTGAGGGGCTCTCGCCGCTGGCCGCGGGCGCCCTGCTGCTGGTCGCCTGCGCGGCGCTGACGTTCGGTGAGATGTGGCAGGCCGTCGGCGGCTGGGACCTGTCCTACGCCTTCGCGCCCGAGGACCGCCGCGGGATCTACCTGTCGGTCTTCAGTCTCGGCAACACCGGCCAGCGGATCGTCGGCCCCGCCCTGGTCACCGGCGTGGTCGTGGCCGCCGGCCCGGCCGGCTGGATCGGGCTGGGCGTGGTCTTCTGCCTGGCCGCCGCCCTGGTCACCCCCGTCGTCCGGGCCCTGGAAGGGCAGCAGCCCGCCCCCTCCCTCGTCGTGAGCGAAAGGACAGTTTCGTGAAGGATCTCCTGGTGGTCGGTGTCGGCACGATGGGACGGCCCTACGTCGACGCCGCCCAGCGGCTCGGGGTCCGGGTGCGGGCGGTGGAGTCCGAGGCCCTGCTGGCCCACGGGCCGGCCGATCCGGACGTCACGTACTACCCCGTCGCCGGCGGCCTGGACGAGACCTGGCAGTCGGGGGTGACCCGGGCGATCACCGAACGCGCCCCCGACGGCGTCCTCGCCTTCGCCGAGGCGCACGTCCTCGCGGGCGCCCTGGCCCAGGACCGCCTGGGCCTGCCCGGCCCGTCCCTGCACGCGGCCGTCGTCTCCCGCAACAAGGCCCTGCAGCGCACCGGTTTCGGCGCCTACGGGGTCCCGCAGCCGGACTTCCTGCTCGCCCCGCGGCTGGCCGCCGCCCGGCAGTGGATGCTGGAGCGGCTGCCGGTCGTGGTCAAGCCGCTCACCCTCGGCGGCAGCGAGGGCGTCGAGCTGGTCACCGACCCGGCCGGGGTGGAGGACGTGATCGCCCGCCGGGGCGACGAGGGCAAGATCCTGGTCGAGGAGGCCGTGCAGGGGCCGGAGTACAGCTGGGAGGCGCTCGTCCACGAGGGGGAGGTGCTCTTCCGGAACGTCACCGAGAAGGAGACCACCGCCCCGCCGTACTTCGTGGAGCTCTCCCACCGCTGCGGCCACCGCTTCACCGACCCGGCCGTCGCCGCCCAGGTCGACGCGCTGACCACCGGAGTGCTGCGGGGCCTGGGCATGCGGACCGGGCTGGTCCACCTGGAGTTCCGGCTCGGCGTGGACGGGCCGCGGCTGATGGAGGTCGCCGTCCGCACCCCCGGGGACTACCTCGCCGAGGCGGTCGGCCTGACGTACGGGTTCGACCTGCACGAGGCCGTGGTCCGGCTCGCGCTCGGGCTGCCGCTGGGCGACCTGGTGCGCACCGAGCCGGTGGCGTACGCGGCGACGTACTTCCCCACCTGCGCGCCCGGCACCGTCCGCGCCGTCCACGGGGTGGAGGAGGTCACCGCCCACCCGGACGTGGTCCGGGTCCGGCTGCGCAAGGGGCCCGGGGACACCGTGGGCCCGCTGACCTCGTCCTCGCAGAGGCTCGGGCACGTGCTGGTGCGCTCGGGGTCGCCGCAGGAGCGCGAGGAGGCGCTGAAGTTCGTCGCGGACCGGCTGCGGATCGAGGTGTGAGGGAGGGGGCCGGTCCGGTGAACCAGGGTTGCGCGAGGGCCGTGTTGCCGTCAGAGTCCACTCCCGGGACCGACGCAAGGAGACCTCATGGCCGACCAGACGACCCGCCGCACCGTGCTCGCCGCCGGTGCCGCGACCCTCGCCGGGACCGCGCTCAGCGGCTGCGGGGGCGAGCAGACCCCCAAGGAGCAGCAGGGCGCGGGCACCGCGGCCCCGCCGCAGGCGGCCGGCTCGCCGCAGGCCGCCGCCTCGCCCGAGGCGGCGGCGGGCGCCAAGCAGACCCTGGGCGCGGTGGCCGACATCCCGGTCGGCGGCGGCAAGGTGTTCAAGGAGCAGAAGGTGGTGGTCACGCAGCCCAAGGCCGGTGAGTTCAAGGCGTTCTCGGCGGTCTGCACGCACCAGGGCTGCGCCGTCAGCTCGGTGAAGGACGGTCACATCGTGTGCCCCTGCCACCAGAGCCTGTTCAAGGTGGCCGACGGCTCGGTGGCCGGCGGCCCGGCCACCCGTCCGCTGCCCGCCGCGAAGATCACCGTCGACGGCGGCACGATCACGCTGGCCTAGGGTCTGTCTTTCGGATCACGCCGCGAGCCCGGCCTGATCCGCCAGGACAGGCCCTAGTCGGCTCCGCTCCTCCCGCGGCGGGTCAGGCGGCGGGCGCCGAACAGCAGGGCCGCCAGCCCCGCCAGCGCCAGCCCGCCCACGGTGAGGTTCCCGGTGTCCGAGCCGGCCCCCGCCGCGCCGCCCGGCGTGCCCGCCGCGGCGGGGGCGGGGGCCGGCCGGCCCGGCTGCTGCGAGGCGCCGGCGGACGGGACCGGGACCGCCAGCACCCGGCTGTTCTCGCCCTCCGCCCCGAACAGCAGGGTCCGCCCGTCCGGCGCGTACGTCACCGACTCGGCCTGGCCCTGCCACGGTGCGTCCACCCGTTCGCCCTCGCCCTGCGGGCGGCCGTCGCGCCAGGGGTACGTACGGGCCAGCAGGTAGCCGCGCAGGGTCAGGTGGGTGCCGTCCGGGGAGAACGCCCCGTCCGTCACCCACGGCACCTCCGCGATCCGCCGGAAGACGTTGCTGCCGCCGGTGCTCAGCTGCTCGGGGCCTTCGTAGAGGCCGCCGCCGTTCTGGTTCTTGCTGGCGATGTAGACCCGGCCGGTCACCGGATGGACCATCAGGGACTCGGCGTCGCGCGGCCCGTCCTCGTAGCGCACGGTGAACTTCGTCGCCTTGACCGTACGGTCGCCGAGCGTGTCCGGCTCCGGGAAGCGGTAGATCCACACGCGGTCCCAGGTGCCGCCCCGGTTGTCGCCGATGTCGCCCACGTAGAGCTGCCCGTCCGGGCCGAGCGAGACCGCCTCCACGTCCCGGGGGACCCCGATCCCGGTCAGCGTGATCCGGGCGACCGTCCGCCCGGTGGCCGCGTCCACGCCGTAGACGTAGGGGCCGTCGTCGCTGTCGTTGTGCGTCCAGTACACCCCCGGGTGCCGCTTGCTGGCCGCCAGGCCGCTGGACTCCTTGATCCGGGGATCGGCGATCGTGAACGAGGACACGCTCTGCGGCGTCTCCGCGGCGACCGCGACGGCCCCGGCCCCGGCCGGGAACAGGACCAGCGGGACGGCGACGAGAACGGAACTCAGCGAGAACGGGCGCATGCCTCCAGCCTGCCAGGCGCCCCGCCCAAGATCGGCGTGTCCGGCATCACAGCGGCGCGCCCCGGCGGATCCGCGATGATGGCCCGATGCGTTTCATGTTCGTCGGCGATTCCATGACCATCGGGCGCGCCGGCGACTACACCTGGCGCTACCGGATGTGGCAGCACCTGAGGTCCACCTTCGGCGGGCCGTTCCAGATCGTCGGCCCGCGCAGCGCCCTCTACGACCTGCACGCCGAGGCGCCGGTCAGCCAGGACTACGCCGATCCGGGGTTCCCCGACAAGGCCCGGCGGCATCTGGCCGGGTGGGGCGAGGGGTGGCAGCACATGGCGCCCGTCATCGGTGAGGCGGTGGCCGGGCACCGGCCTGACGTGCTGCTGATCTCCCTCGGCCTGATCGACCTGGGGTTCTACACGCTGGCCGACGAGACCGCCGCGAACGCGCGCCGCTTCGTGGCCGCCGCGCGGTCGGCCCGGCCGGGGATCCGGATGGTGCTCCTCCCGGTCGTGCCCAACGTCCGCGCCGAGAGCGACGCGGCGTTCGCCGCCGAATGCGCCCGGTTCAACGAGCTGCTGGCCAAGGCCGTCGCCGACCTCGACACGGACGCCTCGCCGATCCTGCTCGGTGCCCGGCCGCGGGGGTACGACATCCATCGCGACACCTACGACGGGACCCATCCGAACGCCGCCGGGGAGCACCGGCTGGCCGGCGAGTTCGCCGCCGTGCTGCACCAGGCCTGGGGCATCGGGGGGCCGTACCGGGGGAGCGACGGGTCGTAGCGGGCCGGTGGCGGGCCGGTGGGGTCGGTAAGGGGACGCTACGGCAACACGCCTGCCCCGCAGGGGCCTTGCCTGGAGTGCGCTCCAAGCAGTTGGCTGGTGACCCATGGAGTACACGCAGCTCGGACGCACTGGTCTCAAGGTCAGCCGACTCGTCCTCGGCACGATGAACTTCGGCCCCCAGACGGGGGAGGCCGACAGCCACGCCCTCATGGACGCCGCGCTCGACGCGGGCATCAATTTCTTCGACACCGCCAACGTCTACGGGTGGGGCGCCGACAAGGGCCGCACCGAGGAGATCATCGGCAGCTGGTTCGCCCAAGGAGGCCGCCGCCGCGACAAGGTGGTGCTGGCCACCAAGGTCTACGCCAACATGGCCCCCGAGGGCGAGAGCTGGCCGAACTACGACCGGCTCTCGGCGCTGAACATCCGGCGCGCGGTGGACGCCAGCCTCCGGCGGCTGGGCACCGACCACATCGACCTCTACCAGTTCCACCACGTCGACCGGAACACCCCGTTCGAGGAGATCTGGCAGGCGATCGACGTCCTGGTGCAGCAGGGCAAGATCCTTTACGCCGGGTCGTCGAACTTCCCCGGCTGGAAGATCGCGCAGGCCAACGAGACCGCCGCCCGGACCGGCCGGCTCGGGCTGGTCAGCGAGCAGTGCCTGTACAACCTCGCCGAGCGGCGGGCCGAGCTGGAGACCATCCCGGCGGCCCAGGAGTACGGGCTCGGCGTCATCCCCTGGTCCCCGCTGCACGGCGGACTGCTGGGCGGGGCGATCCGCAAGGCGGCGGCCTCGGGCCGCTCGGCCACCGGCCGCTCCGCCGACGCCCTGGCCAACACGGCGGTCCGGGCGCAGGTGCAGGCGTACGAGGACCTGCTGGACAAGCACGGGCTGGAGCCGGGCGAGGTGGCGCTGGCCTGGCTGCTGACGCGGCCGGGGATCACCGGACCGATCGTGGGCCCGCGGACGGCCGAACAGCTGGAGTCCGCGCTGCGGGCGGTGGAGCTGGAGCTGCCGGCGGAGCTGCTGGCCGGGCTGGACGAGATCTTCCCCGGCCCGGGGCCCGCGCCGGAGGCCTTCGCCTGGTGACACCGGGGCGCCCGGTGGCACCGCGGCGCCCGGCGGCAGCGCGGCGGGGCCGGCGGGTGTCCGCCGGCGCCGCTACCTGAGCGCGGAGGCCGCCGCCACCACGACGAACATCAGCACGAGCACGCCCGCCATCACGCGGTTTCTGGTCTTCGGATCCACCCGTCGAGCCTAACGCGGCCGGTCCCGTGCCTCGTACCCGAGGCCCGGGGCCGTGCCGTGCCGCAGCTCACGGCCGGGTCAGCCGCGCAGCGGCCAGGAGGCGACCACCTCGTAGCGGGGCTGCGCCCCGGGGACCCCGCCGCCCGGCAGGTTGCTGCGGACCAGGTGGAGTTCCTCCACCGGCCAGGGCGTGCCCTCGAAGCCGGCGAACGCCTCGACGTACGGGCGCAGGTCCACCTCGGTCCGGGCCCGCGCCACGGTCAGGTGGGCCTGGTACCGGCGGTGCTGCTCCATGGGGACGCCGGCCCGGCGGGCGGCGGCGTCGGCCCGCTCGGCGAGCATCCGCAGGGCGTCGATGTCCCCGGCGGCGCCCGTCCACAGCGCCCGGTGGGCGAACCGTCCGCTGCCGTGCAGCCGGAGCGAGAACGGCGCGGTCCGCGCCGCCGCCCGCTCCAGCCGGACGCGCAGCTCGGGCAGGAGCGGCTCGCCGACCTCACCCATGAACGCGAGCGTGAAGTGCCAGCCCGCCTCCGCGGTCCAGCGCAGCGCCTCGTCGCGCGGCAGGGCCCCGAGGGCCTCGCGCAGCTCCGCCACGGCGGCCGGCGGGGGCAGGACGGCGGCGAAGAGTCTCATGGGCGGCAGCGTAGACGCCTCGTACCGGCCGGGAACAGCAGCGCCGAGCCGGTACGAGGAGCCCGGCGCGGATCAGGCCACGCGGACCAGTTCGCGCTGCTGCCGGTTCGGTACGAACGTCACGCCGCGGCGGCCGACCCGCAGGTGCAGGTCGCCGATCCGGGCCAGCACCAGGCCGACAGCGACGGCCGCGGCCAGCGAGACCACGCCGCCGGCGGCCATGCCGGTGCGGGCGCCGTAGTGGTCCGTGACCCAGCCGACCAGCGGCGCGCCCACCGGGGTGCCGCCGGTGAACACCATCATGTACAGGGCCATGACCCGGCCCCGCATCTCGGGGTCGACGGCCATCTGCACGCTGGAGTTGGCCACGACGTTCACCGTCAGGCCGAACATGCCGATCGGCACCATCAGCGCGGCGAACAGCCACAGGCCGGGCGCGAACGCGCCGACGATCTCCAGCACGGCGAACGCGACGGCCGCCGCGACCAGCAGCCGCAGCCGCGCGGGTCCGCGCCGGGCCGCCAGCAGCGCGCCGACCAGGGAACCGACCGCGAGCAGCGTGTTGAACAGGCCGTAGGTGCCGGCGTCGCCGTGGAAGACGTCGTCGGTGAAGGCCGTCAGCCAGATCGGGAAGTTGAACCCGAAGGTGCCGACGAACCCGACCAGCACGATCGGCCAGATCAGCTCGGGGCGCCCGCAGACGTACCGCAGGCCCTCGCGCAGCTGTCCCTTGGCGCGCGGCGCGGGCGCGGTGCGCTGCAGCTCGTGCGCGCGCATCAGCAGCAGGCCGGTCACCGGGGCCACGAAGGACAGTCCGTTGAGCAGGAACGCCCAGCCCGAGCCCACCGCGGTGATCAGCACACCGGCGACGGCGGGGCCGACCAGGCGGGCGGACTGGAAGTTCGCCGAGTTCAGGCTGACGGCGTTCGCCAGCTGCGCGGGTCCCACCATCTCGGAGACGAAGGACTGCCGCGCCGGGTTGTCGACGACCGTGACGAGGCCGAGCAGGAACGCGGTCAGGTACACGTGCCAGACCTGGACGTGGCCCGTGAGGGTCAAGGCGGCCAGGGCGACGCCCGTCAGGCCCATCGCCGACTGGGTGGCGACCAGCAGGGGCCGCTTGGGCAGCCGGTCCGCCAGGACGCCTCCGTAGAGGCCGAACAGCAGCATCGGCAGGAACTGCAGCGCGATCGTGATACCGACGGCCGAGGCCGAGCCGGTGAGCGACAGCACCAGCCAGTCCTGGGCGATGCGCTGCATCCAGGTGCCGGTGTTCGAGACCAGTTGTCCCATCGCGAAGAGCCGGTAGTTGCGGATCCTCAGCGACGAGAACATCGAGTTCTCGCGTGTCGCGGGGGTGGATAGGGGTGTCTGTCCGGGTGCGGAGCGGTCTCCGTTTCCCGTACTCAAGGGCTTTCGCCTCCTCGCGTCGTCTCCTACAGGTGCGCGAGCTTCTCCAGGACGGGGGCAGCCGCCTTCAGCTTGGCCCATTCGTCCTCGTCGAGCTCGGCCGCGAGTCCGGCCAGGAAGGCGTTTCGCTTGCGGCGGCTCTCCTCGAGCATCGCCTCGGCTTGCTCCGTCTGGGTGACCACCTTCTGCCGGCGGTCGTCCGGATGCGGCTCCAGCTTGACCAGTCCCTTGGACTCCAGCAGCGCCACGATGCGGGTCATCGACGGCGGCTGCACGTGCTCGCGCCGGGCCAGCTCGCCGGGGGTGGCGTGGCTGCAGCGGGCGAGGGTGCCGAGCACCGACATCTCGGTCGGGCTGAGCGATTCGTCGACGCGCTGGTGTTTCAGGCGCCGGCCCAGCCGCATGACGGCCGAGCGGAGATCGTTCACGGCGGCTGCGTCGTCGCCATGGGAAAGGTCACGCATGTTCGTTAGAATACCTCATTACTCTCGCTAAGGATGCCGGTTACCCACTGGTCCCGTGACTCGTGCGTCACATCACCCGTACGGGTGAGAAGGTTCCGGAAAGTGACACGCGTCCACGTCCCGAGCCCCGACTCTTTCGGGCATGGGGACACATGTGCTGAGCATGCGCATAGACGGGGAGCTCCTGGAGCGGCTCCGGACTCATGCCGCCAAACGCGGAATGAGCGTCCAGGACTACGTGGTCCGGACGCTCATTCGCGACGACTTCGACGAGCGCTTCAAGGCCGCGGTCGAAGAGACGGAGAAGTTCTACGGCCTCACGTGAGGCCCGGCCGGGGTCAGGTCAGACCCAGCGCCGGCATCGCGTAGTAGAAGACGAACACCGCCGAGACGACGTACATCGCCACCGGGACCTCCCGGCCCCGGCCCGTCACCAGGCGCAGCACGGCGAAGCTGATGAAGCCGATGCCGATGCCGTTGGTGATCGAGTACGTGAACGGCATCATCAGCATGGCCAGGAACGCCGGCACGGCGATGGTGAAGTCGCTCCAGTCGATGTCCTTGACCGAGCCCGCCAGGATCAGGAAGCCCACCGCGACCAGCGCCGGGGTGGCCGCCTGGGACGGGACCATCGTGGCCAGCGGGGTCAGGAACAGCGCGACGGCGAACAGGCCGCCGGTGACGACGTTGGCCAGGCCCGTCCGGGCGCCCTCGCCGACGCCTGCGGTGGACTCCACGAAGCAGGTGGTGGCGGAGGAGGAGGTGGCGCCGCCGGAGGCGACGGCCAGGCCGTCGATGAGCAGGACCTTGTTGATGCCGGGGAAGTTGCCGTCCTTGTCCATGAGGCCCGCCTCGTCGCCGACGCCCAGGATGGTGCCCATCGCGTCGAAGAAGCAGGACAGCAGCACGGTGAAGACGAACAGGGTGCCGGTCAGCAGGCCGACCTTGCCGAAGCCGCCGAACAGGCTGACCTGGCCGACGAGCCCGAAGTCGGGCGCGGCCACCGGGTTGCCCGGCCACTCGGGCACGGTCAGGCCCCAGGCCTCGCCGGGCAGGCCCGCGACCAGCTGCACGACCACGGCGACCACGGTCATGGCGACGATGGAGATGAGGATGGCGCCGGGGGTCTTGCGGATCAGCAGCGCCAGGGTGAGCAGCACGCCGAGCACGAAGATCAGGACCGGCCAGCCGTTCAGGTGGCCGTCGCCGCCGAGCTGGAGCGGCACGGTGGTGTGCGCGGCGTCCGGGATGCGGGTGACGAACCCGGAGTCGACCAGGCCGATCAGCATGATGAACAGGCCGATGCCGATCGCGATGCCCTTGCGCAGGCCCAGCGGGACGGCGTTCATGACCCGCTCGCGCAGGCCGGTGGCCACCAGCAGCATCACCACGAAGCCGGCCAGGACGACCATGCCCATGGCGTCCGGCCAGCTCATCCGGGGGGCGAGCTGGAGGGCGACGACGGTGTTGACGCCGAGGCCGGCCGCGAGCGCGATCGGCACGTTGCCGATGACGCCCATCAGCAGCGTGGTGAAGGCCGCGGTGAGCACGGTGGCCGTGACCAGCTGCCCGCCGTCGAGCTGGTGGCCGTACATGTCCTTCGCGCTGCCGAGGATGATCGGGTTCAGCACGATGATGTAGGCCATCGCGAAGAAGGTGGCGAAGCCGCCGCGGACCTCGCGGGCGACGGTGGAACCGCGCTCGGAGATCTTGAAGAAGCGGTCGAGCGCGCCGGTGGCGGGAGGCGGCGGGACGGTGGCCGAGGGCGACGCGTGGGCCGAGGTGCTCATTCGGTCCTCTGGAATGGTTCGTTAGTAGGTTCGCATGAGCGAATCCCGTCTGAGGCAAACCGTTTCAGTATGAACACATGAACGAAGCGGCGTCCATCTCCGCGCGTAGACGCCGAATCCGCCCGCCTAGACTGGGCGGCATGGCGAAATGGACCCCGAAGCACGAGGCACCCGAACCCCTGGAGGGCCCGGTCGTCGCCACCATCACCGGCGGCACGGTCCTCTGGTTCGCCCTGTTCGTCGTCCAGCTGCCGTTCTACGGCTGGTTCGCCGACCGCGACCTGCTGTGGTGGGTGTGGACCTGCGCGGCCGGCGGCGGCCTCGGGCTGATCGGCATCTGGTACGTCCGCGGGCGCGACGCGGCCCTGAAGCGGCACGCCGCCCGGCGCGAGGCGTCGTAGCACGGCCCGAATCCGCCGCAGGGCCTACGGCAGCGCCCCTCCCGCCCCTACGACGGGACGATCCGGGTCCTCCTCGGGTCGGATCTTCGGCCCGCTCAGCGGGTGAAGCACCGGAACCCGCTTTACCGTCGAAAACATGACCCAGCGGGCGAGGATCGACCAAGACGGCGCGGAAGGGGCGGGCGGCGGCGCCGCCATCGACGCGGGGGCCGAACTGGATCCCGTGCACCCGGTGCGCCCGCCGGCGCCGCGCTTCGAGCCGGGCGGCCTGAGCACGGCCGAGGTCGCCGAGCGCGTGGCCCGCGGCGACGTCAATGACGTCCCCGTGCGCAGCAGCCGCTCCACCGCCGACATCGTCCGCGGCAACGTCTTCACCCGGTTCAACGCCATCATCGGCGTGCTGTGGCTGATCATGCTCTTCGTCGCGCCGATCCAGGACAGCCTGTTCGGCTTCGTGATCATCGCCAACACCGGCATCGGCATCATCCAGGAGCTGCGGGCCAAGAAGACCCTCGACGGGCTCGCGGTGATCGGCGAGGCCCGGCCGAGCGTCCGGCGCGACGGCCGCACCGCCGAGATCCCCACCTCCGAGATCGTCCTCGACGACGTGGTCGAGCTCGGCCCCGGGGACAAGGTCGTCGTGGACGGCGTCGTCGGCGAGGCCGACGGCCTGGAGATCGACGAGTCGCTGCTGACCGGCGAGGCCGACCCGGTCCTGAAGAAGCCCGGTGACCCGGTCATGTCCGGCTCGTTCGTGGTCGCCGGCGGCGGCGCCTTCACCGCCACCAAGGTCGGCCGCGAGGCCTACGCCGCCCAGCTCGCGCAGGAGGCCTCCCGCTTCACCCTGGTCCACTCCGAGCTGCGCTCGGGCATCTCCACCATCCTCAAGTACGTCACGTGGATGATGGTCCCGACCTCCGTCGGCCTGGTCATCAGCCAGCTCGTGGTCAAGGACAGCAACCTCAAGGACTCCGTCGCCCGTACCGTCGGCGGCATCGTCCCGATGATCCCCGAAGGCCTGGTCCTGCTGACCTCCGTCGCCTTCGCCATCGGCGTGATCCGGCTGGGCCGCAAGCAGTGCCTGGTGCAGGAGCTGCCGGCCATCGAGGGTCTGGCGCGGGTGGACGTGGTCTGCCTGGACAAGACCGGCACCCTCACCGAGGGCGGCATGGACGTCACCGAGCTGCGCCCGCTGGGCGGCGCCGACGTCACCTACGTCAAGAAGGTGCTCGGCGCGCTCGGCGAGTCCGACCCCCGCCCGAACGCCAGCCTCCAGGCGGTCATCGACGCCTACCCCGACAGCGAGGAGTGGCGCTGCACGGAGTCCCTGCCGTTCTCCTCGGCCCGCAAGTACAGCGGGGCCAGTTTCAGCGAGGGCGACGGCGAGAACTCCGTCTGGCTGCTCGGCGCCCCGGACGTCCTGCTGCCGCCGGGCGACGCGGCGCTGCGCGAGGTCGACGCGCTGAACGAGCAGGGCCTGCGGGTGCTGCTGCTGGCCCGCGCGGTCCGCGAACTGGACGACCCGGCCGTCTCCGCCGGGGCCCGCCCCACCGCCCTCGTGGTCCTGGAGCAGCGGCTGCGGCCGGACGCCGCCGACACCTTGCGCTACTTCGACGAGCAGAAGGTGCACGCGAAGGTCATCTCCGGCGACAACGCTGTCTCGGTCTCGGCGGTGGCCGGCAAGCTGGGCCTGCCGGGCGCGGAGAACACCGTGGACGCCCGCCGGCTGCCCGCCGACCGGGCCGAGATGGCCGAGGAGCTCGACCGCAACACGGTCTTCGGCCGGGTCACCCCGCAGCAGAAGCGGGACATGGTCGGCGCGCTGCAGTCGCGGGGCCACACGGTGGCGATGACGGGCGACGGCGTCAACGACGTGCTGGCCCTCAAGGACGCCGACATCGGCGTGTCGATGGGCTCGGGCTCGGAGGCCACCCGCGCCGTCGCCCAGATCGTGCTGCTCGACAACAGCTTCGCGACGCTGCCCTCGGTGGTGGCCGAGGGCCGCCGGGTGATCGGCAACATCACCCGGGTCGCCACCTTGTTCCTCACCAAGACGGTCTACTCCGTCCTGCTGGCCGTCCTGGTGGTCTGCTCGCAGGTCGAGTACCCCTTCCTGCCGCGCCACCTGACCCTGCTGTCCACGCTCACCATCGGTGTCCCGGCCTTCTTCCTCGCCCTGGCCCCCAACAAGGAAAGGGCCAGGCCGCACTTCGTCCGGCGCGTCATGCGGTACGCGGTCCCCGGCGGCGCGGTCGCCGCCGTCGCCACCTTCGCGACGTACCTGATCGCCCGCTCCTACTACACGGGCGAGGGCGCCCTGCAGGCCGAGACCAGCGCGGCGACCCTGACCCTGTTCCTCACCTCGATGTGGGTCCTGGCCATCATCGCCCGCCCCTGGACGTGGTGGCGCGTGGCCCTGGTCGCCGCGATGGGCGCGGCCTTCCTGGTCGTCCTGGTCGTCCCGTGGCTCCAGGACTTCTTCCAGCTGAAGCTGGTGGGCGTCACGATGCCGTGGCTGGCGGTGGCCGTCGCCGCGGCCGCCGCCGCCCTGATCGAGTGCACGTTCCGCTGGGTGGACCGCCGCTTCCCGGCGTGACGGCCCGCCCCGGCGGCGTACGGGCCCGCCCGCCCCGGCGGCGTACGGCCGCGGGGGTCAGTCGAACCAGCGGTCCCGGGCCAGTTCCGCCGTGCGCGAGGGGTCCTCCAGGAGGGCGGCCACCTCGAAGCGGCGCGGCCACTGGGCGGTCGACCAGGCCAGACCGGCGGCGACGCCCTCCAAGGTGGCGGCGTGCAGGACGCCGTCGGGGGTCAGGCGCCAGTCCAGTTCCACGCCGCCCGCCACCAGTTCCTCGTGCTCCAGGTACGTCAGCGGGGTCGCCGGGCCCAGCAGGACCCGGACCGACTCCGGGACCTCGTGCTCCTCGCCGGGGGTGGTGACCTCGGCCGGGACCGTCCGGGACAGGCGGCGGACCTGGAGGAGGTCCGCGAGGTCGGCGGCGCGGGCCGGGGCGACCGGCAGCAGCGGCAGGCCGGCCGTCAGCGGCAGCAGGTCGGGGGCGTCCGCGACGACCGCGTCGGCCGCGTCCACGACCACCACCTCGCCGTCCACCACCGCGCGCAGCTCGTCCGGCAGCGTCACCTGCTCCGGCTCCAGCTCGGCCAGCGCCCCGTACAGGGCGTGCAGCTGGCGGGCCGTCACCTCCCGGTCGGGGTCGGCCAGCCGGCCCAGCAGCTCGGCGGCGCCGCCCGGCTCGTCCAGCAGGGCCGCGACGGAGGTCCGTACGCCCAGCGCCCGCAGCACCTGCTCGTCCTCGAAGCCGGTCACGGCGGCGGACGTGTACAGCCCCTCCAGCAGCGGGTCGCCGCCCGCCGCGCGCAGGCCGGCCGGACGGCGGCCGTCGAGCACCGGGTGGTCGCGCAGCCACCAGGCCGTGTACGGGCGGACGTTCTGCGTGGTGCCGTCGGGCAGCAGCACCCGCACCGGCTGGGTCAGCGCGTCCCGCAGCGGCGGCTGCGCCAGCAGCGCCAGCGCCTGCGGCCACTTGTCGTCGTCCACCAGGTCCAGGTCCCGTACGCCGAGCAGCTCGGTCGCGACCGGCGGGACCGGGTGGTCCGGCAGCTGGTCCAGGACGTCCTCGCACCACACGTCGACCGCGTCGAGCAGCCCGGCGTCGTCGGGCTCGGGGAAGTCGCTGTCGCGCGGCTCCAGTTCGTCCGGGTCCAGCACCACGTCCGCGGCCCGGACCAGCTGGAAGCCGGCGAGGACCCCGCAGGCGGTCAGCGGCTGCTCGCCCCACCGCTCGGCCAGGTCGGCGTCCACCAGGCCGAGCTCGTCCTCGCGGATCACCGCGGCGAAGGGGCTGCCGGGCAGGACCAGTTCGGCGGCGGGGGCGAGTTCGCCCTCCTCGTCCGGCAGGGCGAGGGCGCCCAGCCACGGCTCGTCACCGGGGGCCAGGTCGGCGTCGCGGACCAGGCCGAGGACGATCTCGGCCAGCTCCTCGGGGTCCAGAGCGTCCTCGTCCCAGATCTCCCCGGCGTCCAAGGAGGCCGCGACGGCGGCCCGCACCTGCGGGGTGGTGAGCACCGCGCGCGGGTTGGCGGGGACCGCGCCGAGCTTCTCCAGCAGCGGGTGCGCGGCGTCCGGGTGGGCGATCCGCAGGCCGATCCGGGTGAGTCCGGCGGGCGTGTCCGGCCCGGGCAGCAGGATGTGACGGGGCCCGATCGCGGCCCGGACGGGGCCGCCGACGGGCCCGCCCTCCGGGCCGGCGTCCGCCGCCAGCGGCACCGGCAGCCCGGTCAGCCGGTCGGGGTCCACCCCGGCCAGCGAGTCGTAGAGCCGGTACCACCACCGCGGGGACCGGTCGATGCCCGCGATCCGCTCGATCGCGTCGCCCAGCGGCAGCCGGCCCACGCCCAGCGCGCGCAGCTCGGAGCGGCGCTCCAGGCCCGCCGGCAGCAGCGTGGGCAGGACCTCGGCGAGGACCTGCACGGTCTCGGCGCCGGCCCCTTCGACGACCTCGGCCTCGAACGGCCGCAGCGCGACCAGCTCCTCCGACGGCGCCGCGGGCGCGAGGAAGGCGGTGCGCGGCAGCCGCTCCAGGATCGCCGCCCGCAGGGCGCCGTCCAGCGCGCCCTGGCCCAGCGGTCCGGGCACCAGGTCGATCAGGGCCGTGGTCACCGGCCGCCAGGCGCCGAGGAGTTCGGCGTACGCGTCGGCGGCGCGCGCCACCAGGAAGTCGGTCAGCGGCCCGGGCGCCGGGTGCCGGCGGGCGGTGTCCAGCGGCAGGGTGGCGATGAGCAGGGCGGGGATGCCCAGCGGTTCGTCGGTCGGGGTGGGCGCGTGCACCACGGGCGCGGTCGCGGGGCGGACCGGGGCGCCGTCGGCGTCCACCGGCACCGCCCACGAGACCGTCCAGTGCGGGCGCAGCCGCTCCTCCACCGGGCGGTCGGCGAGCAGCGCCGGCTCGATGGTGCCGCTGTGGCGGACGGTGCGCCAGTGGCGTACCTCGCCGGCGGCGCTGTCGTCGACGACCGTGAACGCGCCGTCGGTGCGGCGGGTCAGCGTCCGGGTCCCCTCCGGGGTCTCGATCACCAGCTCGGCCAGCCCGGGCAGGGTCAGCAGCAGCGCGTCGTCGATCCCGGCGAGCAGCCGCCGCACCAGGTCCTCGGCGGCGGCGTCCCGCAGCGGGAGCACGACCACCGTGTCGTAGCCCTCGGGCGCGCTGCCCTCGGCGGCCAGCGGCAGGCGCAGCAGCGGTACGTGCCCGTCGCGGCGGCGCAGTTCGTCGCCGAGGCCCGGGCTGTGCCGGGCGGTCTCGGCGGCCAGTTCGCGCGCCTCGGCCAGGGACCAGCGCACGCCGCCGTGCCGGCCGAGCACGGCGGGCTCGTCGCAGACGGCGAGGACGGCGGCGAAGCCGACGCCGAACCGGCCGACGGACTGCCCGTCCGCCCCGGCGGCCGGCTCCCGCTTGGCGGAGGCCCGCAGGGTGCTCAGCGACTCGACGCCGGTGGCGTCCAGCGGGGCACCGGTGTTGGCGGCGGCGAGCACCGGGTGCCCGCCCTCGACGGGGTGCACGGTGAGCCGGAGCCGGCCCGGCACCCCCGCGCGGGCGGCGGCGTCGGCCGCGTTCTGGGCCAGCTCGACCACGAGCCGGTCGCGGTAGCCGCCGAGCGCCAGGTCCTCCTCGGCGTTGGCGTCCTCGCGGAACCGGGCGGGGGACGCGGCCCACGCGTCGAGCACCCCGCGCCGCAACCGGGCCGTGCCGAAGGGGTCGACGCCGCCCGGGGCTGCCGTCACTCGCACGCTCACGCCGCTGCCTCCTTGATGCTGGGACCCCGAAGGTATCGTGCGCCCGGACCCCGGCGGGCGACGGGCCGGTCCCGCACGCCTTGCCGGTGAGGTGCGCGAACACCACCGCGTTGGAGTCCCCGTCCCGCACAGGGGACAGGCCCCGGGGGGACGGACGAACCGTCGCCGGGGCCTGTCGCGGACCGGTGGGGCCGCAGGGTCAGAGGCGCTCGATCACGTAGTCGATGCAGCCGGTCAGGGCCTCGACGTCGGCCGGGTCGATCGCCGGGAACATCGCGATCCGCAGCTGGTTGCGGCCGAGCTTGCGGTACGGCTCGGTGTCCACGATGCCGTTGGCGCGCAGCGCCTTGGCGATCGCCGCCGCGTCGATGTCGTCGGAGAAGTCGATCGTGCCGATGACCGACGACCGCTTGACCGGGTCCGTCACGAACGGCGTGGCGTGCTTGGAGGCCTCGGCCCAGCCGTACAGGGCGCCCGCGGAGGCCGCCGTACGGGAGGTCGCCCAGTCCAGACCGCCCTGCCCGTTGATCCACTTCAGCTGCTGGTCCAGCAGGAACAGCGTGGCCAGGGCGGGGGTGTTGTACGTCTGGTTCTTCAGGGAGTTGTCGATCGCCGTCGGCAGCGAGAAGAACTCCGGCACGTGCCGGCCGGACGCGTGCACGCGCTGCGCCCGCTCCAGGGCGGCCGGGGAGAACGCCGCCAGCCACAGGCCGCCGTCGGAGGCGAAGGACTTCTGCGGGGCGAAGTAGTAGACGTCCGTCTGGGTGATGTCCACCGGCAGACCGCCGGCGCCGGAGGTGGCGTCGACCAGCACCAGCGCGCCCTCGTCGGCGCCCGCGACCCGCTCGATCGGGGCCGCGACGCCCGTGGAGGTCTCGTTGTGCGTGAACGCGTACACGTCCACGCCCGCCTCGGCCTTCGGCGCGGGGTGGGTGCCCGGCTCGGAGGAGATCACGGTCGGCTCGTCCAGCCACGGGGCGAGCTTGGCGGCCTTGGCGAACTTGGACGAGAACTCGCCGAAGTTCAGGTGCTGCGACTTCCGCTCGATGAGGCCGTGCGTCGCGACGTCCCAGAAGGCGGTGGAGCCGCCGTTGCCCAGGATCACCTCGTAGCCCTCGGGCAGGGAGAAGAGGTCCCGGATGCCCTGCCGCACCGAGCCGACCAGGTTCTTGACCGGGGCCTGGCGGTGGGAGGTACCGAGCAGGGAGCTACCGGTGGCGGCGAGGGCGTCCAGCGCCTCCGTCCGCACCTTGGAGGGGCCCGCGCCGAAGCGTCCGTCGGCGGGCTTGATGTCAGCGGGAATCTGGATCTCAGCCACGGACGGAGGGTATCGGGTCGCGCGCCGCGCATCCGCGCGGCGTCCACCCGATGAGACGACGGGTCGGCGGGACGGTGGGTCGCGGCACGGTGCGGCGCGGCACGGGCACGATGGGGGCGTGAGCGTGAGCGATCTCGAACGGGCGCTGCGGGCCGCCGTCCGCGGCGAGGTGGACTTCGGGGCGGCGGCGCGCGCCCTGACCACGATGGACGCCTCCAACTACCGGCGGGTGCCGCGCGGCGTGGTCGCCCCGCGGGACGCCGAGGACGTGGCGAGGGCCTTGGACGTCTGCCGCGAGGCGGGCGTGCCGGTGGTCCCGCGCGGCGGCGGCACCTCGATCGCCGGGCAGGCCACCGGCACCGGCGTGGTGCTCGACATGACCCGCCACATGAACGCGCTGCTCTCCCTCGACCCGCGGGCCCGCACCGCCGTGGTCCAGCCCGGCCTGGTCCTTGACACCCTGCGGGCCGCCGCGCGCCCGTACGGCCTCACCTTCGGCCCCGACCCCTCCACGCACTCCCGCTGCACCCTCGGCGGCATGATCGGCAACAACGCCTGCGGCGCGCACTCGGTCGCCTGGGGCACCACCGCCGACAACGTACGGGAGCTGGAGGTGCTCACGTACGGCGGCGGCCGGCACCGGATCGCCCGCGGCTGGCAGGGCGCCCCGCCCGGCCTGTCCGACCTGGTCAGCACCCACCTGGCGCTGCTGCGCACGGGCCTGCCGGACACCGGCCGGCTGCCGCGCCGGATCTCGGGCTACGCGCTGGACGCGCTGCTCCCCGAACGGGGCACGCAGGTGGCCCGGGCCTTCTGCGGGAGCGAGGGCACCCTCGGCGTGCTGACCGAGGCGGTGGTCGCCCTGGTCGAACCGCCCCGGGCACCGGCCCTGGCCGTCCTCGGGTACGCCGACGAGAGCGCGGCGGCCGACGCGGCGGCCGGGATCGTCGCCCACGGCCCGCTGACCGTGGAGGGCATGGCCGCCGACCTGGTGCGCGGCGCGGCCGGGCTGCCGCGGGGCGGGGCCTGGCTGTTCGTGGAGATGCCGGACGAGGCAGCCGCCCGGGCCCTGGCCCGGACCGCGGACGCCGTGGACGTCATGGTGGTCGCGGACCCGGGCGGGCAGCGGGCCCTGTGGCGGATCCGGGAGGACGCGGCGGGCACCGCGACCCGCACCGCGCGGGGCGGCGACGCCTGGCCCGGCTGGGAGGACTGCGCGGTGCCGCCGCCGAGGCTGGGCGCGTACCTGAGGGAGTTCCGGTCCCTCCTGGCGGCGCACGGCCTGCACGGCACCCCCTACGGCCACTTCGGCGAGGGCTGCGTCCACGTCCGCATCGACTTCGACCTCGCCAGCGAGGCGGGCGTGGCCCGCTTCCGGACCTTCTCGCAGGAGCTGGCGGACCTGGTCGTCGCGCACGGCGGCTCCCTGTCGGGCGAGCACGGCGACGGCCAGGCCCGCGCGGAGCTGCTGCCGAAGATGTACGGGGCCGAGGTGGTCGAGCTGTTCGGCGCGTACAAGGACGTGTGGGACCCGGCGGGCGGCATGAACCCCGGTGTGCTGGCCCGGCCGGCGCGGCTGGACGAGAACCTGCGCTTCTCCGTGCTGCCGGCCGGGCAGCCGCTGGCCCGCGAGGTGGCGCGGTGCGTGGGCGTGGCCAAGTGCCGCTCCACCGCGCCGGGGCCGGGGGTGATGTGCCCGTCCTACCGGGTCACCCGGGAGGAGCGGCACTCCACGCGGGGCCGGGCCCGGCTGCTGCACGAGATGCTCGCGGGCGAGGTGATCACCGACGGCTGGCGCTCGGCGGAGGTGGCCGAGGCGCTGGACCTGTGCCTGGCCTGCAAGGGCTGCCACCGGGACTGCCCGGTGGGCGTGGACATGGCGTCCTACAAGGCGGAGTTCCTCCACCACCACTTCCAGCACCGCCTGCGCCCGCTGTCCCACTGGACCCTGGGCGGTCTGCCCGCCTGGCTCCGCCTGATCTCCGCCCTTCGCGCGGCCCGCCTCGCCGACGCGGCGGCCCGCCTGCCGGGCGCGGCCCGGCTGGCGGGGCTGACACCGCAGCGGAGGCTGCCGCGGCTGGCGCGGGTGCCGTTCACCCGGTCCTTCCCGGCGCCGCCGCCGGTCGCGGCGCGCCGCTCGGGTGCCGCGGGCCGCTCGGGTGCCGCGGGCCCGGCTCCTCACGGCGTGCTGCTGTGGCCGGACACCTTCACGGAGTACCTCGTTCCCGAGGTCGGCCACGCGGCGGTCCGCGTGCTGACCGCGGCCGGCCTGACCCCCGCCCTGCCTCCGGCCAGACCCTGCTGCGGGCTGACCTACGTGTCCACCGGCCGCCTGGACCGCGCCCGGTCCGTCCTGCGGCGCACCCTGGACGTCCTCGGGGACGCCGACCCGGCCGGGGCCGTCGTCGTCCTCGAACCCAGCTGCGCCGCGGCCCTGCGCACCGACCTCCCCCGCCTCCTGCCCGACGACCCCCGCGCAGCGCGCCTCGCCGCCCGGGTCCGCACCCTCGCCCAGACCCTGGAGGAGTACGCCCCCCACTGGGACCCGCCCGTCCTGGACCGCCCGGTCGTCGGCCAGACCCACTGCCACCAGCACGCCGTCCTGGGCGACGCGGCCGAGCGCCGGCTGCGGGCCCGGGCCGGCCTGACCGGCGCGCTCAGCGGGGGCTGCTGCGGCCTCGCGGGCAACTTCGGCTTCGAGCCCGGCCACTACGAGGTCTCGGTGGCCTGCGCGGAGGAGCAACTGCTGCCGTCCCTGCGCGCGGCCGCCCCGGAGGCGGCGGTCCTCGCCGACGGCTTCTCCTGCCGGACCCAGATCACGGGCCTCACCGACCACCGGCCCCGCCACCTCGCGGAACTCCTGGCCGAGGCGCTGGACGGCCCGGGCGGGCGGGCGTAGGGCGAAGGCGCGGCGGCCGGCGGGCGGGCGCGGGGAGCGGGGCACGTCGACGTGAGGGGGACCGGGACACGTCGATGTAAGGCAAAACACGCGCTCATGGTCCTTACGTCGGCCGTAACCTAGTGGAATGGCCCGATCCGTATCCGCCGCGCAGCCCCCCGAGACGACCGCCAGTCCGGCCCTGGCCCCGGCCCCGCCCGCACCCGCGGCCGGCCCGGCGCCGCGGCGTGCCGCGGTGGCCGCGCTCGGCCCGGTCGGACTGGTGCTCGCCGCGGGCGTCTCGGTGCAGTTCGGCGCCGCCCTCGCGGTCCTGATCATGCCGAAGGCCGGCGCCACCGGCGTGGTCACCCTGCGGCTCGCCGCGGCCGCCGTGGTCCTGCTGCTGGTGTGCCGTCCGAAGCTGCGGGGACACAGCCGCGCCGACTGGGGCACGGTGGTGGCCTTCGGCGTGGCGATGGCCGCGATGAACGGTTTCTTCTACCAGGCTGTCGACCGCATTCCGCTCGGCGCCGCCGTCACCCTGGAGGTCCTCGGCCCGCTGGCCCTGTCCGTGCTCGTCTCCCGCCGGCTGGTCAACCTCCTGTGGGCCGCCCTCGCCCTGGCGGGCGTGGCCCTGCTGTCCGGGCACGGCGGCGGATTCGGCTCGCTGGACCTGGTCGGCGCGGCCTTCGCCGTGGCCGCGGGCGCGATGTGGGCGGCGTACATCGTCTTCAGCGCGCGCACCGGCCGCCGCTTCCCGCAGGCCGACGGCCTCGCCCTGGCGATGGCGGTGGCGGCCGTGCTCTCGCTGCCGTTCGGCATCGCCGAGGCCGGGGCCGAACTGCTGGTGCCCGGCACGCTGGCGCTGGGCGCGGGTGTCGCGGTGCTGTCGTCCGTCCTGCCGTACACGCTGGAGATGCTGGCGCTGCGCCGGCTCCCGGCGCCGACCTTCGCGATCATGATGAGCCTGGAGCCGGCCATCGCGGCGACGGCCGGCTTCCTGGTCCTGCACCAGGCCCTGTCCGCCACGGACGCCCTGGCGATCGCCCTGGTCGTCGCGGCCAGCATGGGCGCGGTCCGCTCCTGAGGCCCGCTCGGGCGGTCCGTTCCTGAGGCCTGCCCCTGAGGTCTGCTCCGGGGGTCCGTTCCTGAGGTCTGCCCTTGAGGTCTGCCCCTGAGGTCTGCTCCGGCGGTCCGTTCCTGAGGCCTGCTCCGGAAGTCCGGTCCTGAGGCCCGCTCGGGAATTCCGCCTCCGACGGTCACTCCGAGGTCGCCTCCAGGGCCGGTCCCGCGGCCGAAATCATGCAAGCATGCTTGCTTGTTTTCTCGGGCGCTGCCACGCTGCCCCTCACGCCGTCGTGTCCCGGGGTCACCGAGGGGAGCACATCCGTGCCCGAACCGCTCGTACCACCAGCACCGTCCGCACCGTCCGCCCCGCCCGCCCCTGCGGCCCTGGCCGTCTACGCCGATCTGCGCGCGGAGAGCCAGGAGCTCGACCGCCTCGTGGCGGACCTGCCGCCGGGCGACTGGGCCCGCCCGACCCCGGCCCCCGGCTGGCAGGTCGCGCACCAGATCGCCCACCTGGCCTGGACCGACCGGGCCGCGCGGCTCGCGCTCACCGACGCCGACGCCTTCGGCGCGATGGTGGCCGAGGCCCTCCGCTCGCCCGAGACCTTCGTGGACGACGGGGCCGCCGAGGGCGCCGCCCTCCCGCCCGCCGAGCTGCTCGCCCGCTGGCGCGCCGGCCGCGCGGCCCTGGACGCGGCGCTGGCCGCGGCCTCGCCGGACGTCCGGTACCCCTGGTACGGGCCGCCGATGAAGGCCGCGTCGATGGCCGGCGCCCGACTGATGGAGACCTGGGCGCACGGCCAGGACGTCGCCGACGCCCTCGGGGTGCGCCGTACGCCCACCGACCGGCTGCGCCACGTCGCCCGGATCGGCGTACGGACCCGCGACTACGCCTTCTCGGTGCGCGGACTGCCCGCGCCCGCCGAGGAGTTCCGGGTGGAGCTCACCGCGCCCGGCTCGGCCGAAGTCTGGGCGTACGGGCCGCCGGACGCGGCCCAGCGCGTCACCGGCCCCGCCCTCGACTTCTGCCTCCTGGTCACTCGGCGGGCCCACCGCGCCGACCTCGCCGTCGAGGCCACCGGCGCGGACGCCGACCGCTGGCTCGACCTCGCCCAGGCCTTCGCGGGTCCGCCCGGCACCGGCCGGGAGCCGGGAGCGGCCCGATGACGGGCGGAGCGCGCGGGGTGCTGCGGATCGGCAACGCCTCGGGTTTCTACGGCGACCGCTTCTGCGCCGTGCGCGAGATGCTGGAGGACGGCCCGCTGGACGTCCTGACCGGCGACTACCTCGCCGAGCTGACGATGCTCATCCTCGGCCGCGACCGGCTGAAGAACCCCGAACTCGGGTACGCCCGCACCTTCCTGCGCCAGCTGGAGGACACCCTCGGCCTCGCCCACGAGCGGGGCGTGCGCCTGGTGACCAACGCGGGCGGGCTCAACCCGGCCGGACTGGCCGACGCCGTCCGCGCGCTGGCCGCGAAGCTGCAGCTGCCCGTGACCGTCGCCCACGTCGAGGGCGACGACCTGATGCCGTACGGCGCGGGCGCCCTCACCGCCAACGCCTACCTCGGGGGCGCCGGCATCACGGCGGCCCTGCGCGCCGGCGCGGACGTCGTCGTCACCGGCCGCGTCACCGACGCGGCGCTGGTGTCGGGGCCCGCGGCCTGGTGGTTCGACTGGTCGCCGGACGACCACGACCGGCTGGCGGGCGCCGTGGTCGCCGGGCACGTGCTGGAGTGCGGCACCCAGGCCACGGGCGGCAACTACGCCTTCTTCACACGGCACGACGTGCGCCGCCCCGGCTTCCCGCTCGCCGAGATCGAGGCCGACGGCAGCGCGGTGATCACCAAGCACCCGGGCACCGGGGGAGCGGTGACCGTCGGCACCGTCACCGCCCAACTGCTGTACGAGACCCAGGGCCCGCGCTACCTCGGCCCCGACGTCACCGCCCGGCTCGACACGGTCCGGCTCCGGCCGGACGGACCGGACCGGGTCCGGATCGAGGGCGTACGCGGCGAGGCCCCGCCCGGCACCCTCAAGGTGGGCATCACCCGGATCGGCGGCCACCGCAACGAGGTCACGTTCGTCCTGACCGGCCTGGACATCGAGGCGAAGGCGGCCCTGGTGCGCGCCCAGCTCGCCCCGGCCCTGGAAGGCCTGGCCACGGCCGAATGGACCCTGGCCCGCACCGACCGTCCGGACGCCCGGACCGAGGAGACGGCCAGCGCCCTGCTCCGCCTGGTCGTCCGCGACCCCGACCCCGACCGCGTGGGCCGCGCCCTGACCTCCTCCGCCGTCGAACTGGCCCTGGCCAGCTACCCGGGCTTCCACGTCACCGCCCCGCCGGCCCCGCCCCAGCCATACGGCGTCTTCGACACCGCCCACGTCCCGGTGGGGACCGTGCCCCACACCGTGGTCCTGGCGGACGGGACCAGGCTGGCCATCGCCACCCGGGGGGCGGGGGACGCGGTCGCCGGAAGGTCCGGGGACGGGCTTCCCGGGGACGGGCTTCCCGGGGGGCCGGCGGCCCGGCCGGGCCCCCAGCCCCAGCCCCAGCCCCAGCCCCTCCCGCACCCGCACCCGCCCCGCCTCCCGCACCCGCCCGACCCGCCCGCCCCACCGGCGCGGCGGCACGGGGGCGGAGCCCCGGAGACCACCCGCGCCCCGCTGGGCCTGGTGGCCGGAGCCCGCAGCGGCGACAAGGGCGGCGACGCCAACCTCGGCGTCTGGGTCGAGACGGACGAGGCCTACGCCTGGCTGGAGGCCACGCTCACGCCCGCCGCGCTCAAGGAACTGCTCCCCGAGGCCCGCCTCCTGCCCGTCGAGCGCCACGCCCTGCCCGGCCTGCGCGCCCTGAACTTCCTCCTGCCCGGCCTGCTCGGCGCCGGCGCGGCCTCGGCGCCCCGCTTCGACCCGCAGGCCAAGGCCCTGGCCGAGTGGCTGCGGGCCCGCCACCTCGACATCCCCACCCACCTGCTCCCGCACCCGGAGGTCGGCCCGTGACCCGCCTCGCCACCACGCTGGACCCCCGCGGCCCCGAACACCTCGCCCACCGCGAGGCCGCCCTGGAACGGCTCGCCGCCCTGGCGGACGAGCACGCCAAGGCGCTGGCCGGCGGCGGCCCCAAGTACACCGAGCGGCACCGCGCCCGCGGCAAGCTGCTGGCCCGGGAGCGGGTCGAGCTGCTGCTGGACCCCGACACGCCGTTCCTGGAGCTGTCCCCGCTGGCCGCCTGGGGCAGCGACTACCCGGTCGGGGCCTCGATGGTCACCGGCATCGGCACCGTCGAGGGCGTCGAGTGCGTGGTCGTGGCCAACGACCCGACCGTCCGCGGCGGCGCCAGCAACCCGTGGACGCTGAAGAAGGCGCTGCGCGCCAACGAGATCGCCCTCGCCAACCGGCTGCCGGTGATCAGCCTGGTCGAGTCCGGCGGTGCCGACCTGCCCTCCCAGAAGGAGATCTTCATCCCGGGCGGGGCGATCTTCCGCGACCTGACCCGGCTCTCGGCCGCCGGGATCCCGACCGTCGCCGTGGTCTTCGGCAACTCCACCGCCGGAGGCGCGTACATCCCCGGCATGTCCGACCACACCGTCATGATCAAGGACCGGTCGAAGGTGTTCCTCGGCGGCCCGCCGCTGGTCAAGATGGCCACCGGCGAGGAGAGCGACGACGAGTCGCTCGGCGGCGCCGACATGCACGCCCGCACCTCGGGCCTCGCCGACCACTACGCCGTGGACGAGCAGGACGCGATCCGCCAGGCCCGCCGGATCGTCGCGCGGCTGAACCACCGCAAGCCGTACCCCGATCCGGGCCCCGCCCCCGAGCCCCTGTACGACCCGGAGGAACTGCTCGGCATCGTGCCCTCCGACCTGCGGACCCCGTTCGACCCCCGCGAGGTCGTCGCCCGGATCGTGGACGCCTCGGACTTCGACGAGTTCAAGCCGCTCTACGGCACCAGCCTGGTCACCGGCTGGGCCGCCCTGCACGGCTACCCCGTCGGCATCCTGGCCAACGCGCAGGGCGTGCTGTTCAGCGAGGAGTCCCAGAAGGCGGCCCAGTTCATCCAGCTGGCCAACCAGCGCGACATCCCGCTCCTGTTCCTGCACAACACCACCGGCTACATGGTCGGCAAGGAGTACGAGCAGGGCGGCATCGTCAAGCACGGCTCGATGATGATCAACGCGGTCTCCAACTCCCGTGTCCCGCACCTGTCCGTACTCATCGGCGCCTCCTACGGCGCCGGCCACTACGGCATGTGCGGCCGGGCCTACGAGCCCCGCTTCCTGTTCGCCTGGCCCAGCGCCAAGTCGGCCGTCATGGGCCCCCAGCAGCTCGCCGGGGTGCTGTCGATCGTCGCCCGGCAGTCGGCCGCCGCGAAGGGGCAGCCGTACGACGAGGAGCAGGACGCCGGCATGCGCGCCTTCGTCGAGGCGCAGATCGAGTCGGAGTCGCTGCCGATGTTCCTGTCCGGGCGGATCTACGACGACGGGGTCATCGACCCGCGCGACACCCGCACCGTCCTCGGCCTGTGCCTGTCGGCCGTCCACAACGCCCCCGTCGAGGGCGCCCGCGGCGGCTTCGGCGTCTTCCGGATGTGAGGCCCATGACCGCGAACCCGAACCCGAACCCGGCCACCCCCTTGTCCCGGCTGCTCGTCGCCAACCGCGGGGAGATCGCCGTCCGCGTCCTGCGCACCGCCCGTGCCCTGGGCCTGGACACCGTCGCCGTGCACTCCGACCCGGACGCCACCGCCCTGCACGTACGCGAGGCCGACGCGGCGGTCCGGCTGCCCGGCGCGGCCCCCGCCGACACCTATCTGCGCGGCGACCTGGTGATCGCGGCGGCCCTCGCCGCCGGCGCCGACGCCGTGCACCCGGGCTACGGCTTCCTCTCCGAGAACGCCGCCTTCGCCCGGGCCGTCCAGGACGCCGGGCTGGTCTGGGTCGGCCCGCCGCCCGAGGCGATCGAGGCCATGGCCTCCAAGACCCGTGCCAAGAAGCTGATGCGGGCCGCCGGGGTGCCCCTGCTCGATCCCGTGGACCCGCTGGCCGCAACCGCGTCCGACCTCCCGCTGCTGCTCAAGGCCGCCGCGGGCGGCGGGGGCCGCGGGATGCGCGTCGTACGGGAGCTGGAGGCGCTGGAGGACGAGTTGGCGGCGGCGGCCGCCGAGGCCCGCTCCGCCTTCGGCGACGGCGAGGTCTTCGCCGAGCCCTACGTCGAACGCGGCCGGCACGTGGAGGTGCAGGTCCTCGCCGACGCCCACGGCACCGTCTGGGCCCTGGGCACCCGCGACTGCTCCCTCCAGCGGCGCCACCAGAAGGTCGTCGAGGAAGCCCCGGCCCCCGGCCTGTCCGAGGCCCTGCGCGCCACCCTGCACGAGGCCGCCGTCGCGGCCGCCCGCGCGGTGTCGTACCGGGGGGCGGGCACCGTCGAGTTCCTCGTCACCGCCGACGGGCGCCCGTACTTCCTGGAGATGAACACCCGCCTGCAGGTGGAACACCCCGTCACCGAGGCCGTCTTCGGCGTGGACCTCGTGGCCCTGCAACTGCGGATCGCCGAGGGCGAGCCGCTGCCGGCGCGGCCGCCGCAGCCCTTCGGGCACGCCGTCGAGGCCCGTCTGTACGCCGAGGACCCGGCCCGGGACTGGCGCCCGCAGACCGGTGTCCTGCACACCCTGGACGTCCCGGGCGGGGTCCGCGTGGACACCGGGTTCGCCGCCGGGGACACCGTGGGCGTCCACTACGACCCGTTGCTCGCCAAGGTCGTCGCCCATGCCCCCACCCGGGCCGAGGCCGTCCGGGTCCTGGCCCGCGCGCTGTCCCGGGCGCGGGTGCACGGCCTGACCACCAACCGCGAGTTGCTCGTCCGCTCCCTGCGCCACCCGGAGTTCGTGGCCGCGCACCTGGACACCGGCTTCTACGACCGCCACCTCGACGCCCTCACCGCCGAGGCCCCGGACGCGGCGGGCGGCACCGCTCTCGCCGCCCTGGCCGCCGCCCTCGCCGGCACCGTCCCGGCGCCGGACGCCCCGCTCACCGCCCGGCTCGGCGGCTGGCGCAACGTCCCCTCCCAGCCGCAGACCCGCCACTACCGGACCGCCGACGGCAGCTCGTACGAGGTGGCGTACCGGCACACCCGGCAGGGGCCGCGCCCCGAGGGGCGGGACGACGTGCGCGTCCTGGGCGTCTCCGCCGACCGCGTGGTGCTCGAACAGGACGGCGTCCAGCGGGTGTTCCACGTGAAACAAAATTCGAACAGGACGGAGGTCTACGTCGACTCGCCGTTCGGCGCCCACACCCTGCTTCCACAGCCGCGGTTCGCCGACCCCCAGGACCGCACCGAACCCGGCTCCCTGCTCGCTCCCATGCCCGGCACCGTCGTCCGGGTCGCCGAGGGCCTCGCCCCCGGGGTCCCGGTCAGCGCCGGACAGCCGCTGCTCTGGCTGGAGGCCATGAAGATGGAGCACCGCATCCTCGCGCCCGCCTCCGGCACGCTCACCGCGCTCCACGCCGCACCCGGCCACCAGGTCGAGGTCGGTGCCCTGCTCGCCGTCGTCCAGGAGGAACCGCACGCATGAGCACCACACCCGGCATCGAATCCGAAGAGCACGCCGCCCTGCGCGCCGCCGTCGCCGCCCTCGGCCGGCGCTACGGCCGTGAGTACCTGGCCCGGACCGCCCGCGAGGGCCGCCATCCGGACGAGCTGTGGGCCGACGCCGCCAAGCTCGGCTACCTCGGCGTCAACCTGCCCGAGGAGTACGGCGGCGGGGGCGGCGGCATCGCCGAACTCGCCATCGTGCTCGAAGAGCTGGGCGCCGCCGGCTCCCCGCTGCTGATGCTGGTCGTCTCGCCCGCGATCTGCGGCACGGTCATCGCCCGGTTCGGGACCGAGGAGCAAAAGCGCGCCTGGCTGCCGGGTCTGGCCGACGGCAGCCGCACCATGGCCTTCGGCATCACCGAGCCGGACGCGGGCTCGAACTCCCACCGGATCACCACCACCGCCCGCCGCGACGGCGACGACTGGCTGCTGAGCGGGCGCAAGGTGTTCGTCTCCGGGGTGGACATCGCCGATGCCACCCTGATCGTCGGCCGGACCGAGGACGCCCGCACGGGCGCGCTCAAGCCGTGCCTGTTCATCGTCCCGCGGGACGCTCCGGGATTCACCCGTTCGGTGATCGACATGGAGATCCAGGCTGCCGAGAAGCAGTTCGAGCTCGTCCTGGACGACGTACGGCTGCCCGCCGACGCGCTGGTCGGCGAAGAGGACGCGGGGCTGCTGCAGCTGTTCGCCGGGCTGAACCCGGAGCGGATCATGACCGCCGCCTTCGCCATCGGCATGGGCCGCTACGCCCTGGGCCGGGCCGTGGACTACGCCCGTACCCGGCAGGTGTGGAAGGAGCCCATCGGCGCCCACCAGGCCGTGGCCCACCCGCTGGCGCAGGCGCACATCGAGCTCGAACTGGCCCGCCTGATGATGGCGAAGGCCGCCCACCTCTACGACAGCGGGGACGACATGGGCGCGGGCGAGGCCGCGAACATGGCCAAGTACGCTGCCGGCGAGGCCTGTGCGAGGGCGGTGGACCAGGCCGTCCACACGCTGGGCGGCAACGGCCTCACCCGTGAGTACGGACTGGGCGCCCTGGTGACCGCCGCCCGGGTCGCCCGGATCGCCCCCGTCAGCCGCGAGATGATCCTCAACTTCGTCTCGCACCAGACCCTGGGCCTGCCCAAGTCGTACTAGGCGTACGGCCCGGCACCGCACCCGCCCGCCGGGGCGGTGGCAGCCGCCACCGTCCCGGCCGGCCCGGACCGCAAGGGAGGAGCGGCCGTGGAATCGGTCGTCAACGCCGCGCACGCGCACGGCATCACCACGCTCACGCTCGACTCACCGGCCAACCGCAACGCGCTCTCCGCGACCCTCGTCGGCGAGCTGCGCGCCGCCCTGGCCGCGGCGGGGGCGGACCCGCAGGCCCGGGCGGTCGTGCTCACCCACACCGGGGGCACCTTCTGCGCGGGCGCCGACCTCGCCTCGCCCTGCGACCCGGCCGACTTCCTGGCGCTGCTGCGCGAGATCACCGACCTGCCGAAGCCGGTGGTCGCCCGGGTCACCGGCCATGTCCGGGCCGGCGGCCTCGGCCTGCTCGGCGTCTGCGACCTCGCCGCCGCGGGGCCCGGTTCGACGTACGCCTTCACGGAGACGCACCTGGGCCTGGTCCCGGCCGTGATCTCCGCGCCGCTGCTGCCCCGCCTCGACCCCCGCGCGGCGGCCCGCTACTTCCTGACCGCCGAGCCGTTCGACGCGGCCGAGGCGGTCCGGATCGGCCTGCTCACCCTGCACGCGCAGGACGTCGACGCGGCCCTGGCCCCGGTCCTCGCCGGGCTGGGCAAAGCCGGCCCGGAGGCCCTGGCCGAGACCAAGCGCCTGGTCACCGCGCCGGTGCGGGAAGCCCTCGCCCGCGACGGCGCGGCCCTGGCCGAGCTGTCCGCGCGGGTCTTCGGCTCCGCCGAGGCCCGGGAGGGCCTCACCGCCCGCTTCGAGCGCCGGGACCCGTCATGGGCACGGTGACCGACGCGCGGCAGGGCAGTGGCGGCCCGCAGGTGGCGGGGGCGAAGCAGGGATCCTCGCCCAAGCAGGGGTCCTCGCCCAAGCAGGCCCGGAGCCGGGTGACGCGCCGGCACCTGCTGGAGGCGGCGGTCTCGTGCCTGGCCGAGCAGGGCTGGGCCGGTTCCACCGTCGCCGTCGTCGCCGAGCGCGCCGGGGTCTCCCGGGGCGCGGCCCAGTACCACTTCCCGACCCGCGAGGACCTGTTCACCGCCGCCGTCGAGCACGTCGCCGAGGAGCGCTCGGCCGCCCTGCGCGAGCTCTTCGCGGCCGGTCCCGCCGCCCGCCCCGCCGTGGTCGAGGCGCTCGTGGACCTCTACACCGGGGCGCTGTTCCGGGCCGCCCTGCAGCTGTGGGTGGCCGCCTCCAACGAGGAGCAGCTGCGTCCCCGCGTCGTCGAGCTGGAGGCCAAGGTGGGCCGGGAGACCCACCGCATCGCCGTCGAGCTGCTCGGCGCCGACGAGTCGGTGCCCGGGGTCCGCGAGACCGTCCAGGGCCTGCTCGACATGGCCCGAGGGCTCGGCCTGGCCAACGTCCTCACCGACGACGCCGGCCGCCGCGCCCGGGTGGTCGCCCAGTGGTCGCGCATCGTCGAGACGGCCCTCGGGCGGCCCTGAGCCCACCCGACGCAGGGAGCCCGCCCCGCGCCGGGAGGTCCGGTGCGGGACGGGCCCTGGGGTGCGGCCGGCTCAGCCGGCGATGTCGGCGTAGCCCTCGATGTCGCGCGGGTCGCGCTTGCCCGGGCCGACGTAGCGGGCCGAGGGACGCACCAGGCGGCCGGTGCGCTTCTGCTCCAGGATGTGCGCCGACCAGCCCGCGGTGCGGGCGCAGGTGAACATCGAGGTGAACATGTGCGCCGGGACCTCGGCGAAGTCCAGCATGATCGCCGCCCAGAACTCCACGTTGGTGGCGAGCACCCGGTCGGGCCGGCGGGCGTGCAGCTCGGCCAGCGCCGCCTTCTCCAGCGCCGCCGCGACCTCGTAGCGCGGCGCGTTCAGCTCCTTGGCCGTACGGCGCAGCACCCGGGCGCGCGGGTCCTCGGCGCGGTAGACGCGGTGCCCGAAGCCCATCAGGCGCTCGCCGCGGTCCAGGGCCTTCTTCACCCACGCCTCGGCGTCGCCGGTGCGCTCGATCTCCTCGATCATGCCCAGCACACGCGAGGGCGCGCCGCCGTGCAGCGGGCCCGACATGGCGCCGACCGCACCCGACAGGGCGGCCGCGACGTCGGCGCCGGTCGAGGCGATGACCCGGGCGGTGAAGGTGCTGGCGTTCATGCCGTGCTCGGCCGCGGAGGTCCAGTAGGCGTCGACCGCCTTGACGTGCGCCGGGTCCGGCTCCCCGCGCCAGCGGATCATGAACCGCTCCACGACGGACTCGGCCTTGTCGATCTCGCGCTGCGGCACCATCGGCAGTCCCTGGCCGCGGGCCGACTGGGCGACGTAGGACAGTGCCATGACCGCGGCCCGCGCCAGGTTGTCGCGGGCGGTGGCCTCGTCGATGTCCAGCAGCGGTTTCAGGCCCCACACCGGGGCGAGCATCGCGAGGGCGGACTGCACGTCCACACGGATGTCCCCGGAGTGCACGGGGATCGGGAAGGGCTCGGCGGCCGGCAGGCCGGGGTTGAAGGCACCGTCGACCAGCAGGCCCCACACGTTCCCGAAGGAGACGTGACCGACCAGGTCTTCGATGTCGACGCCCCGGTAGCGGAGGGCTCCGCCTTCCTTGTCGGGCTCGGCGATCTCCGTCTCGAACGCGACGACCCCTTCGAGTCCGGGTACGAAGTCGGACATCAGGCGGCTCCTCAGGTAGTGCGAACACGCGCGGCTCCCGGCGTGATTCGCGGTCCGGCGCGGTCATCCCCGTTGATGCCCGGCAGGGCCGCCCGTCACCCGTGCGGGGACCAGCGGACCGGCCCCAAGATTTTGTCGGTTCCGCTTGATGTGCGGAAGCGTGACATACGGCACACCCCATCGGTCGGCCCTACGGCAGGATGGCCGGGTGACCGCCCACGACCTTGACCCCGCCGTCATGCGCAAGCAGTACCGCTCCGAGATCCTCGGCGAGGACGGGCTCGCCGCGGACCCCATGGAGCAGTTCGCCCTGTGGTTCCGGCAGGCAGCCAACGCGCACGTCTTCGAGCCCAACGCCATGGTCGTCTCGACCGCGACCGCGGACGGCCGGCCCAGCTCCCGCACCGTGCTGCTGAAGCAGTTCGACCACCGCGGGTTCGTCTTCTTCACCAACTACGGTTCCCGCAAGGCGCGGGAGATCGCCGAGAACCCGCACGTCGCCCTGCTCTTCCCCTGGCACTCCATCGCCCGCCAGGTCGTGGTGAGGGGCACCGCCGCCCGCACCGGCCGCGACGAGACCGCCGCGTACTTCCGTTCCCGGCCGCACGGCTCCCAGCTGGGGGCGTGGGCCAGCGAGCAGTCGCGGGTCATCGCCTCGCGCGCGGAGCTGGACCGGCGCTACGCCGAGCTCGCGGAGCGCTACCCGGAGGGGGAGCAGGTGCCGGTGCCGCCGGAGTGGGGCGGACTGCGCGTCGTCCCGCACGAGGTCGAGTTCTGGCAGGGCCACGAGAACCGGCTGCACGACCGGCTGCGCTACGTCCGCGACGACGACGCGTGGCGCGTCGAGCGCCTGTGCCCCTAGACGGCGAGCGCCTGTGCCCGTAGACGGCGAGCGCCTGTCCCGGAGACGCAGACGACCCGCGGGCTCGGGTCCTCTCCTGCAGGAAAGAGGAGCCGGCCGGACGTACCGGCGAGCCCGCGGGTCGGGTGACTGCTTGGGATTGGCCAGCGGTTTCCGCCGGCACAGCACTGGGTGCGTTGAGACGACGGGCCCTAGCCCGCAGCCACCTCACGCGTCCGGTTGCCATACATTTCCGGAACCACCTCCCTTCTCGTGTACGCCCCACACTAGGAGCCCGTTCCGGGGGCCTCAACCGATTTATTCTGGGGGAATCGGGGGAATGCGGTGTGGGCTGCGTCACGTTCCAGTTCAATGATCTGACGTGCCGCACACGCGAACACCTGCAGGGGGTGCCAGGTGAGTGCTTCCGGACGTAGTGAGACCACCGAGGAACTGCTGGCCGCGCTGCTGGACGGCATGGACGCGGCGCTGTGCGCGTTCGACGCCGACGGCGTGGTCACGCACTGGAACCGGGAGGCGGAGCGGATCCTGGGCTGGACGGCCGCGGAGGCGGTCGGGCGCCGCGGGTTCGCGGGCTGGGCGGCTCGGGAGGCCGACGCCCAGGAGGTCGAGGCCCAGCTGATGGCCGCCCAGGAGGGCCCCGGGCGGCAGGTGCACGAGTTCGCGCTGGTCACCAAGGACGGCGGGCGGGTGCTGGTACGGACCCAGTCGGCCGGGGTGCCCGGGGCCGACGGGAAGCCGGCCGGGGTGTACTGCGCCTTCAGCGAGGTGCACGCGCAGATCGACCTGGAGCGGTCGATCGCGCTGAGCGAGGCCCTGATGGACGACGCGTCCTGGGGCGTGGTGCTCGTCGACGTGGACCTGCGGCCGGCGGTGGTCAACACGCACGCGGCGCGGGCCTTCGGGATGGGGCGCACGGCCCTGCTGGGCCGGCCGCTGGGCGAGCTGCTGGCGCAGGGCGTGGAGGAGCTGGAGGGCGCGCTGCAGCACGTGCTGGCCGAGGGGGCGCCGCCGGCGCCGGTGGAGCTGTGGGTGTCGGTCCGCACGCCGGAGGGCGAACGCAGGCGCTGCTGGCGGTGCGGGTTCCTGCGGCTGGCCTCGCCGCTGGCGGAGGAGCCCGTCCCGCTCGGGGTGGGCTGGCTGTTCCAGGACGTCACCGAGGCCCGGCAGGTCCAGCTGGACGCCGCCCAGCTGCGGTTCCGTTCCCAGCAGCTGCACCGGTCCGGGCGGGCCGCCGCCGAGTGCGAGGACCCGGCCGAGGCCGCGGCCGTCCGGCTGGAGTTCGCGCTGGCCGGGTTCGCCGACCACGCCCTCGTCGACTCGGTCTGCGGCGAACGGCTGGTCAGGGTGGCCGACTGGCCCTCGGGCTCGGCCGGGCCCGTGTCCCTCCTGCCGGAGCCCGGCGCCATCCCGGTCCGCTACCCCGAGGGGCATCCCGCCCTCCAGGCCCTGGACCGCCTGGGCCCGGTCCGCAGCAGCGTCCCGCGCGGGGAGGACGCCCCCGCCTGGGCCGGTACCCGCCACTGGCCCGCGGGCACCGTCCACGCCCTGTGCACGGTCCTGCGCAGCCGCGGCCGCACCCTGGGCGTCCTCACCTTCGCCCGGGCGGCCTCCCGCCCCGTCTTCGACCGCGCGGACGCCGCCTACGCCGAGGAGGTGGCGGCCCGAGTGGCCGAGGACATGGACCTCGCCTCCTCCCTCTCCCCGCGCCCCCCGGGCCCCTGACGGGCGGGGCCGCGGCGGATCAGTGCCGGAAGAAGATGCGGTCGCGGTACTGGGACATCACGCGGCCGTTCCATTCGTGGCCGCCGTCGACGTTGCCCGAGCGCAGCAGCGGCGGTTCCAGGCCCCGGGCGGCCAGGTCGCCCGCGGCCGCGGCCATGACCGCCTGCATGATGGCGCTCGTGACCACGGTCGACGCCGGGGCGAACGGCGCGTCGATGCCGTCCGCGGTCAGTTCGGCGTCGCCGACCGCGATCTTGCTGTCGACGACGATGTCGCAGTGGTCCTTCAGGAACGTCCCCGACACGTGCCGCGACCGCGTGCCCTCGGCGTACGCCAGCGACGTCACCCCGATGACCTTCAGGCCCAGCGCCCGCGCGTTCATCGCCATCTCCACCGGCAGGGCGTTGCGCCCGGACAGCGAGATGACCACGAGGACGTCGCCCGCCCCGGCCGGGCTGCTGTCCAGCACCGCCCCGGCCAGTCCGTCCACCCGTTCCAGCGCGCTGCCGAGGGTGGCGGGCATGACGTCGACCCCGGCGGTGCCGGGCACGGCCAGGAAGTTCATCACGGCCAGCCCGCCGGCCCGGTACACCACGTCCTGCGCGGGCAGCGACGAGTGGCCGGCGCCGAAGGCGAACAGCCGGTTGCCGGCGGCGACGGCGTCCGCCACGGCCGCCCCGGCGGCGGCGATCGCCGCCTCCTCCTCCTCGCGGACCCGCTGCAGCAGCCCGATGGCGGCGTCGAAGAACTGACCGGCCAGCTTGCTCTCGCCCATGCGCCGAGGGTCCTTCCAGTGATCGGGTGCGTCGCGGTCCGCCGCTCACCGTGCGGTCTGTACCAAGGGCGTGTCAATACGGACGTCAATCCGTGGACCGACGGCCCGGACCGCTCAGGCTCGGGACGGTTGTCGGCCCGATGCGTCAGAATTGGGGCAGGGCCAGCGCACGAAAAATCCGAGGGGCACGAATGTCCGGACTGATCGACACCACGGAGATGTATCTCCGCACCATCCTTGAGCTGGAGGAGGAAGGTGTGGTCCCCATGCGCGCCCGGATCGCCGAGCGGCTCGACCAGAGCGGGCCGACGGTCAGCCAGACGGTCGCCCGCATGGAGCGCGACGGCCTGGTGGCCGTGGCCAGCGACCGGCACCTGGAGCTGACCGAGGAGGGCCGCCGCCTGGCCACCCGCGTCATGCGCAAGCACCGCCTGGCGGAATGCCTGCTCGTCGACGTGATCGGCCTGGAGTGGGAGCAGGTCCACGCCGAGGCGTGCCGGTGGGAGCACGTGATGAGCGAGGCGGTGGAGCGGCGGGTGCTGGAGCTGCTGCGCCACCCGACCGAGTCGCCGTACGGCAACCCGATCCCGGGCCTGGAGGAGCTCGGCGAGAAGGCCGAGGCCGACCCGTTCCTCGACGACAGCATGGTCAGCCTGTCGGAGCTGGACCCCGGCACGGAGGGCAAGACCGTGGTCGTGCGCCGGATCGGCGAGCCGATCCAGACGGACGCCCAGCTGATGTACACGCTGCGCCGGGCGGGCGTGCAGCCCGGGTCGGTGGTCAGCGTGACCGAGTCGCCCGGCGGGGTGCTCGTGGGCAGTGGCGGCGAGGCCGCCGAGCTGGAGCCCGAGATCGCCTCGCACGTTTTCGTGGCGAAGCGCTGAGCCGGCGCATTTGTGGGTAGTGATGGTCCCGGCGCCTTGCGGCGCCGGGACCGGTCCTCCCCAGTCGACCCGGAGCCCCGAGCTCTCAGGGTCTTCCCCTCGGACCGTCTTCCCCGAGCGGCCCGCCTCCCGATGAAGATCTCCCCTCGGCAGCGGCGGCCAATCCTTGAGCAAGGTCACTCGAAAGAGCGGTGTTGGCGGCGAGAAAGCCGTTTTCGAATGCGGGTTCGATAGTCTGGGCGGGAGCCAAGGGGGTGCATCTGCGGTGGTACAGCGCTTCGATGTGACAGGGGCCGACGGCGTGCGCCTGGCGGCCTGGGAGTTCCGTGAAGCGGACTCCGCGCCACCCCGCCAGGCCACGGGGCCGGGCCTGCGCAAGCCCGCCGCGGCCGGCCTCCCGGCCCGGGCGGAGCCGCCCGACGCGGCCGGTGACCCGCGCCCGGCCGTCCTCTTACTCCACGGTCTGATGGGCCGCGCCTTCCACTGGGCCGGCACCGCGAGCTGGCTCGCCGCCGGCCACCGCGTCGTCGCCCTCGACCAGCGCGGGCACGGCCAGAGCGAGCGGCCCGCAGCCGGCCCGTACACGCGTGAGGCCTTCGTCGCCGACGCCGAGGCCACCGTCGAGCAGCTGGGCCTGGCCCCCGTCACCCTCGTCGGCCACTCCATGGGCGCCCTGACCGCCTGGCAGCTGGCCGCCCGCCGCCCCGACCTCGTCCGGGCCCTGGTCATCTGCGACATGCGGGCCTCCGCGCTCGGCGCGGCCTCGCAGCGTCAGTGGGAGGAGTGGTTCAGCCGCTGGCCGCTGCCCTTCCCCACACGGGACGCCGCCCGCCGCTGGTTCGGCGAGGACGACCCCTGGGTGGAGCGCCCCAACCCCGGCCGCGGCGCCTTCTTCGCCGAGGTGATGCACCAGGCCGAGGACGGCTGGCGCCCGCTGTTCTCCCGCCGTCAGATGCTCGTCGCCCGCGAGACATGGGTGCACGACGCGCACTGGGAGGAGCTCGCCCAGGTCCGCTGCCCGACCCTGGTCGTCCGCGGCCTCGACGGCGAGCTGGGCCGCGCCGAGGCCCAGGAGATGGTCCGGGTCCTGCCCGCCGGCCAGTACGCCGAGGTCCCCGACGCCGGCCACTACCTCCACTACGACCAGCCGGCCGCCTGGCGCGCCGCCCTGGAACCCTTCCTGACGGCCGTGCCGACCGGCCCCTGACCTTCCGCCCCGACGCGGCTGCCCGCGGTCGCCCGTTCCACCCCACCCCCGTGACGGGTGGCCCGAGCGCCCCGCGGGCAGCGGCCGGCCTATCCCTTGCTGACGGCCTGCAGGATCTCCGGCAGGCTCGTCGCGACCTTCCGGGCGCCGAGCCTCAGCCCCACCCAGGTCGCGAGCAGCCCGTACAGGACGCCCACCGGGAGCAGCAGCCACAGCAGCGCGTGCAGATCCGTCACGTGCAGCGTGATCGTCAGCGCGATCAGCGGCAGGCACAGCACCGCCGCCGACAGCATGCCGCCGAAGATCCCGGCCCACGCCAGCCCCGCCTGCCCGGGGGCGACGTTCTTGAAGGCGCCTTCCGACGGGATCGAGTACGGGTAGTACGCCGAGGCCAGCGCGCCCGTGCAGAGCATCGCGCCGAGCAGCCCCAGCGCCAGGCCGAGGGCCTCCGGCAGCGCGGACCAGTCACCCACGAGCCCGGCCGTGACCGCCGTGACCAGGACGGTGTACGGCACGGTGACCAGCCCCAGCGCGTAGGCCCGGCCGCGCAGTTCGACGAACGCGTCCCGGGAGGACGACATGGTCTGGGCGACCATCCAGAACGCCGAGGTGTCCTGGCCGAACTGGTTGTACATCTGCACGCCCAGCATGCCCGCGCCGAAGCACGCCAGGTACACGGAGCCGGTGCCCTGGAGGGCGTTGAAGACCGGCACGATCAGGCCGACGGCCAGCGCCGTCACCCACGCCGACTTGGTCTTGGGGTCCCGCACGACGTAGCGCAGGGTGCGCTGCATCACCGTGCCGGTGCGGCCCCCCGGCAGCAGGGCCCACAGCCCGCCGCCGGTCGCCCGCTCCTTCTCCGGCCCGGCCGCGGCGAGGGTCGAGCCGTCGGGGGTGACCATCAGGTTGGTCAGCCCGCGCTCCCAGCCCCACAGCAGCAGCACCAGCGCCGCCAGGGTCAGGGCCAGCTGGACCGCCGCCCGCCCGTACGCGCCCGCGCTCACGGAGTCCACCATGCCGATGGCGGTGGCCGGCGGCAGCCAGCGCACGACCGCCTCGACCGGCTCCAGCGCGGTCAGACCGCCGGCCTGGGTCAGCCGCTGGCTGGCGAAGTTGGCCAGCTGCGCGCCGACCGCGATCAGCAGACCGCTGAGCAGCGCCAGGTCCCGTCCCTTGCGGCTGTTCAGCAGCCGCACGTTGGCCGTGGCGACGGCCCGCGCCAGCGCCACGCACACCAGCAGCAGCAGCGGCACGGCGAGCACCCCCGCCGCGACGGCGGCCCCGTCGTCCGCCACCGCCACCACCGAACCGACGGCCAGACAGAGCGTGAAGAACGGGCCGATGCCCACCAACGACGACACGAGCAGCGCCCGCACCATCGGCCGCGGCCGCAACGGCAGCATCACCAGCCGCGACGGGTCGAGCGTCTCGTCCCCCGCCGCGAAGAACAACGGCATGAACGCCCAGCTCAGACCGAGGATCGCGGCCAGCACCACCACCGCGGTGCCCGCGTGCGCGTGCCCGCGCAGCAGCGCCAGCACGAGCACCACCACCGCGGCGGCCAGCAGCGCGAACACGGCCGAACTGACGAAGGCGGCCTTGCGCTTGGTCGATCCCCTGAGCCCGTTGCGCAGCAGCGCCAGCTTCAGCCGGACGAACGTCGAGGTCAGCGAGGGCGCGGCGGCCGGGTCGGCGGCCACCGGGGCGGCCGGGGCCGCGGGAGTGGCCGTGGTCATCGTGCGCCGCCCAGCCAGTCCAGCGCCTCACCGGCGTCGCGGCCGTGCGCGCCGACCAGTTCGAGGAACGCGTTCTGCAGCGAGGGCGCCGCACCCCGTACGTCGGCCAGCGGGCCGGCGGCCCGGATCCGGCCGCCCGCCATCACGGCGACCCAGTCGCACAGCGACTCCACGAGCTCCATCACGTGCGAGGAGAACACGACCGTGGCGCCGGAGGCGGTGTAGCGCTCCAGCACACCGCGGATGATCTGCGCCGAGACCGGGTCCACGCCCTCGAACGGCTCGTCGAGGAACAGCACTTCCGGGTTGTGCAGGAGCGCGGCCGCCAGGCCGATCTTCTTCCGCATGCCCGTGGAGTAGTCCACGACCAGCTTGTGCTGGGAACCGGCCAGGTCCAGGACGTCCAGCAGCTGCGTCGCGCGCTTGTCGACCTCGTCGCCCGGCAGCCCGCGCAAACGGCCCATGTAGCCGAGCAGTTCCCGGCCGGAGAGCCGCTCGAAGAAGCGCATGCCCTCGGGGAGCACCCCGATCCGGGACTTCACCGCGGCCGGGTCGCGCCACACGTCGTGCCCGGCGACCTCCACCCGGCCCTGGTCCGGGCGCAGCAGCCCGGTCACCATCGACAAGGTGGTCGTCTTGCCCGCGCCGTTGGGCCCGACCAGGCCGACGAACCTGCCCGCGGGCAGCTCCAGGTCGATCCCCGACACGGCGATCTGCTCACCGAAGCGCTTCCACAGACCTTCTATCCGTACCGCCGGTGCGGCCTGGACCGCACCACCCGTTCCACCGGCACCGGCCATCAGCCAGCCCTGCCTCTCGTCCGTCCCCGTTGGTCGCCATCACCATAGGGCCAGGTCACGAGGGTCGAGCAGTTACTTATGTCATGAGTTCACCCGGCGTTTTTCACACGGGTACACCCCGGCGTCCTTCGCGTGCCGTCACGCGCGCTGCGCCGCCCGGGCCGCCGCCGCGTCCCGGCCGCAGGCGTAGGCCAGCGCGTCGATGAGCTCGTCGATGTCGGGCAGCCAGCGGTTGGCGGGCGTCGGGCGCATAGCCCACTGCACCGAGCCCTGCACCCCGTACCGGGTGGGCGGCGCCGCGACGTACTCGCCCTCGCCGCGTACCACCAGGTCCAGCGAGGCGGGCGGCCAGCCGAGCTTGCGGATGAGGTCCGGCAGTTTCGCACCGGCGCCGGGCAGCACGAAGAACAGCGTCCGCCGGTCCGGGGTGCGGGTGACCGGGCCCACGGTCAGCTCCAGCCGCTTCATGCGCGCCAGCGCCAGGAAACCGGCGGTCTCGGGGACGTCGATCGCGTCGAAGGTGCGGCCCGTGGGCAGCAGGATCGACGCGTGGGGGTGGCGGGACCACATCCGCCGGACCTGCACGGCGCTGCCCGTGGCCTGCGCCGCCCAGTCCTTCACGGCCGGGTGGGCGCCCGGCACCGTGCAGCCCTCACCGCCCCCGCAGGAGCACAGTTCCCTTCCGTCACCGGCCTCCAGCCAGGTGCCGGCGAACACATCCCAGTGCCGCTCTTCCGCGTACCGCACGGCATGGTCCAGCAGCTGCTCACCACGCTGCTGGGGGATGGGCGCGGTCTCCGTGACTCCGATCGTCTCTTCCACGTCCTTCACAACTTCCGCGGTCACGGGGGGTTACGGTCCTCGACCCGCCGGTGGGCGGTGCATCGATCCTGCACGCGGGGCGCATCGGTGCACGGACGGGGGCGCGTGGGAGGACGGTGAGCGGGGAGTGGGTAGCGACACGTCGCAGAGCGGAAGATTCTCCGCCAATCCGCCGGGAAGTGATCATTCGAACGATCACCCGCGGCCACAGGGGGTTTTCATGGCAGCCAGGCCTCTCGTCGCCCGCCAGCCGAACGAACGGCTGCAGGCGCTCATCCAGGAAGCCGGGTGCTCCAACGCCGGGCTCGCCCGCCGCGTCAACATGTGCGGCGCCGAGCACGGCCTCGATCTCCGTTACGACAAGACGTCCGTCGCCCGGTGGTTGCGCGGGCAGCAGCCGCGCGGCCGGGCCCCAGGGATCATCGCCGAGGCGCTGGGCCGCAAGCTCGGCCGTACCGTCACCATCGACGAGATCGGCATGGCCAACGGCAAGAACCTCGCCTCCGGCGTCGGGCTGCAGTTCTCCCCGACCGTCCTCGGGGCCATCGAGCAGGTCTGCGAGCTGTGGCGCAGCGACGTGGGCCGGCGGGACTTCCTCGCCGGGTCCAGTGTCGCCGCGTCCGCGCTGGTCGAGCCCAGCCGGGACTGGCTGATCACCGGGGCGGACAGCCAGGTCGCCCGGTCGGGCGGAGCGCGGGTCGGCATGTCCGACGTGGACGCGGTCCGGGCCACCACCGAGGCGCTGGTGGACCTCGACCACCGGTTCGGCAGCGGCCACGTCCGGCCCGTCGTCGTGCACTACCTCAACAGCGTGGTGTCCGGCCTGATCGGCGGCTCGTACCGGGAGCAGGTGGGTCGGGAGCTGTTCGCGGCCGTGGCCCGGCTGACCGAACTCGCCGGATACATGGCGGTGGACACCGGGCAGCCCGGGCTCGCCCAGCGCTACTACATCCAGGCGCTGCGGCTGGCCCAGGCCGCCGGTGACCGGGCGTACGGGGGCTACGTCCTGGCCGCCTCGATGAGCCACCTGGCCGCCGAGCTCGGCAACCCGCGGGAGATCGCGCAGCTCGCGCGGGCCGCGCAGGAGGGCACGCGGGGGCAGGTCACGCCGCGGGCCGAGGCGATGTTCTACGCGGCGGAGGCCCGCGGCCACGCCTTGCTGGGCGACGCCCGGGCCACGGCCGTGCTGTCCGCGCGGGCGGTGTCCGCGCTGGAGCGGGCCCGGCCGGAGTCCGGCGACGACCCGGTGTGGATCCGGCACTTCGACGAGGCGTACCTGGCGGACGAGCTCGCGCACTGCCACCGCGACCTCGGGCAGGCCGAGGCCGCGGCGCGGCAGGCGCAGACCGCGCTGCGCGCCCTGCCCGAGGGCAAGGCGCGCAGACGAGCCATCGGGATGCTGCTGCTCGCGGCCGCGCAGGTGCAGCAGCGCGAGGTGGAGGAGGCGTGCCGGACGGCCGCGACGGCGGCCGAGGTGCTGGGGTCGCTGCGCTCGAACCGGGGGGCGGAGTACCTCGACGACTTCCGGGCGCGGCTGGAGCCGTACCGGGAGGAGGCGGCGGTGCGGGAGTTCACCGCCGGGTTGGAGGCGCGGGCGGCGGCCTGACGGGCGAGCGGCCTGGCGGGCGAGCCGCCTGGCGGGCGAGCGGCCTGGCGGCCGGGGCGGGCCGGGCGGCCCGGCCGTCGGGCCGGGGGCTCCGGCCGGGGGCTCCGGCCGGGCCTGCCGTCGGGTGGGGGGACGGGGTAGCGTGGCCGACGGTTTGTACGAACGTCGGTGAGGAGTCCCGGTGACGCAGAGCGGACAAGGGGGCGAGCCCTGGGGGCCGCCGCCCGGCCATGTCCTGGGCCCGGGTTACGAGGGGCCGGGCGCGCCCCACGGCCAGGGCTACCCGCCGCTGCCCGACGCCGTCACCCAGTACATCCCCCCGGTGCCCGGGGCGAACGACGGCGACGCCGCCACCCAGTACATTCCCCCTGTTGCCGGGGCGAACGCCGGTGAAGCGGCCACCCAGTACATTCCGCCCGTGCCCGCGGCTTCCGCCGACGACGCCGCCACTCAGTACATCCCGCCCGTTCCGGGCGGGGCCGCGGCGGACTACGACGGGCTGTTCCGGGACAGTGCGGGCGGCCACACGCAGGTGTTGCCGCCGATCGCCGAGCCCGTGGCGCCCGGGCCGTACGGTCGGGGTCGGCCGCAGCCGGGGGCCGGGGTGCGGCAGCCGCACCAGCAGCCGCAGCCCCAGCCGTTCACCCCGTACCCGGAGGAGGACGTGTCGCGGCGGCCGTCCGCGCCCGTCATCGCGGCGGCCGTGTTCGGGCTGGCCGTGATCGGGCTCGGGGTGGGGACCTTGCTCGGGGACGACGCCCCGGCGCGCAACGACGACCCGGCGGCCGTGGCCGCCACGCCCACCCCGGGGCCGTCCTCCTCGGCCGCCGGCGAGACCCCGGTGGACCCGGCCCGCTCGCAGGCCGTCCAGCTGGACAAGCTCCTCGCCGACAGCAACGACAGCCGGTCCTCGGTGCTCCAGGCCGTGGAGCACATCAAGAGCTGCAAGAACCTCGACGACGCGGCGTCGGACCTGCGGGACGCGGCGCGCCAGCGCGAGGAGATGGTCACCCGGCTCGGCGAGTTGAAGATCGACAAGCTGAAGGACAGCGCCCAGCTGTCCGCCGCCCTGACCAAGGGCTGGCAGTCCTCGGCCGCCGCCGACAAGCACTACGCGGCCTGGGCCGACGAGCTGGACGGCAAGAAGAAGGACTGCAAGGACGGCCACGCCAAGCCGTCGGGCCATGCCGTCGACGGCAACAAGGCGAGCGCCGAGGCGACCCGGGCCAAGGAGACGGCCGCGACCCTGTGGAACCGGATCGCGACCCAGTACGGCCTCACCAAGCGCGACAAGTCGCAGCTCTAGGGCCTGATCCGGAAGCCAGGCCCTAGCTGCGCGGTGCCGCCTCCAAGGTCTGCGTCATGTCCATAGAGGGCTGGTCGCCCGGCTGGGCGACCAGCCGGCCGGCCTGGACGAGCTGGAAGCTGACGCGGGCGTTCGTCAGCCGCGGGTAGCCGCCGACGGCGCGCAGGTCCTGGAAGCGCCAGCGCAGGTCCGGGGTGAGGCCGCCGGTGCTGACGCCCTCGGTCCGGTTCAGCGCCCGGGCCACGCTGCGGGCGGTGACGTCCTGGCCGCCGAGCTGCTTCAGGATCTCGCTGAGCACGGTGTACGCGATCCAGGTGGTCTGGGTGCCGTCGTCGGCGGGATCGGCGTCGTCGTCGCCGAAGGCGAAGTCGGCCACCACCTTGCGCATGTGGTCCCACAGCGGGTCGGTGGCCACCGGGTACCAGCCGGTGACGTACGCGCCCTCGAACGGGCTCTCCTTGCCGCCGGTCCGGTCCACCAGCGCCTGGCTGACACTGCCGAGGACCGACGCGATCTGCGGCTTGCGCGGCGCCTGGGGGCCGGAGGCCTGAACCGGGCCCTGCCCCTGGTCGACCCGGCGGAAGGAGTCGAAGAAGGTCTCGGTGCGGGCGCCGAGCACCGCCGTGACGCAGCTGCGGCCGCGGTCCTTGGTCCGGCCGACCTCGGCCATCGCCTCGCGGGCCTGCGGCCCGTAGTCCCCGGCGTCCTCGGCGGCCCGGATGTCGGCGGCCTGCATCTGGCGGGTGGCGCGCAGCCCGGCGTTGAGCAGCACCGGCATGGAGTCGCCGACGAGGGTGTCGGGCCGGACCAGGGCGACCTGCTCGCAGGTGCGGGCCAGCTGGTGCCCGGCGCCGGCCAGCAACGCCGGCTGGCCGCCGTTGACGGGGAAGGACAGGGTGCTCTGGAACTCCTCGGCGGAGACGCCGTAGCCGCCGATGAACGGGATGCCGGCGGCCTCCAGCGGGGCCATGAAGGCGCGGCCGTGCTGGCTGTAGGAGCCGACCACGGCGACGGCCTTCTCGGCGACGGCCTGGCGGGCGCAGTCGGCGGCCCCGGTGGGGGTGTTGCGCTCGTTGCAGGTCAGGACGCGCAGTTTGTGGCCGTTGATGCCGCCCTTGCTGTTCACCCAGCGTGCGTAGGCCTTGGCCATGGCGGTCATACCGCTCATGTTGGTGGCTTTCGTGCCTTCAGGGGCGAAGGTGACGACCGTGAGGGTCTCCCCGGATCCCCCCGAGGTCCCGGGGAGCACGCCGCACCCGGCGAGGAGGCACACGCCCGTCGTCACGGCCAGCAGGGATCGGAGTCGAGTCGTGCGTCGCCTTTCGCTCATGGACCTGCACCATGCCGCGCCGTCGGTAACGGGGATGTGGGCGGTTCGCAACGGGCAGTGACGGCCAGGTGAACATCCGGGGTGGTCCGGGGTCGTCCCGGCCGTACGGGCCCGCGTCCGGGGTCGTCAAGATCGTGTCAGAGGCGGAACGTACGATCGAAAGCGTGACATTCGTCCAAGCTCCGAATAACCCCTCCCGCCGCGGCCGCCGCTCCTCCACCATGGGCGGCATGCCGCTCAACGACATGCCGTGGTGGCGCTGGCGCAGCAATGTGCGCTCGGCGCTGCACATGCTTTCCGACCCGGTCTTCCAGGAGGACACCTGGCTGGCCGGGGTCGAGGGCTTCGGGGACGTCACCGACGCCGTGTACCGCCTGGTGGAGGACACCTGGCTCGACAGCTGGTCCGCCGAGAAGTACGTCGGCACGATCTTCCGTGACTCCCAGGAGGCCGCCCTCGTCGACGTCGCCGTGCTGCGCGTGCTGCGGATCCTGCACCAGATCGGCCCCGACGCGCCCGTCTCGGCGTACCTGGACCACCACGGCTGGCCCGAGGCGGTCCGCGCGGCCCGCGAGGCGCACGTGCGGCTGGCCACGGCCGACGGCGACGACCCCGACGCCCGCCCGCGCTCGCTCGAAGTCCTGCGGATCCTGACCCGCGCGGTGTGAAAGGCTGTGGGGTCATGAGCGAAGACCCGCAGCCGCAGTCCCACCAGTACGTCCTGACCCTCTCCTGCCCGGACAAGCAGGGCATCGTGCACGCCGTGTCGAGCTACCTGTTCATGACCGGGTGCAACATCGAGGACAGCCAGCAGTTCGGCGACCACGACACCGGGCTGTTCTTCATGCGGGTCCACTTCTCGGCGGACGAGCCGGTGACCCTGGAGAAGCTGCGGGCGAGCTTCGCGGCGATCGGCGACTCGTTCCGGATGGACTGGCAGATCCACCGCTCCGACGAGCGGATGCGGATCATCCTGATGGTGTCGAAGTTCGGGCACTGCCTCAACGACCTGCTCTTCCGTAGCCGGATCGGGGCGCTGCCGGTGGAGATCGCGGCGGTGGTCTCCAACCACACGGACTTCGCCGAGCTCGTCGCCTCCTACGACATCCCGTTCCACCACATTCCGGTCACCCGGGAGACGAAGGCGGAGGCCGAGGCGGCGCTGCTGGAGCTGGTCCGCTCGGAGAACGTGGAACTGGTCGTGCTGGCCCGCTACATGCAGGTGCTCTCCGACGCCCTGTGTAAGGAGCTCAGCGGCCGGATCATCAACATCCACCACTCCTTCCTGCCGAGCTTCAAGGGCGCGAAGCCGTACCACCAGGCGCACGCGCGCGGGGTGAAGCTCATCGGCGCCACCGCCCACTACGTGACGGCCGACCTCGACGAGGGCCCGATCATCGAGCAGGAGGTCGAGCGGGTCGGCCACGACGTCACCCCCGACCAGCTGGTGGCCATCGGCCGCGACGTGGAGTGCCAGGCCCTGGCCCGCGCGGTGAAGTGGCACAGCGAGCACCGGGTCCTGCTCAACGGCTCCCGCACCGTCGTCTTCGCGTAGCCCGCCCGCCCGGGACTGCGCCTGCGCCCGCGCCTGCGTGCCCGTGCCCGGGTGGCCGGGGCGGGCCGGGCACCCGGGCACGGGTACGGGCACAGGCGACGGGTACGGGCGCGCCGGTCACAGCCGGCTGAGGGAGGCCGCCGCGTACAGGACGTCGCGGATGGCCTCCCGGTCGCCGTGCTGGCCGGCGGCCGCGTCGTCCGGGGCGATGTGGCCCGCGGCGAGCTGGCAGAACTCCAGCCCGTCCAGGGCGATCTCCGCCACCGTCCGGTCGGCGGAGGTCGCCGCCGCCGGGGAGTCCAGGGCGATGTCCCAGCTGCCGCCGCCCGCGCCCTCGATCTCCAGGTGCAGGGTCCGGCCCGGCGCCCCGGCCGCGACCAGCTCCTGCGCCGGGGCCGCGAGCCCGCCCCGGCGGCGTACGGCGAGGACCGTCGGCAGCAGCCGGGCCGCCAGGTCGATCATCCGGTGCAGATGGGCGCCCGACGGCGGCTCGTACGGGTAGTCCACCGCCTCGGCGATGTCCCAGGCGTGCACCCAGCACTCGAAGGCCCGCTCCAGGAAGGCGTCGCCGAGCGGCAGCGAGAAGTCGCCGTAGCCCACGCACAGGTCGGCCACCCCGCGACCGGCGAACGACACCGTCCGCACCAGGGTGTGGCCCTGCTCCCGCCACGGCTCCCGCACCTGCCGGGTCACCGGGTACGGGGACGAGGACCAGAACTGCTCGGTGCGCGCCGTCGGGTCGCTGCCCGCGTGGGCGCCGAGCGGATCGGCCAGGCCCAGCGCGGTCGCGATCAGCCCGTCCACCGTCAGCAGATGGCCGATGACACCGGCCACGGTGGTCCGGCGGGAGGTGTGCCGGTCCTCCTGGAACCACTTCAGCCGCACCGGAGTGTGCCACTCCGCGTCGCCGAAGTCCTGCAGCAGCGCGTCCAGCCGGGCCGTCTCGGTGTCGTACGGCGTCGCCCAGGACGGCACCGGGATCCGCGCCGGGCGCTTGCCCAGGCAGTCCTCCAGCACCCGCGAGCGCAGCAGCGGTTTGAGGTCGAGGCTCTCGTCGGGGTGCAGCAGCCCGACCGCGTCCCGCAGCCGCAACGCCTCCTCGGCGCACGGCGCGCACTCGGTGAGGTGGTCCTCGACGGCCTGGGTCTCCTCCACCGAACACGCCGACAGCGCCCACGCGCCCAGCAGGGACTTCAGCACGTCGTGCGTGGGCGGGGCGGGCGCCGGGCGGGGTTCGGGCAGCACGTCCCAGTCGTCCGCCGCCGCGCGGGGACCCGGTATCCGGGCGCCCCCGCCCCGGGCCTCGGGTCCGTCGTCGGGGGAGTCGGGGGAGTCGGGGAACTCCGCGGGGTCGTTCATCGAGAACTTCCGTATCCGGGCGGTGCGGTGTCCTCGTGCGGGAGGACGTTGGCGGTCGACAGCAGCTGGAGCCCGAGGCGCAGCCGGCGGCGCGCCTCGTCCTCGCTGATCTTGAGGTCGGCGGCGGCCTGGCGGTAGTCGCGCCGCTTGAAGTACGCCAGCTCCAGCGCGGCCCGCAGCGGGGCGGGCATGGAGGTGACGATGAAGTCGGCGCGGGCCGCGGCGTTGGCCGTGGCCACCTTGCGTTCGAGCTCCTCGCGCGAGCCGCGCCCCAGTTCGGCCTGGCGCAGCCGGGCCACCGCCTGGCCCTGGGTGATCCGGGCCACCCAGGAGCGCATGGACCCCTGCTTGGGGTCGTAGGCGTCGGGGTTCTCCCAGATGTAGCCGAACACCTCGCGGGTGATCCGGTCCGCCGCCGTCTCGTCGCCCAGCACCCGGTGCGCCAGGCTGTGCACCAGTGACGCGAACCGGTCGTACAGCTCCCCGAGCGCGGCGGCCTCGCCGCGGGCGAGGCGTTGCTGCATGCGGCGGTCCCAGCGCGGTGGTACGTCCTTAGGCATCGTGCCCCCAGCCGTGTGTCGACTCCTCGAATGTAGTGGGCACATACGCGTTCGCGCCTGTTTTACGGGAACGTCCCCTCGGACGAGGACGCCTCGTGCTAGGCGGGCGGGGGACGCGCCCCGGCGCGCTCCTCGTGCGCGGGTTCGATGCGGCCACCCCCTTGCCGCCTTTCCTTAACGCGCGGGCCACCGAAGCCGTACGCTTCGGCCTGTCTTGATCTGAACCCCACCGCACATGTGAAGGCGGAACGCCGAGATGGACAGCGCAGAGTACGAGCGCAAGATCGCCGCCCGATTCGCCACCTTCGACCAGGACGGCAACGGATACATCGACCGGGAGGACTTCAGCGTCGCGGCGCAAGCGGTGCTGGCCGAATTCGGTACCACCGCGCGTTCCGACCACGGGCAGGCCGTGCTGGGCGGCGCCGAGTTCTTCTGGCAGGGCCTGGCCGGGATCGCCGACGTGGACGGCGACCAGCGGGTGACCCGCGAGGAGTTCGTCACCGGCGCGGTCAAGCGGCTGCGGGACAACCCGCAGGGCTTCGCCGAGATCGCCCGCCCGTTCCTGCACGCGGTCATCGCGGTGGCGTGGGACGGGGTCGGCGCCGGGCCGACGCGGGAGGCGACGGCCCGGGTGCTGCGGGTGCTGGGGAGCACGCCGGAGCTGGCCGAGACGGTGGCGCGCCACCTGGACGCCGACGGGGACGGCCGGATCTCGGAGGAGGAGATCCTGACCGCCTTCGCGGCGTACTGCGGCGTGGCCCTGCCGGACGCGTAGCGCCTCCGGCGCGACCGACCGACGAAACCGGCCCCGGCCGGGCCGGGCCCTTGGGGGCGCGGGGAACTGCGCGGGCAAGGCCCGACGGCTCGCACCGCCGCGACGTGGGTGATCCGCGCGGTGGTGGCGGTGTGGGGCTTCGCCGTGGGTGTGGGTGCCGTCCGGCGGGCTGCGGGCCGGTTCTTGGCTGGGCGCGCCGTTCCTCGCGCCCCTGGGGTGGGGCTTCGGTGGGGGCGGGGGTGTGCCCCTGGGGGTGGGCTTCGGTCCTGGTCAGGTGAAGCGTTCGCGGAGTTTGTGTTTCAGGACCTTGCGGAGCGTCTCGTTGCGGGGGAGGGCCTCGACCACCTCCAGCTGCTCCGGCAGTTTGTGGGTGGCCAGGCCCTCGCCGCGCAGGTACGCCGTGACCTCCGCCAGCGTCAGCGGCGCGGCTCCCGGCGGCTGTTCGACCACCGCGCACACCCGCTCGCCGCGCTCGGGGTCGGGCAGCCCGATCACGGCGGCGTCGCCGACCCCCGGCAGCCGGTGCAGCAGGTCCTCGATCTCCTTGGCCGAGACGTTCTCGCCCTTGCGGATGATCACGTCCTTGGTGCGCCCGGTCAGCACCAGGTGCCCCTGTGCGGTGAGGTGGCCGAGGTCGCCGGTGATCAGGTAGCCGTCCGCGTCGAACGCCTGCGCCGTCTGGGCCGGATCCAGATAGCCCTGGCACACGGCCTCGCCGCGCAGCCGGACCTCGCCCTCGGTGCCGGCCGGCAGCGGCTTGCCGTCGGCGTCGGTGATCCGGACCGACATGCCCGCGGGCGGCCGGCCCTCGGTGGTGGCCAGGTGCTCGGCGGTGTCGTCGGGCGAGTTCATGGTGATCATCGGGACCTCGGTCATGCCGTAGCCGTGGGTGAGCTGGCAGCGCAGCTCACGGACCACCGCGTGGTAGATCTCCGGCGGCTTGGGCGCGCCGCCGCCGGCCAGCAGCCGCAGGCTGGGGATCAGTTTCTCGCCGGGCGTCCTGCGCTGCTCGGCGAGGAACATGGAGTAGAAGGCGGTGGAGCCGCCCGCCACGGTGACCCCGTGCCGCCGGTAGGCGGCCACCGCCTCCGGCAGGGCGAACGTCTCGAACAGGACCGCCGGGAACCCGTACAGCAGCAGCATCACCAGGTAGTCGGGCCCGCCTATGTGCGCGTACGGGAAGGCGATCGAGCCGACGTCGGTGGGTCGCAGGCGCAGCGCGTGGGCCAGGCAGGAGCCGCCGGCGAGCAGCGAGCGGTCGGTGTGCAGGACGCCCTTGGGGTCGGAGGTGGTGCCGGAGGTCCAGTAGATCCAGCGGACCGCCGTGCCGTCCGCCGGGGGCGGGGGCAGCACGGCCGGGTCGCCGCCGGGCAGGTCGGCGTAGACCTGGAGGACGCCGCGGGCGCCGAGCCGGTGGGCCATCTGCGTGTGGTCGAACCCGCGCCAGACGCCCGGTACGGCGAAGAACTCGGCGCGGGAGGAGCGCAGCGCGAAGGCGACCTCGCGGTCCCGGTAGAAGGGGATCACCGGGGACTGGACGGCGCCCAGCCGGGCGAGGGCGACCGAGAACAGCACCGTCTCGATCCGGGTGGGCAGCTGCCAGGCGACCACCGTGCCGGGCCGTACGCCGAGGCCGTACAGCCCGGCCGCCACCCGCTCGCCGCGCTCGCGCAGGGCCCCGAAGGTGAGGGTGCGGCCGGTCTCGGCCTCGATCAGCGCGGGGGTGTCCGGGGTGAGCGCGGCGCGCGCGGCGACCAGGGACCACAGGGTGGGGGAGCCGCTCAGCTGCTCGGGTGCGGACATCGGGGACCTCCAAGTCCTGACGTTCCGTCAGATCGACTGGAGAGCGTAGGGCGCTGCCGCTTGTCGGTCCAGGGGTGGCGGGGCTAGCTTGTTTCTGACGATCCATCAGAAACTGTGAGCCGTTGCCCAGGAACGCTCAGGGACCATGCGAGGGGAACCCATGGAACTGCCCCGGATCATCAGCGTCGACGACCACGTGATCGAGCCCGCCCACCTCTTCGACACCTGGCTGCCGGCCAAGTACCGGGACCGGGGCCCCCGGGCCGTCACGGCGGGCATCGGCGAGCTGGCGTACGTCGGGGGCAAGTACCAGATCACGATGGACCCCGACGGCCCCCCGACCGACTGGTGGATCTACGAGGACCTGAAGTTCCCGTACAAGCGCAACATCGCCGCCGTCGGCTTCGACCGCGACGAGATGACCCTGGAGGGCATCACCCGCGAGGAGATGCGGCGGGGCTGCTGGGACCCCAAGGCGCGGCTGGCCGACATGGACCTCAACCACGTCGAGGCCTCCTTGTGCTTCCCCACCTTCCCGCGGTTCTGCGGCCAGACCTTCGCCGAGGCGCACGACAAGGAGGTCGCGCTGGCGTGCGTGCGCGCGTACAACGACTGGATGGTCGAGGAGTGGTGCGGCGACAGCGGCGGCCGGCTGATCCCGCTGTGCATCATCCCGCTGTGGGACATCGACCTGGCGGTCGCGGAGATCCGGCGCAACGCCGCGCGCGGGGTGCGGGCGGTGACCTTCTCGGAGATCCCCACCTACCTCGGCCTGCCCTCGATCCACTCCGGCTACTGGGACCCGTTCTTCGCCGTCTGCCAGGAGACCGGGACGGTGGTCAACATGCACATCGGGTCCTCCTCGCAGATGCCCGCCGCCTCCCCGGACGCGCCGCCCGCCGTGCAGGCCTCGCTGAGCTTCAACAACGCCATGGCCTCGATGATGGACTTCCTGTTCAGCGGGGTGCTGGTGAAGTTCCCGCGGCTCAAGCTGGCCTACAGCGAGGGCCAGATGGGCTGGATCCCGTACGCCCTGGAGCGCGCCGACGACGTCTGGCGCGAGCACCGGGCCTGGGGCGGGGTGCGCGACCTGGTCCCCGAGCCGCCGTCGACGTACTACTACCGGCAGATCTTCTGCTGCTTCTTCCGCGACAAGCACGGCATCGCCTCGCTCGACGTCGTCGGTCGCGACAACGCCACCTTCGAGACCGACTACCCGCACGTGGACTCCACCTTCCCGCACACCAAGCAGGTCGCCCTCGACCACGTCGAGGGGCTGGACGAGGAGACCGTCCACAAGCTGATGCGGGGCAACGCGATCCGGATGCTCGGCCTGGACCTCGTCTGATGGACCTGACGTACACCGAGGAGGAAGAGGCCTTCCGCGCACGGCTGCGGGACTGGCTCGCCGGGGCGCTGGCGAAGCTGCCGCCGAAGCCCTCGCCCGGCGACTGGCCGGGCCGCCGCGCCTACGACGCCGGCTGGCAGCGGGCCCTGTACGACGCGGGCTACGCCGACCTGCACTGGGACGCGTCCCCGACGCAGCGGCTGATCTTCCTGGAGGAGACCGAGCGGGCCGGGGCGCCGTACGTCGGGGCCAACTTCGTCGGACTGCTGCACGCCGGACCGACCATCGCCGCCGAGGGCACCCCCGAGCAGCGCGAGCGATGGCTGCCGCCGATCCTGCGGGGCGAGGAGATCTGGTGCCAGGGCTTCAGCGAGCCCGACGCCGGCTCCGACCTCGCGGCCCTGCGCACCCGGGCGGTGCGCGACGGGGACGACTACGTGGTGACCGGCTCGAAGATCTGGACCTCCCACGCCGAGGTCGCCGACTGGTGCGAACTGCTGGTGCGCACCGATCCGCGCGCGCCCCGGCACCGGGGGATCTCCTGGCTGGCGATGCCCATGGACGCCCCCGGGGTGACCGTACGGCCGCTGCGGACGCTCGCCGGGTCCGCCGAGTTCGCCGAGGTGTTCCTCGACGAGGTCCGGGTCCCGGTCCGCAACCGGGTCGGCGACGAGAACGACGGCTGGCGCGTGACCATGGTGACGCTGTCCTTCGAGCGCGGCACCGCGTTCGTCGGCGAGGTGGTGGCCTGCCGCCGGGTCCTGGCCGAGCTGGCGCGGGCCGCCCGGCGCAGCGGGCGCTGGGACGATCCGGCGCTGCGGCGCCGGCTGGGGCGGCTGCACGCCGAGTTCGGCGCGCTGTGGCGGCTCACCCAGTGGAACGTCAGCGAGGCGCAGCGCTCCCCGGGCGGGGTGCCGGGGGTGGGCGGCTCGGTGTTCAAGCTGCGCTACTCCCACGCCCGCCAGGAGCTGTACGACGCGGCGGCCGAGGTGCTGGGCGCGCGGGCGCTGGTGCTGGACGGGGAGGGCGGGCCCTGGGTGGCCGACCGGCTGTCCTCGCTGTCGTACACGATCGCCGCCGGCACCTCGCAGATCCAGCGCAACATCGTCGCCGAGCGGATCCTCGGCCTCCCGAAGGGCGGGTGAGGGCGGCCGTGGACTTCCAGCCGACGGAGGAGCAGCGGGCCCTGCGGGCGGGCCTGCGCGAGGTGCTGGCCGCCCGCTTCGGTCAGGACGCGCTCCGCGCGGCCGTGGCGGCGGCCGAGGCCGGCGCGCCGGTGGTGGACCGGCGGCTGTGGCGGGAGCTCGGCGACACCGGGTTCTTCGCGCTCGGGCTGCCGGAGGAGGCGGGCGGGGTCGGGCTGGGCCTGCCGGAGGCGGTCCTGCTCTTCGAGGAGGCCGGCCGGGCCCTGCTGCCGGGGCCGCTGGTGGCGACCTGGCTGGCCGCCGGGACGGTGCCGGGGGCGGCGGAGGGCCGGGTGCTGGTCACCGCGTACGACCTCGGCGACGGCCTGGTGACCTACCCGGCCGAGGCGGACGCGGTGCTCGGCGGGTCCGGCCCGGCCGCGGTCGCGGCCGGACGCCCCGCCGTCGCGGCCGGGCCGGCGGCATCGGTGGACCCGCTCACGCCGCTCGGCCGGGCGGCCCGCTCGGAGGGGACGGCCGAGGCCCCCGGGACCGCCGGGAGCGTCGGGACCGCCGGGACCGCCGGGACTCCTGGGAGCGCCGGGAGCGCCGGGACCGCCCGGCCCGCGGCGGCCGGGCCGGGGGGTGCGGGCGGGCCCGGGGAGCCGGCCCCGTACCGGCGCGAAGGGGCCTTGCTGACCGCCGCGCTCCAGGTCGGCAGCGCGCTGCGCACGACCGAGCTGGCGGTGGCGTACGCCGGCCGCCGCGAGCAGTTCGGCCGGCCCATCGGCGCCTTCCAGGCGGTCAAGCACCTGTGCGCGCAGATGCTGGTCCGCGCCGAGCTGGCCCGTACGGCGGTCTACGCGGCAGCGGTGACCGGCGACCCGGTGGAGACCGCGGCGGCCAAGCTGCTGGCCGACGAGGCGGCGGTGCGGGGCGCCCGGGACTGCCTCCAGGTGCACGGCGGCATGGGCTTCACCTGGGAGGCCGAGGTCCACCTGCACCTCAAGCGGGCCTGGCTGCGCGCCGAGCAGTGGCTCACGGCGGCGGAGGCGGAGGAGGCGCTGGCGGCGGACCTGACGGAGAGTTGATATCGCTTCGTGTCCTTCGCCCGACTCGCTACGCAGGGGAGTGGAGGGCGGGCTCCGGTACGCTCCCTCGGTACGAGTGGTTCAGCGGCGAGGGCGTCGCACAGTATGCACCACGCCTACTCCTTCGCGCTGGAATATGCCCGAAGCGCTTGTTGTGGTGACTGTAGGTCAACCATGCTGCTCCACAAGGGGGTCACGGACCGTGATCCTAGTCTGTCGCGAGGCGAAGTGTCCGCCGGTTCGGATGGTGTGAGCGGTGCAGGTGCTTCAGGTTCAGCTGGAGGTAGGGCCGGATCCCGCGGAGGTCGGCCGGGCCCGCCGATGGGCGCGCTCCCGGCTGGCGGGATCGGGCATAGGGGACGACGAGTCGCTCACCGAGACGCTGATCCTGCTGATCTCGGAGCTCGTCACCAACGCCGTGGTCCACACCGGCTGTCCGGCGGTCCTGCGCATGCTGTTCGGCGGCCCGGGCGTCCGGGTCGAGGTCACCGACGCCAGCGACCGCCCGCCCGCCCCCCGGCACGCCTCCGGGGACGACACCGGCGGGCGCGGCCTGGAGCTGGTGGACGGCCTCGCGGACCGGTGGGGCTGGCAGCGCGAGGGTGCGGGCAAGCGGATCTGGTGCGAGATCGACCGCGCCCGGAAGGACTGCGCGCAGCGCTCCGAAAAAACCGCCCCGGCCCGGGAACCGCGCGTGTACCTCTAACGAGGTGTTGACGGACCGTCATGCGTTGATCACCCTGGAGTGGAGCGATTCGTCGCGAGGGGACGCCAAGGGTCGACCTTGACGAGTGCGGGTCGTGGGGTGGCGGCTGCCGTGCCGCGCTCGGGGCGCGCACGAACCGTGCGCCGCCACCCACAGAACCGCGCCGACTAGACGTCGGTGGCGCAGATGACGTCGTACGGGCGGCCGACGGACAGGGTCAGCTGCATGGGCTCCGTGGTGCCCGACGGGCATTCGGACTTCGTCTTGACCAGGTCGAGCACCTTGTAGGAGCCCTTGCCGGCCGAGGCGCAGGCCACTTCCTGGGCCTGGTCGGTGATGCAGTCGCCCTTGACCAGCTGGCCGCCGCCCGCGCCGGCGTCGCCGGGGTGGTCGCCCGAGAGGTTGCGTCCGCACACCGTGTTCGTCGGGATGCCGCCGCCCTTGGAGGAGCCGTAGGAGATGCTCACCTTGATCATGATGTCGGTGCCGGCCGGGCACTGGATCGAACCGGGCAGGATCCCGGCCTCCTTGATCTCCAGCGCCTTGAACGTCGCCCCGGGGTCGGAGCACTTCAGCGCCTTGTAGCCGTCGGGCCTGTCGTCCGGGTCGGGGCCGCCGCAGTCGCCGACCTGCCAGGAGCTGGAGGTGTTCTTCGACGGGGAGGCCGAGGCGGAGGGGGACTTGGACGAGGACGACGACGAGGAGTCCTTGCCGCCGAACACCTTGGACGCCGCGTAGCCGCCGCCCAGGAGCAGGCCGAGGACGACGAGCGTCGTCAGGCAGCCGCCCGAGCGCCGCGGCGGGGTCGGCGCGGCGGGGGGCGGCGGAGGGATCGGGCCGCCACCGTACTGGGACATGGACTGCTCCGTTCTGGGCGAGGGAGGGAAGGACGTGGGCGTGCCGTACGGGATGCCGGAAGAGGCGCGCAGGCGCAGGGTGTACGTCCCCTACGACGCGGCATGGACACCTCATGGTTTCATGCCCTCAGTCGAGGCCGAAGTACTTTCTGACCGGCTCCATGCCGTCCTTCACCAGTCCCGGCCCGGTCCAGCTGAAGCGGGTCTCGCAGGACTCCGCGTCCGTCCTGCGCAGCGTGATCGTGACCGGAGCACCCTCCAGGTGGACGGGCTCGGGCAGCCGGGCCACGTCCCTCAGCGCGTCCACCCCCGCACCGGCCCGTAGGACGAAGGACACCGAGGGGTGGTCGCCCGGCCGCAGCGTCACCTCGACTGCGGCCCCGGGGCACCCGTGGGCGGCGACGCTGCCGCCCCACTGCGCGACAGCGGTCCCGCTGGGCCGGTCCGGGGTCGTCACCGTCCGCCGCGCCCCGCCCGGCGGCAGGCGCCAGGTCCAGGTCTCGGTGCTCGTGCACGCGGTCTCGCAGAATTCGTACTCCCGCACCGGCTCGTCACCCGAGCGGTAGCGCAGGTTCTCGCCGATCCCGTTGCCGGCGCTGAGCGCGCCCGCGAGCACGAGCCACGCCAGCGCCACCAGGGTCTGGGCGGCGACGGGCAGCACCGGCAGCAGCAGCTTCCAGCGCCGTGCCGCGCTCGCCCTGCTGTAGACGGACCGCCTGACGGGCTTCCTTCCGCCGCTCAGCTGCTCCTGGACCCGCAGGTGGCGGAACTGGTGGACGGCGCCGGTCTGCCGCAGCACTCCCAGCGCGTGCGCGGTGTCCACGAACGTCCAGAACCGCCAGGGCAGCCGCCCGGTCAGGCTGAGCCAGATCCGGGACACCAGGTACGAGCCCCAGGTCGAGCCGAAGAGCGCGGCGAGCCCCGCCGCCCCGCCCACGAACAGGCTGAAGGAGAGCAGGGGCCTGCTAGGGACGTCCAGCACCATGCTCAGCCAGCCGCCGACGGCGGCTCCCATCAGCGTCCCCACGAGCAGGGCCGACAGCCAGGCGAGGACCGCGTACCGGCGCAGCACGCCCCGCGGGCCGTGCAGCACGTCCTCGGTGACGTGCACCTGGATCCGCTTCTCCCGGACGGCCATGTGGACGAAGAAGCCCGCGCCGCCCGTCACCAGCCCGGAGGCCAGACCCAGCACCGGACCGATCAGCAGGGAGAGGAACCAGCCGTACGAGCAGGCGAAGGCGAGCCCCACGGCCGCCGCGGTGACCGGGGAGTGGATCTGCCACCAGGCGAACTCGTGCGTCTCGTCGCGGTTCATCTGCCGTGCGATCGTGGTCAGGTACAGCTCGGCCTGCTCCGCGTCGAAGCGCGCGTCGGACAGCGGTCCGAACGCCGCCGGGAGGTAGCGCGTCAGCAGGTGGGACTCGATCGCCTCGGGGGTGGGGAACCTGGCCCCGTCCAGCAGTTCGGCGGGGTCGGTCGACCTTCCCCGGTACGCCGTCAGCACCAGGTACAGCATCAGCGGTGAGGACAGCACGGTGGCCAGGGCGGTGTCGGGCCGGTTGCGCAGGGCCTCGTGGACCGGGTCCCAGCGGGTGTCGCCGGCGAGCGTCGACTCCTGGAGGTAGCCGACCGCGTCGGCCGTCCCCACCTTCTCCAGTTCCACGACCGCGGCCCGCGTCAGGTACTGGCCGCTGTTCCTGACGGCCTGTTCGTACTCGTGGGCCCGGCAGGTCACCAGCAGCGGGAGGCCGTCGGCGACGGCCGTGTCGATCGCCTCCACGGCGAGGGAGTGCAAGGGGGCGGGCAGTTCGTCCAGGCCGTCGAGCACGGGCATCACCCGGTGCTCGTCGAACAGGGCCTGCGCGAGGTCGGCTCCGCCGCTCTCGCGCACGTGCTGGATCATCCAGTCCCGCAACCCGACCGTCGGCCGCCAGGAGGACAGCGCCATCAGGACCGGGACCGGCTCGTCGGGCTGCCAGGCCGCCAGGAGGTCCTTGGCCAGCAGCAGCGCGAGGACGCTCTTGCCGGAGCCGGGCGCCCCCAGCACCATGAGCTGGCGCCGGGGCAGGCTGCGCAGGAACTCCGGGACCGCCCGCACGTCGCCGTCCAGGGGGTGCCCCTCGATGCCGAGGGCCCGGGCCGGCGGTTGCACGGGCCGCCCGGAGCGGGACCAGCGGACCGGGATCCGGCCCGGGCGTTCCAGCCGGAGCCGCCCGACCTCGCCGTCCAGCCGGGTCTTCACACGGACGTGCAGCCGGCGTGCGGCGCGATCGGTGTCGGTGACGACGTCGCCGTCCACGATCTGGATGTTGGTCTGGCTCTGGACCACATTCTCGGCCTGCACCCCCCTGATCTCTTGCTTCCAGCGACTACCGCGCATGTGGCGCCGTCCCCCGTGGTAGTAGTGGTCGGAACGTGAGTTCGGTCCGCAATGGTACGGAAATCGGGGGGAGTTGCGCGATGACGACGGCGACCAAGCGCATGGTGGTCTCGGGGGGTTCGGCCGTGGCGGGGGCCGTCGTGAACGTCACGACCGGCATGCTCACCCAGAAGTGGGCGCTGGCCTGGGTGCTGTGCACGGTGGTGGCGGTCGCGGTGGCCGCGGTCCTGACCGTGTGGCTGGCCCGGCTGGACGGCGCGGCCGAGGCGGTGGCCTCCGCCCCCGCTCCCGCCCCCGTGCGCCGGCAGGAGCTGACCGACCTGGAGGTCGAGGGCGGCTCCCTGACGCAGCGGCTGCCCGGGCCGGGGGAGCAGGTCGTACGGCGGACCACGGTGCGGGGGGACGTCACGCAGGAGCAGACCGGCTGAGGCCCGGCGGCAGCCCGCGCCCGGCCCCGGCTCCCCGCACCCGGCCCCGCGCCCGGCCCCGGCTCCCCGGTCCCGGTCCCGGTCCCGGTCCCGTCAGAGGATCGCCACCGGGGCCACCGGGGTCCCGGTGCCGCCCACGAACGGCTCCGGCATGGCCGACAGCAGGAAGCTGTACCGCCGGGCTTCTCCACAGGCTGTGGACAAGGTTTCGAGATTCCAGTTCTGGCCCTGGTGCATGCCCATCTCGACCAGGTCCAGCGCGTGCACCGGCAGCCACAGGTTCTCGATCTCGGGCGGGAAGATCTCGAAGGTGAGCGTGTCGTTCGCGACCGCCGCCACGTCCCGCGCGTGGAACCACTCCGGCGTGCGGATCGACAGGCCGGGGGACGGGAAGCCGTAGCCGTGCTTGTCCCCGGCCAGGTAGACCTGCATCTGGCCGGTGCGGACCAGGACGATGTCGCCGGGGCGGACCGTCACCCGCCCGAACTCCTCGGCCTCCGCCAGGTCCGCCGGGGTCACCGCGTGCCCGCCCGGCAGCCGGTCCAGGCCCTTGGCCGCCGCCACGTCCAGCAGCACCCCGCGGGAGACGATCGGGCCCGCCTTGTCGATGCCGCTGTACTGGGCCCGGGTGTGCGCCGTGACGGTGTCCGCGGGGCGGCCGTTCCAGATCTTCCCCGAGTGGGAGACATGCGTGAGGGCGTCCCAGTGGGTGGCCGCCTGCAGGCCCATGGTCACCGCGTCGTCGCTGCACGCCACCGTGCCCGGACCGAAGATCTCCTGGTTGATCTGCACCATCGTGTGCAGCGGGTTGATCCGGCCCGGGATCATCCCGGCCTGCACCCCGTCCTCCTTCAGCGGCAGCGCCAGCGGGATCCGGCGCCCGGTGCGGATCTCGGCCGCGGCCGCCCGTACGACCTCGTCGGTGACCAGGTTCAGCGTGCCCCTCTCGTCGTCGGCGCCCCAGCGACCCCAGTTGTTGACGCGCTTGGCGATGTCGTGGAACTCGGGAGGCAGCGGCATGGGTCTCATCAGCTCCTTGCGGTTCGGGGGCTTGTGCGCGGCCGTCGCACTGCCCCTAAAATCTAACGGTCCGTCAGAAAACCCGGGAAGGGGCGGGACGTGGGGAACTTCTTGGCAGACAAGGTCGTGGCCGTCACCGGCGCCGGCCGCGGCATCGGCCGGGCCGTCGCGCTGGCCGCCGCCGCCGAGGGCGCCAAGGTCGTCGTCAACGACTACGGCGTCTCGATCGAGGGCGGCGAGCCGACCAGCGAGATCGCCGACGGCGTGGTGAAGGAGATCCTCGCGGCGGGCGGGCAGGCCCTCGCGGTCGCCGACGACATCTCCACCATGGCGGGCGGCCGGCGCGTGGTGGACACCGCCGTCGAGCACTACGGACGCCTCGACGGGGTCGTGTGCGTGGCGGGCATCCTGCGCGAGCGGATGCTGTTCAACATGACCGAGGAGGAGTGGGACCCCGTCGTCGCCACCCACCTCAAGGGCACCTTCACCGTCTTCCGCGCCGCCTCCGCCGTCATGCGCAAGCAGGGCACCGGCACCCTCATCGGCTTCACCAGCGGCAACCACCAGGGCTCGGTGGCCCAGGCCAACTACTCCGCCGCCAAGGGCGGGATCATCTCCCTGGTCCGCTCCGCGGCGCTCGGCCTGCACAAGTACGGGGTCACCGCCAACGCCGTGGCGCCGGTGGCCCGGACCCGGATGTCCGCCAACGTCCCCATGGAGCTCAAGGAGATCGGCGAGCCGGAGGACGTGGCCGCGCTGGTGACGTACCTGCTCAGCGAACGCGCCCGCGCCGAGGGCATCACCGGGCAGGTCTACACGATCGCCGGCCCCAAGATCGCCGTCTGGGCCCAGCCGCGCGAGCTGCGCGCCGGCTACGCGGAGGGCTCCTGGACCCCGCAGAAGATCGCCGACTTCCTCCCGGGCACGGTGGGCACCGACCCCATGCCGATGCTGGCCCAGCTGGAGGCCATGGCGAAGGCGGCGGCCGCCAAGGACCGCCCCAACGCGTAGAGGGGGCGGCCCGGTGGACTTCGGGTTCGGTGCGGAGGAGGAGCAGTTCCGGCGGCGGGCCCGTGACTGGCTCGCCGAACGGCTGACCGGCGGCGGCCCGTACGCCCACGCGGCCGGGCTCGGCGGCCCCGGCAGCGAGCACGAGGGCGGCGGCGCCCGCCGGGAGTGGGAACGCGAACTGGGGCGGGCCGGCTGGATCGGACTGGGCTGGCAGGCGCCCGAGGGCGCGTACGGCCAGCGGCGCGCGAGCCTGACCCAGCAGGTCGTGTGGGCCGAGGAGTACGCCCGGCTGCGCGCCCCTGCCCGGGTCGGCCACATCGGCGAGAACCTGCTCGCCCCGACCCTGCTGGCGTACGGCAGCCAGGAGCAGCGCAGCCGCTTCCTGCCGCCCGTCGCGCGCGGCGAGGAGCTGTGGTGCCAGGGCTACAGCGAACCCGACGCCGGCTCGGACCTGGCCGGGATCCGTACGGCCGCGCGGCGCACGGCGGCCGGCACCTACCGGGTGACCGGCCAGAAGATCTGGACCTCGCTCGCCCGGGAGGCCGACTGGTGCTTCGTCCTGGCCCGCACCGAGCCGGGCTCCCGGCGCCACCACGGGCTGTCCTTCCTGCTCGTCCCCATGGACCAGCCGGGCCGGATCGAGGTCCGGCCGATCCGGCAGATGTCGGGGACCAGCGAGTTCAACGAGGTGTTCCTCGACGGGGCGGTGGCCGAGGAGGTGGTCGGCGGCGAGGGCAACGGCTGGACCGTCGCCATGGGGCTGCTGGCCCTGGAACGCGGCGTGTCCACCCTGGTCCAGCAGATCGGCTTCGCCGCCGAACTCGAACGCGTCGTCGGCGCCTTCCTCGCCTCGCCCACCTCCGCCGACCCGGTGCTGCGGGAGCGGCTGGTGCGGCAGTGGGCGGAGCTGCGCACCATGCGCTGGAACGCGCTGCGCACCCTCGGCGGCGGCCCCGAGGACCCGGGGGCGCCCAGCGTGGCCAAGCTGCTGTGGGGCGGCTGGCACCGGCGCCTGGGTGAACTGGCGGTGGCGGTCCGGGGGGCGGCGGCGACCGCCGGCCCCCGCGACTGGACACCGCAGGACCCCTACCCGCTGGACGAGGCCCAGCGGCTGTTCCTCTTCACCCGCGCCGACACGATCTACGGCGGCTCGGACGAGATCCAGCGCAACATCATCGCCGAGCGGGTGCTCGGCCTGCCGAAGGAGCCCAGGTGAGAGGCGTCGTGTTCGACGGCAAGCAGGCGCAGGTGGTCGACGATCTGGAGATCCGGGAACCGGGGCCGGGGGAGGTGCTCGTCGCGATCGCGGCGGCGGGGCTGTGCCACAGCGACCTGTCGGTGATGGACGGGACGATCCCGTTCCCGCCGCCGGTGGTGCTGGGGCACGAGGGCGCGGGCGTGGTGGAAGCGGTGGGTGCGGGCGTGACGCACGTGGCGCCCGGTGACCATGTGTCGCTGTCCACCTTGGCCAACTGCGGCGCCTGCGCCGACTGCGACCGGGGCCGGCCGACGATGTGCCGCAAGGCGATCGGCATGCCGGGACAGCCGTTCTCGCGAGGCGGGAAGCCGTTGTTCCAGTTCGCCTCGAACTCGGCCTTCGCGGAGCGGACGATCGTCAAGGCGGTCCAGGCCGTGAAGATCCCGTCCGACATCCCGCTGACGTCCGCCGCGCTGATCGGCTGCGGGGTGCTGACGGGCGTCGGGGCGGTCCTCAACCGGGCCCGGGTCGGCCACGGCGAGACGGTCGTGGTCATCGGCACCGGCGGCATCGGCCTCAACGTCCTCCAGGGCGCCCGCCTGGCCGGTGCCTCGGTGATCGTGGCGGTGGACGCCAACCCGGCGAAGGAGGCGGTGGCCCGGCAGTTCGGGGCGACGCACTTCGTGGACGCCTCGGCGGTGGCGGACAGCGTGGCGGCGGTGAAGGAGGTCCTGCCGACCGGGGCGGACCACACGTTCGAGTGCGTGGGCCACGTCGAGCTCATCCGCCGGGCGATCGACCTCCTGGACCGGCACGGCCAGGCGGTCCTGCTGGGCGTACCCGGCTTCACCGAGGAGGCGTCCTTCCAGGTCTCCTCCCTGTACCTGGACAAGTCCGTCCTGGGCTGCCGCTACGGCTCCTCCCGCCCCCAGCACGACATCGCGCTGTACGCCCGGCTCTACCGGGAGGGCCGCCTGCTGCTGGACGAGCTGGTGACCCAGGTCTACACGATGGAGGACTTCACCAAGGCGGCGGCCGACGCCAAGGCGGGCCGAGTGGCCCGCGCGGTCCTGACCTTCTGACCGCCCCCGGCCGGCCCGGCGCCCCCGGCTCCCGCCGCGGGGGCGGGGGGCTGTGCCGGGGGCTGGTTCCCGCCGCGGGGCCGGGGGCGCAGGGTGGGGGTGTCCGGGACGTAAAGCGTGATTTGTGGCGTGCCCGCTGCGCGTGATGTGGAATCGGCTGGGACCGCCATAAATCATGCAGTCCCGGACACCCCTACCCGGAGCCGCCGGCCCACCCGAAGCCGCCGCCCGCCGGAGCTACGGCACGAACCGCCCGAACCGCCCCTTGTGGAACACCAGCGGCTCCCCCTCGCCGCTGGCCCCCATCGCCTCCACCCGCCCCACCACGATGAGGTGGTCCCCGCCGGTGTGGACGGCGTGGATGCGGCAGTCGATCCAGGCCGGTACGGCGTCCAGGCGGGGCGCGCCGGTCGCCGGCGCCGGACCGTGCTCCACGCCCGCGAACTTGTCGGCCCCGCTCACCGCGAACGCGCGGCACAGCTCCCCCTGTTCGGCCCCGAGGATGTTGACGCAGAACACGCCCGCGCGGGCGATCCGCGGCCAGGTGGTCGACGTACGGGCCACCATGAACGTCACGAGCGGGGGGTCCAGGGACAGCGAGGCGAAGGACTGGCAGGCGAAGCCCGCCGGGCCGTCCTCGCCCTCGGCCGCCGGGGCGGTGATCACGGTGACGCCGCTGGCGAAGTTGCCGAGCACCGACCGGAACTCGGCCGGGCCGACGGGGGCCCGCTCGTCCTCCCGCACGGCCCGCAGATCGGGCCGGGGGTGCGGGTCGACCGCCCCGGGCTGCGTGGTCGGCCGACCGGCGGACCTGAGGTATCGGACGACGGTGGCCGCCATCCCTGCGTGTCCCATCACACCGCCATTGAAGCTGACGGTGCGTCAGATAGGAAGGGCCGTGCGCCCGGTCGCGCCGCGACCCGCCGTTGCGCCGCCCGGGTGAAACGGCAGGTCGCGGTGGGGCCGCTGCGCCGGGGCCCGGGCCGCGTGTCGGCATGGTGGCGGAGGTCGCGCAACCGTCACCCGTAGGAGGCATCGCATGCTCGGCACCGATTTCCGGGTCGGCTCACCCAACTGGATCGACCTCGGCAGCCCCGACATCGACCGGGCGTTCGCGTTCTACTCGGCGGTGTTCGGGTGGGAGTTCATGAGCGCCGGGCCCGAGGCCGGCGGCTACGGCTTCCTGCAGAAGGGCGGCAGGACCGTCGGGGCGCTCGGCAAGCTCGGCGAGGAGGGGGCCCGGCCCGCGTGGATGGTCTACTTCCGGTCCGACGACGTCCAGGCCACCCGCAACGAGGTGGTCGCGCGCGGCGGGGCCGTACGGGCCGAACCGATGGACGTGATGGGTGAGGGCTGGATGGCGCAGTTCACCGACCCGCAGGGGGCCGAGTTCGCCGTCTGGCAGCCGGGCCGGACCAAGGGGCTGGAGCGGGCCTCCGAGGACGACGCGCTGGTGTGGGTCGAGTTGCACGTGCCCGAGCCGGAGGCGGCGATCGGGTTCTACGGGGCGCTGTTCGGGTGGCGGTCGCAGGAGATGGACGCGCCCGGGATGACGTACCGGGTGCTGAGCACGGCCGACGGGGAGCTGGAGGAGGCCTCGTTCGGCGGGGTGGCACCCCTGCAGGAGGGGCAGCGGGACGCGCGGTGGGTGCCGTACTTCGCCGTGGCGGACGCCGATGCGGTGGCGGCGGCGGTGACCGTGCACGGGGGGCAGGTGCTGATGCCTCCGGCGGATGTGCCGGAGGTGGGGCGGATCTCGTGGCTTGCGGATCCGGCGGGGGCCGTGTTCGCGGTGCTCAAGCCGAACCCTCGCCAGGCCTAGGCCTGGCTCGGGCTCCTGCCCGGCCGGGCTTGGCTCCGGTCCTGCCGCGTGGTGTGGCCTGGGGTCTGGCCGCCTGAGGGTCTGGGTGGCTTCGGGGGGCCGGCGGCTCCGGGTGGGGGTATCCGGGACTGCATGATTTATGGCGGTCCCGGCCGATTCCACATCACGCGCAGCGGGCACGCCACAAATCACGCTTTACGTCCCGGACACCCCCACCCTGCGCCCCCGGCCCGGCCTGGGTCCAGGGGGGAGGTTGAGCCCCCGCGCCCCGGCCCTGGGCCGAGGCCCAGGGGCCCGGCGCCCCGGCCCGGGGCGGGGGGCGGTCAGGTGCCGCGGAATTTCGGGGGGCGGCGTTCCGTGAAGGCCGCTATGCCCTCCGTGGCGTCGGTCGTGGTCATGTTCAGTTCCTGGGCCGTGGCCTCGGCCGCCAGGGCGGTGGTGCGGTCGGTGTCCAGGGCGGCGTTGACCAGCTGCTTGGTCAGCACCAGGGCCCGGGTGGGGCCCTCGGCCAGGCGGTGGGCCCAGGCGGTGGCGGTGGCGTGCAGCTCGGCGGCCGGGACCACGGCGTTGACCAGGCCGATGCGGGCCGCCTCCGCGGCCGGCAGGGCGTCGCCGAAGAACATGAGTTCCTTGGCCTTCTGCGGGCCGACCAGGCGGGTCAGCAGGTAGGCGCCGGCGCCGTCGGGCACCAGGCCGCGGCGGGCGAAGACCTCGATGAACCGTGCGCTGTCCGCCGCGAGGACCAGGTCGCAGGCGAAGGCCAGATGGGCGCCGATCCCGGCCGCCGTGCCGTTCACCGCGGCGATCACCGGTTTCTCGCAGTCCAGCACCGCGGTGATGAAGCGCTGGGCGCCCTCGCGGATCATCCGCGCGACGTCCCCGGCGACCCGGTCACCGCCGGTCCGGGGCGCTCCGCGCAGGTCGGCGCCCGCGCAGAAGCCCTTGCCGGTGCCGGTGATCACCACGGCCCGTACGGCGGGGTCGGCGGAGGCGTCGGCGAGCAGGGCGATGATGCGTTCGCGCTGGTCCCAGGTCAGGGCGTTCATGGCCTCGGGGCGGTCGAGGGTGATCCACGCCACCCCGTGGTCCGTGGTGTGCCGTACCGTCCGGGCGGAGTCGGTCATGGCAAGGGTGCTCCCGTCGTGTGGGCGGGTGTCAGCGGCAGATCGCCAGGGCGTCCAGGGCGACCGCGCCCTGGCCCCGGGGGAGGACCATCAGGGGGTTGACGTCGAGCTCGCTGAGGCAGTCGCCGAGCTCCAGGGCCATGCGCTGGACGCGCAGGACCACCTCGACCAGGGCGTCCACGTCGGCCGGGGGCGCTCCCCGGACGCCCTCCAGGAGGGCGTGCCCGCGCAGCTCGGTCAGCATGGCCCGGGCCTGGTCCTCGCCGAAGGGCGGGACGCGCACGGCGGCGTCGCGCAGGACCTCCACGAGCACGCCGCCCAGGCCGACGGTCACGGTCGGGCCGAACAGCTCGTCCTGGGTGACGCCCACGACCATCTCCACGCCGCGCTCGACCATCTGGCAGACGAGGATGCCGTCCAGGGGGACGTCCTCGTAGCGGGCGATGTCGGTCAGTTCGCGGTAGGCGTCGCGGATCTGGCTGGCCGAGGTGAGCCCCACCTTCACCAGGCCCAGTTCGGTCTTGTGGGCCAGCTGCGGGCCCGAGGCCTTCATGACGACCGGGTAGCCGACCAGGCCGGCGGCGCGGACGGCCGCGGCCGCGCTGGTGACCAGTTGCTCGCGCGGCACCCGGATGCCGTACGCGCGCAGCAGCTGCTTCGCGGCGTGCTCGCTGAGCTGCTGGCCCGGCCGCATCAGGGCCTGTGCCTTGCGGTACGACGGCGAGGGCGTGCGGGGGGCGTCGGCGAAGGGGGAGCGGTAGCCGCTGGTGAAGCGGTGGTGGTCGAAGTAGGCGCGGACGGCGGTGATGCAGTTGGCGAACGTGCGGAAGGTGGCCACGCGGGAGGAGCCGAGGAGGGTGGTGCGGTAGGCCTCCTCGGTGCCGACGGGCGAGCCCCACACCACGCAGATCAGCTTGTCGGTCTGCTCGGCCGCGTCCACCAGGTCCTGTGCCAGCTTGTCGCTCATCGGGGGGAAGGGCCCGGTGATGGGGCAGATCAGGACGCCGACGGCGGGGTCGGCGAGGATCGCGTCGATGATCTTGCGGCCGCGCCAGTCGCCGACGGGGTGGCCGCCGTTGTCCACGGGGTTGGCCACGTTCAGGTACGCGGGGATCCACTGGTGCAGTTCGTCCTGCTTGGCCGGGGAGAGGGTCGGCAGGTGCAGACCCGCCTCGGTGGCGAGGTCGCAGAAGTGGGCGCCGGTGCCGCCGGATATGGAGTAGACGACCACCCCGTCCGCCTGCGGGCGCCGGGCGCGGGCCAGCAGGGCGGCGGTGTCCTGGAGTTCGTCCAGGCCGTCGACGCGGATCACCCCGAACTGCCGCAGGGCGGCGTCCACGACGGTGTCCGCGCCGGTCAGCTTGCCGGTGTGGGAGGCGGCCGTCCGGGCGCCCGCCTCGGTGCGGCCGACCTTGACGGCCACCACGGGTACGCCGCTGCGCGCGGCCCGGTCGGCGGCCAGCAGGAAGGAGCGGCCGTCCTTGAGGCCTTCCACGTAGCAGGCGATCGCCCCGACCTCGGGCCGCCCGGCGAAGTAGGAGATGAAGTCGGCGGTCTCCAGGTCGGCCTCGTTGCCGGTGGGGGCCCAGTGGGACAGCCGGATGCCGAGTTCCTGGAGGGCGTAGAGGGGCCGGCCCTGGTGCCCGGACTGGGTGATCAGGGCGATGGCGGGGCCGTCGAGGTCCTCGCGGAACTCCTGGAAGGCGTTGAGGTTGGTGTTCGGGCCCAGCAGCCGCATCCCGGAGCGCCTGACCGCGGCGGCCAGCCGGGTCTGGGCGGCGGCGCCCGCCTCGCCGGTCTCGGCGAAGCCGGAGGCGAAGGCGACGGCGAACTTGACCTTGGCCTCGGCGAGCTCCTCGATCACCGGAAGCGGGTCGGCGACGAGCAGGACCGCGAGGTCGACGGGTTCGGGCAGGTCGGCCACGGAGGTGCGGCAGGGCAGCCCGAACACGGAGGCGCGGGTGGGGTGGACGGGGTGCAGCCGGGCGCCGACGCGCTCGGCCCAGGCCATGAGCTGGCGGGTGATGCCGGTGTTGGGTCGGCCCTCGGCGTCGGAGGCGCCGATGACGGCCACGGACTCGGGCCGGAAGAACCGGTCCAGGTCGGGCACGTCGGCGGTCAGGGGCCGTCCGCTGACGTCCACGGCGCCGTCGGCCGTGGCGGCCGGGCCCGTCGTGGAGTGGACGGCCGTCCGGGGCGTCTCCCCGCAGGCCTCGACGCGTGCGCGGAAGTCGGTGGTGAGGGTGCCGTGAGTAGATCCAAGCATCGTTGCCGCCCGCTCCTGCTCGATGACTCTCAACTCGTATACTGACGCGTAGTCAGATTACTGAACTGACACGCCGTCAGGAACAGGGCTGCGCGGGAAAGATGCCGCGGCCCGCGGGCAGGGGCCGCGGACGGGGACCCCTGGCCGGGCCGGTCCGGCGCGCGCTACCGGCGGGCGAGGGCCCGGGCGAGCTTGCGGGCGTCCAGGGCCAGTTCCCGGAACATGCCCGAGATGGGATTGGTGTACCCGACGAAGTACAGTCCCGGCGCCCCGGCCGGGCTGCGGGGGGCGTGGGCCGTGGGGCGGCCGCGCCCGTCCAGGACGCCCAGGTGGCCGACGAGCGGCTCCAGCCCGCGGACGTAGCCGGTGGCCGCGATCACCGCGTCCGCAGTGACGCGGGAGCCGTCGGCGAGGACGACCTCGGCGCCGTCGAAGGCCTCCACCGCGGCCACCGGCAGCACCCGGCGGGCGCGGACGGCGTCGATCAGGCCGACGTCCTGCACGGGTATCGCGCCCTGCCGGACGCGGCTGTACAGGCCGGTGGTGGGCCGCGGGAGCCCGTACGCGGACAGGTCGGGCACGGAGATCCGGGCCACCAGCGCCCCGAGCCGGTCCACCAGGCGCACCGGCAGGCGGCGCACCAGGATGCCGGTGCGCTGGGCGGGCCAGCCCAAGGTGGAGCGGCGCACGATGTGCGGGGCGGTGCGTACGGCCAGCCGCACGCGGGCGGCGCCCCCCTCGGCGAGGTCGACGGCGATCTCGGCGCCGGTGTTGCCGACGCCGACGACCAGGACGTCCTGGCCGGTGTAGGGGGCGGCGTTGCGGTACGCCGACGCGTGCACGAGGCGGCCCGTGAAGGTGTCGCGGCCGGGCCAGTCCGGCAGGCGGGGGGTGTGGTTGAAGCCGGTGGCCACGACCACGGCACTTGCGGCCAGTTCCCGGCCGCCGCTGGCGTACAGGGTCCAGCCGGCGCCGTCGGCAGCGCGTTCGACGCGGTGCACCTCGACGCCGGTGACGATCTCCAGCTCGTGGAACTCGGCGTACTTCTCCAGGTAGCGGACCACGTCGGCGCGGGCCACCCAGCGCCCGAACCGGCGCGGCACCGCCAGCCCCGGCAGGGCGGACAGCCGGCGGGTGGTGTGCAGGCGCAGCCGGTCGTAGTGGCGCCGCCAGGAGTCGCCGACGGCGTCGGCCTTCTCCACGACCACGGCGCGCACCCCGCGCCCGCGCAGCGCGGCGGCCGCGGCGAGCCCGGCGGGCCCGGCACCGATCACGTACACGGGACGCGGCTGCGTGCTCATCAGGTCGGGCTCGGTGGGCGCTCCAGGCATGAGCAGTGAGCGTATCGGCGTGGGGCGCCGTTGGGTCTCGGTCGGGCGGGGATCCGATTGCGGATCGATCACGCCTCCCGGTTGATCGGCACCCCGGTCGATCGCGCCTCCCCCGCTCGATCGCACTCCCCGGTCGGTCCCGCCTCCCCCGCTCGATCACATCCCCCCGCTCGATCGCATCCCCCGACCGATCGCGCCCACCGGCCTTGCGGGATCGGCCGCGATCGGCTGAACTGACGTACCGTCAGATAAGTGCGCGCGGTGGAGGGCGGTGGGGACGGGGATGCGGACCGTGTGGCTCAGTGGGGTCGAGTGGGGCGCTGTGCTCCGGATCGGGCTCGGGCTGTGGTGGCTGGAGAGCTGGCGGCACAAGGACAAGAAGGGCTGGTTCGAGCGCGGCACGGGCATCGCGTGGGCCGCCGAGGTGGCCGGCAAGCACCGGTGGGGCTTCGTCACCCGGGGCTTCCGGCAGGTGGTCGAGCCCCGGCCCCGGCTGATGGCGTACGTCGTCGTGTACGCGGAGCTGGCCGTCGGACTCGGTCTCGTCGCCGGGTTCCTCACGCCCGTCGCGCTGGTCGGCGGTCTGCTGCTGAACCTGCTCTACCTCGTGCTGATGATCCACGACTGGGCCGAACAGGGGCAGAACGCGATGATGGCCCTCATCTCGGTGGTCTCGCTGTTCACCATGAGCTGGCAGGTCTGGTCCCTCGACGCGGCGGCGGGGCTCTTCCTGTGAACACGCCCGCGGCGCGCGCCGCCGCCCCCGCCCCGTCCTTCGACCTGCCCGAGATCGACGCGTTCACCCGGCCCTACTGGGACGCCGCCCGCGAGGGGGCGCTGCTGCTGCGGTACTGCGCCGCGTGCGGGCGGACCCACCACTACCCGCGCGAGTTCTGCCCCCACTGCTGGGCGGGGGAGGAGCAGGTCACGTGGCGCCCGGCCAGTGGACTGGCCTCGCTGTACACCTGGTCCGTCGTCCACCGCAACGACCTGCCGCCGTTCGGCGGGCGGGTGCCGTACGTCGCCGCCGTCGTGGAACTCGCCGAGGGACCGCGGATGATGACCGAGGTGGTCGACTGCCCCGACCCCGCCGCCCTCCGCGTCGGCATGGCCCTACAAGTCACCTTCCGGGACCTCGCCGAGGGGGTGAGCGTCCCCCTCTTCCGGCCCGCGCCCACCCCCTGAGCGCGGCGGCAGGACGGTTGCGGCCAAGGGCTGTTCCGGCCACCCGCCGACCCTGGATACCCCGCTGACCTGCGGAGATGATCTGTCACACCGGCGCCGCCAGCAGGCGCCCCGCAGCACCTCATCCGCATCCGCACCACCATGTGACAGATCTACGGGGGACCCGCATGCCTGCCTTCAGGCGCCTCGCCACGCTCACCGCCACCGCGGCCGTCGGCTCGACCCTGCTGCTCTGCGCGGCCGGCACCGGCCCCGCGTCCGCCGCCAGCGTGGCGACGTGGGACAAGGTCGCCCAGTGCGAGAGCTCCGGCAACTGGAGCATCAACACCGGCAACGGCTACTACGGCGGGCTGCAGTTCTCGCTGTCCACCTGGCGGGCGTACGGCGGCACGCAGTACGCCGCCTACCCGCACCAGGCGAGCAAGAAGGAGCAGATCCTCACCGCCGAGCGGGTCCTGGCCGGCCAGGGGCCGGGGGCCTGGCCGCACTGCGGTCAGGTGGCCGGTCTCGGCCGCGACCACGCCGACCCCTACCCGGACGCGCCGACCGTCCCCACCCCGGCCCCGTCGTGGAAGACGCAGGTGCTGGTCGAGGCCGGGCAGGGCCTGTTCCACGCGAGCCGGTTCGACAACGGCACCTGGACCCGGTTCGGTGACGTCTCCGCCGCGGCCGGCTCCGTGCCCGGCGGCGTGCGCGACCTCGCCGAGGCCGGGATCAACGGCGACACGCACGTGCTCGCGGTGAACGGCACCGGCCGGCTCCTGCACTCCATCCGCTTCGACGACCGGTCGTGGACCGACTTCGGTGACGTCGGCGCGGTGGCGGGCGCGCTGGCGAACGTGACGCAGGTGTCCGCGGCCTCGATCGGCACCGAGCTGCACGTGGCCGTCGTCGCCGACGGCACGGTCCACCACACCATCCGGCACGCGGACGGCACGTGGGACGCGTTCGGCAGCCTGGGTCGGCCGGGTGGTGCTCCGGTGGCGAAGGTGGAGATCGCCCGGACCGGTGATCAGCTCCAGGTGGTGGCGCTGTCGGACACGGGCGTGCTGCGGCACGCGATCCGGCACGCGGACCGCACCTGGACGGCCTGGGGCGACGCCTCGGCCGCGGCGGGTGCCACCGCCGCCGGGATCGCGCGGATCGACGACGTGGCCGTGGCCGGGACCGGCAACGGCGACCTCCAGCTCGTCGTGACGGCCAACGGCGGCGCGCAGCAGTTCCACGGCGCCCGCTACGGCAGCGGCACCTGGACCGGCTTCAACTCCCTCGCCGGGATCGTGCCGAGCACGACCGTGACCGACGTCGCCGCGGCGGCGATCGAGGGCGAGCTCCAGGTGGCGATGGTCACGGCCGACGGCCGCGTCCTGCACACCATCCGCCACACCAACGCCACCTGGTCCCCGGCCGGAACGGTCGACCTGACCGGTGTCCCCGGCACCCGCACCGGCATCGCCGTCACCGGCACCTACAGCTGACGCCCTCCGCCCGTCGGCGCCTCTCCACCACCACCCCCTCTCGCTCAAGGACTTCCCCACCCATGACCCGTCGCCCCTTCACCCGTCGTGCCGTGACCTCCGTCGCCGGTGCCGCCGTCTTCGCCTCCGGCCTGCTGGCCTTCGCCGCCACGCCCTCCTACGCCGCCGGGCCCGGCTACCAGATGCCCTTCAGCTGCGGCCAGTCCTGGACCGGCGTCACCCGGGCCGGTCACAGCCCCTCCCCGCTCGCCATCGACTGGACGCGCCGCGAGGGCACCCTGAACCAGCCCGTGACCGCCAGCGCCGACGGCACCGTCTCCAAGGCGGTGACGCTGTCGGGCAGTTACGGCAAGTACGTCGTCATCGACCACGGCGGCGGCCACACCACCCTCTACGCGCACCTCAACGACTACGACGTCACCGCCGGCACCCGCGTCACGCGCGGCCAGAAGATCGGCGTCGTCGGCAGCACCGGCAACTCCACCGGCCCGCACCTGCACTACGAGCAGCGCTACAACGGCCAGGTCAAGCAGTCCGTCTTCAACGGCAGCCCGTTCTCCGGCGGTGCGACCCTGACCAGCCAGAACTGCGCCCAGGAGCCCCCGCAGCCGCCCGCCCAGCCCAAGGAGTGGCGGGCCCAGGTGGCGGTCCAGGCGGGCGGCGGCCTCTACCACGCCCTGCGCAACGCGGACCGCACCTGGACGGACTTCGGCAACGTCGAGAGCGCGGCGGGCGAGGTGCCCAGCGGCGCCCGTGACATCGCCGAGGCGGGCATCAACGGCGACACCCACCTGCTCGCGGTCGGCAACGACGGCAAGCTGTACCACTCCATCCGCTTCGACGACCGGTCGTGGACCGACTTCGGTGACGTCGGCGCGGTGGCGGGCGCGCTGGCGAACGTGACGCAGGTGTCCGCGGCCTCGATCGGCACCGAGCTGCACGTGGCCGTCGTCGCCGACGGCACGGTCCACCACACCATCCGGCACGCGGACGGCACGTGGGACGCGTTCGGCAGCCTGGGTCGGCCGGGTGGTGCTCCGGTGGCGAAGGTGGAGATCGCCCGGACCGGTGATCAGCTCCAGGTGGTGGCGCTGTCGGACACGGGCGTGCTGCGGCACGCGATCCGGCACGCGGACCGCACCTGGACGGCCTGGGGCGACGCCTCGGCCGCGGCGGGTGCCACCGCCGCCGGGATCGCGCGGATCGACGACGTGGCCGTGGCCGGGACCGGCAACGGCGACCTCCAGCTCGTCGTGACGGCCAACGGCGGCGCGCAGCAGTTCCACGGCGCCCGCTACGGCAGCGGCACCTGGACCGGCTTCAACTCCCTCGCCGGGATCGTGCCGAGCACGACCGTGACCGACGTCGCCGCGGCGGCGATCGAGGGCGAGCTCCAGGTGGCGATGGTCACGGCCGACGGCCGCGTCCTGCACACCATCCGCCACACCAACGCCACCTGGTCGGAGACCGGAACCGTCGACCTCACCGGCGTCCCCGCCACCCGCACCGGCATCGCCGTCACCGGCACCTACAGCTGACCCGACCACGCCGCCCCGAAGGACTCCCTCCACCATGTCCCGCACCCGCACCCGCCACCTCAGCGGCCGCGCCCTCCTCGCCGTCTCGGTCCTCGCGCCCGTCCTCGGGATCGCCGCCGCCGGCTCGGCCGCGGCGGACGCCCCCCGCGTCGCCGACATAGCCCGCAGCCAGATCGGCAACAACTGCACGCCGTACTACGGCTGTGCCTACCCCCGCGCCTGGTGCGCCGAGTTCTCCCGGTGGGTCTGGAAGCAGGCCGGCGCCAACACCACCGGCCTCAACGCCGCCGCCGCGAGCTTCTACTCGTACGGCTCGAAGAACGGCACCCTGCACACCAGCGGCCCCCAGGTCGGCGACGCCGTCCTGTGGGACGACGACGGCTCGGTCTCCGGCGAGGCGAACCACGTCAGCCTCGTGGTCGGCGTCTCCTCGGACGGTACGAAGATCCAGACGGTCGGCGGCAACGAGAGCGGCAAGGTCTCGTTCAAGGACTGGTTCAACTGGCGTACGTACACCAACCCGGGCGCGGGCCGGGCCCTCGCCTTCGTCTCGCCCACGGGCATCCCCGACACGGCCCCGCCCGCGCCGAAGCCGCCGGCCGAGCCGAAGGAGTGGCGGGCCCAGGTCGCCGTCGAGGCCGGCGGCAACGTCTTCCACGCCGTCCGCAACGCCGACCGCACCTGGACGGACTTCGGCAACGTCGAGAACGTCGCGGGCGAGGTCCCCAGCGGCGTGCGGAGCATCGCCGAGGCGGGCGTCAACGGCGACACCCACGTCCTCGCGGTCAGCAACGACGGCCGCCTGTACCACACCATCCGCTTCGCCGACCGGGAATGGGCTGGCTTCGGCGACGTCCACACCGAGGCGGGCGAGCTGACCGGCGTCACCCAGGTCACGGCCGTCTCCATCGGCTCCGACCTGCACGTGGCGGTCGTCGCGGGCGGCACGGCCTACCACACGATCCGGCACGCGGACGGCACCTGGGACAAGTTCGGCACCCTCGGCCAGCCCGGAGGCAGCCCGGTGACCAAGGTCGCCGTCGGCCGCACCGGCGACGAGCTCCAGGTGGTGGCGCTGTCGGACACGGGTGTGCTGCGGCACGCGATCCGGCACGCGGACCGCACGTGGACGGCCTGGGGCGACGCCTCGGCCGCGGCGGGTGCCGGGGCGGCCGGGATCAGCCGGATCGACGACGTGGCGGTCGCCGGGACCGGGAACGGCGACCTCCAGTTCGTCGTGACCGCCAACGGCGGCACGCAGCAGTTCCACGGCGCCCGCTACGGCAGCGGTACCTGGACCGGCTTCAACAGCCTCGCCGGGATCGTGCCGAGCACGACCGTGACCGACGTCGCCGCGGCGGCGATCGAGGGCGAGCTCCAGGTGGCCATGGTCACCGCGGACGGCCGGGTCCTGCACACCATCCGCCACACCAACGCCACCTGGTCCGGCACGGGCACCGTCGACCTGACGGGGGTCTCCGGCACCCGCACCGGCATCGCCATCACCGGCACCTACAACTGAACCCGGCGCGCCCCTAGCGGGCGCTGACGAAGGCGGTCCAGGCCTCCGGCGAGACATTCAGCCGGGGGCCTGCCGGGTTCTTGGAGTCGCGGACGTGGATGGTGGTGGGGCAGGCCGCCACCTCTACGCATTCGCCGCCGGAGCCGCCGCTGTAGCTGGACTTCCGCCAGGCGTAAGCAACTTCGACGCACTCGCCGCCTTCACCGCCGCTGTAGCTGCTCTTGAACCAGGACGGCTCGGTGGTGTTCATAGCTCTCCCAGCTTCTTCTCAATCAGGGCGAGGGACTCATCAGGGCTGAGCGCCCCTGCCCGGATGATTCCATAGCGCTCGCTGAAGATCCTTACCTCGTCTGGACCGGTGAGAAGGCGGGGATAGCCATACGTCTCCGTGTAGGCCACTTGATGACGGCCCTTGGGGTGCAGGAGGGTGAATGAACCCTCCATGGCGGCGTGCACACCCCGCCCGAACGGGATCACCTGGAGTTCGACCGTCCGTAGACGGCCGATCTCCAGAAACCGGTGCAGCTGCACGATGTGAGCCTCTCTGCCGCCCACTTCGCGCATCAGTAGGTTCTCGTCGAGCACGAAGCTGAAGGTGGGCGAGGGCCAGCGTGCGAAGAGCTGCTGCCGGTCGAGACGGTCTGCCACGCGCTTCTCGATGGTCGCCTCGTCAAGCAGTGGGCGATACGCGGTGAAGATCGCCCTTGCATGGGCTTCGGTCTGGAGCATTCCAGGCACGCCCTGGTGGCCGTAGTAGTGGAGGGCCTTGGCCTCGGCCTCCGCGTTGGCATAGTCCCGGAACCAGTCCGGGTGCCGAGCCCGGGCCTTCTTGAGCGCCTCCCGTACCTCCTCCACCGACGCCAGGAGCAACCCCCTGGCCTCCAGGACCACGTCCGCCCGTTCCAGGAAGTCCACCTGCGGGAGCCGTACGCCCCGCTCGATGGAGCCGACGAGGTCTTCGCTGACGTGCATCCGCTGCGCCAGTTCCTTCTGGGTGAGCCCCATCAGTTCGCGCAGCGTCTTGATCTGTTTGCCCAGGGTGCGGAAGAGATGGGCCGTCCCATCCACCTCCAGCGGGCGCTCGGGTCGTTCTTCGCGTGGTGACAGGTCGTTCATGGCTGATCCGCCCTCGTCCGTACAGCCCGTACCGGAGGAATCAGCGTAGGACGGTCCGGCGACGCTCTGTGAGGGAGTTGGCCGAATTGAGTGACATGGCACTGGTCCCACGTGCCGCTAGGGCCAGAGGAGTTCCGTGGCCCAGCCGTGGCCGTCGGGTGTGCGGCGGTAGCGCAGCCGTACGTGCCGGCGCATCGCGTCGCCCTGGAAGAACTCGACGCGGTCGGGTTCCAGGACGTACGCCGTCCAGGTCGGGGCCGGTGCGTCCGGTTCGGCGCCGGCGCGTTCCCAGGCGGCGGCCGAGGCGCGGGCCAGTTCCTCGGGGGAGTCCAGGACCTCGCTCTGGTGGCCGGTCAGCGCGGCGGCCAGGGCGCCGCGCGAGCGGACGGCCAGATCGGCGCGGCTGACCTCGGGGCCGGCGGCGGTGACCCGGCCGCGGACGCGCACCTGGCGGGCGACGGCCGGCCAGTAGAAGCCGAGGGCCGCCTCCGGACGGGCCGCCAGCTGGCGGCCCTTGGCGCTGGTGGAGTGCGAGGCGAAGTGCCAGCCGCGGGCGTCGGCGTCGTGCAGCATCAGCGTGCGCACGTCGGGGCGGCCGGCCTCGTCCGCCGTGGCCAGGGACATGGTGTGCGGCTCCGGCTGGCCCGCCTTCGCGGCGTGCACGAACCACTGCCGGAAGAGGGCGACGGGGTCGGCGGGGGCGTCGGCCGGGTCGAAGCGCGGGAGTTCGATGTCCCACACGCGGGCGGCGCGCAGGGCGGCGTGGAAGTCGTCGAGGGGCTCTTCGCTGCTCATGGCGTCCATCGAACACCATGGGGCGGGTGGCCGGTGCTCGGCGGTGACGGTGCGCGGCGGGATCTAGCCGCGGCCGAGCAGGAGGGTGCCCGAGGAGCAGAACCAGCCGCCGGTGCCGGAGGCGACGGCGACCTCGGGCAGGCTGCCGTCGCGCCTGCGGACCTGGCCGGCGCCCGCCTCGCCGCGCAGCTGGCGGACGGCCTCGACCAGGAGGAACAGGCCCCGCATGCCCGGGTGGCAGGCGGACAGGCCGCCGCCGTCGGTGTTGACCGGCAGGTCGCCGTCGCGCAGCAGGCGGCCCTTCTCCACGAAGGCCCCGCCTTCGCCCTTGGCGCAGAAGCCGAGGTCCTCCAGGGTCACCAGGGTCATGTAGGTGAAGGCGTCGTAGATCTGGGCGAGGTCCACGTCGGCCGGGGTCAGGCCGGCCCGGGCGAAGGCCTGGCGGCCGGAGGCGGCCGCCGGGGAGACGGTGAAGTCGGGCCACTCGGACATGGTGGTGTGCGAGACGGCGGTGCCGTGGCCGAGCACCCACACGGGGGTGCTGGCCGTGTCGGGGACCAGCTCCTCGGCGGCGAGCAGGACCGCGCAGCCGCCGTCGGAGCGGATGCAGCAGTGCAGCTTGGTGAAGGGGTCGGCGATCATCTCGGCGGCGAGCACGTCCTCGACCGTGATCGGGTCGCGGTACATGGCCTGCGGGTTGGTGGCGGCGTTCGCGCGGGCCTGGACGGCCACCGAGGCGAGCTGCTCCAGGGTGGTGCCGTACTCGTGCATGTGCCGCCGGGCCGCCATCGCGTACTTGGCCACCAGCGTGTGGCCGTAGGGCACCTCGAACTGGAGCGGGCCGCGGGCGCCGAAGGAGAGGTTGGAGGTGCGCCGGCGGGCCTTGATGTCGGCGCGGGCGGTGGAGCCGTAGACGAGCAGGACCGCGTCGGCGTGGCCCGCCGCGACGGCGTCGGCCGCGTGGGCGGCCATCACCTCCCAGGTGGAGCCGCCGACCGAGGTGGAGTCCACCCAGGTGGGGCGCAGGCCCAGGTACTCGGCGACCTCGATCGGGGCCAGGGTGCCGAGCCCGGCGGAGGCGAGGCCGTCGATCACCGAGCGGTCCAGGCCGGAGTCGGCGAGGGCGCGGCGGGCGGCCTGGGCGTGCAGGGCGTAGGGGGTCGGGCCGTCGACCTTGCCGCAGTCCGAGAGGGCGACGCCGACGACAGCGACCTTGCGGCGGGGCGTGGGTGCAGGCATGAATCTGACGGTACATCAGATCTGTCGGTGCGGGTATCGGCCGGGGCCGCCCTCTGGGCATCGGTGGGGGCCGAGCCTAATATGACGGCCCGTCAGTTACGGGGAGGAGCCCGCCGATGGACGCCGCCTTCACCGCGGAGCAGGACGAGATGCGCCGCACCCTGCGCGAGATCCTGGGCAAGCGCTGCGGACCGGACGAGGTCAAGGCCGCCGTACGGACCGCCGCCGGGTACGACCGCGAGCTGTGGCAGCAGCTCGCACAGGTGCTGGGGCTGCCCGGCACGGCCGTCGCCGAGGAGTACGGCGGGGTCGGCTGCACCCCCACCGACCTGGCGCTCGCCTGCGAGGAGGCCGGGCGGGTGCTGCTGCCCTCGCCGCTGCTGGCCACCGCCGTGCTGGTGACGCCGCTGGTCACGGCGCTGGGGACCGCGGCCCAGCGGGCGGCCCTGCTGCCCGGGCTCGCCGACGGCTCCCTCACCGCCGCGCTCGCCGTCCCCGGCACCGCGCTGGCCACCGCCCTCGCCCTGACCGGTGAGAACACCGAGGGCGACTGGGCCGGCGGCGGACGGGCCGGGGGCGTGCAGGCCCGCCGGACGGAGGACGGCTGGCGGCTGTACGGCGAGGCCGCCCAGGTCCTCGACGGGCACCGGGCCGGGCTGCTGCTGGTCGCCGCGCACACCGGCGGCTTCGCGCGCAGCCGGACCGCGCTGTTCCTCGTACGGGCCCGGGACACCGACGGCGACGTGCCCGGGCTGGTGCGGACCCGGCAGACCGCGCTGGACGAGACCCGGGCCCAGGGCCGGGTCCAGCTGCGCGACGTACCCGCCGAACCGCTGGGGGAGGAGGACGCGGACGCGCTCGCGGCGCTGGCCGCCACCGGCCGGACCGCGGCGGCCGCGCTCGCCGCCGAGGCCGTCGGCGCGGCCGGGCAGGCGCTGGCCCGGACGGTGGAGTACGTGGGCCGGCGCGAGCAGTTCGGGCGGGCCGTCGGCTCGTTCCAGGCGGTCAAGCACCGGCTGGCCGACCTCTACGTACAGGTCCAGGCGGCCCGCTCGGCGGCGTACTACGCGGCCTGGGACCCCGAGCAGGGCCCGCTCGCGCTCGCCCAGGCGCTGCAGGCGCTGCGGGGGAGCGCCGGGGAGGCGATCCAGCTGCACGGCGGGATCGGCTTCACCTGGGAGCACGACGCGCACCTGTACTTCAAGCGGGCGGCGGCCGACGAGCTGCTGTTCGGGCCGGTCCACCGGCTGCGCGCGCACGCGGCCGAGCGGGCCGGGCTGTTCGGTCCGGGGCCGGCGGGCGTGGCCGGCGGCGCCGCGGTCGCCGCGAGCACCGGCGCGACCGCCACCGGCGTCCACCGCGAGAGGGTGGTGCTCTGATGGCCGCACCCGGCGTGAAGCTGATGCAGTGGCTGTCCTCCACACCGCTCTTCGCGAAGGTCGCCCCGCACTTCGTCCCCGCCCTCGACAAGGCGGTGCACCGGCTCACCCGCGGCAAGGTCCTGCTCAGCGCCCGGATGCTGCCCGGGGTGGTCCTCACCGCCAAGGGCGCCAGGACCGGGGAGCCCCGCACCACGCCGCTGGCGTGCATGCCCGAGGAGGGCGGGACGAGCTGGATCCTGGTCGGGTCCAACTTCGGCCGGCCCGGGCACCCGGCCTGGACCGCGAACCTGCTCAAGAACCCGGACGCCCGGGTGAGCTGGAAGGGGCGGGACATCGACGTCCGGGCCCGGCTGCTCCAGGGCGCGGAGCGCGCGGCGGCGTGGGAGGCGGTGCTGCGGTTCTGGCCGCCGTACGCGGCGTACCAGGCGCGGATCGAGCGGGAGATCAGGCTGTTCCGGCTGGAACGGCGCTGATCGCGGCGGACCCGGCAGGGTCCGCCGTTACTTGGAGGGCTTCTTGCCCGTCATGCCCAGGTGCACGAGCAGCGCCAGGTTCGGCTTGAGCTCGGCCTGCTTCACGCCCCAGGTCTGGAACCCCTTCTGGTGCGAGGCGACCGCGGCGAGCATCGCGACGATCGAGCCGGCCATGGCGGCGGGGCTGAGGTCCTTGTCGAGCCTGCCCTTGGCCTGGAGCTCCTGCATCGACGCCGAGAGGGAGTTGGTGACGGAGTTCAGGATCTTCATGCGGATCTTGTAGAAGCGCTTGTCGCCCTCGGCCGCGCCGAGGTCCACGACCCGCAGGATGGCGTCGTTGCGGCGCCAGAAGTCCAGGAATCCGTCGACGAGTTCCTCCGCGGCCTGCCAGCCCGACTTGCCGGCCCAGGAGCGGCCCTCGACGAGCGCGGTCAACTGCGCGCCCTCGGCGGCCATTTGCTCGGCGATCTCCAGGACGGCGCCCTCGACGTCCGGGAAGTACTGGTAGAAGGTCGCGGGCGAGGTGCCGGCCTTCCTGGCGACGTCGATGACCTTGACGTCGCGGTACGGCGAGGTGCTGAGCATCTCGCTGAGGCAGTCGAGCAGCTTCTGCCGCGTCGCCTGACCGCGCCGGCCGGCGACACGGCCGTCGACGGTGCGTACTTGTCCTGTCATGCCGTCAGCTTACCGAGGGGTGATCGGGGCGCGATCCGGCCGCATGCAAATGGGGTGACCCGCCCCCTGGCCTGCGGCGGGGTCCCCCGAACAGGCCTGTCAACAGGCTGTGGACAATATGGGGGCAGATCATGTCGGGAGGGTGGATAAGCAGCGTACGTGGCAGTAGGTAGCAGTACGTAGCAGTAGGTACCAGCCCCGGAACGGAAGGAAGGGCCCATGGCCGCATTCGCAGAAGGCACGCCCTGCTGGGTGGACGCCTCGCTTCCGGACGTCGAGGCGGGCAAGCGCTTCTACGGCGAACTGTTCGGCTGGACCTTCAGCGAGAGCTCCGGGCAGTACGGCGGCTACACCCAGGCCTACCGCGACGGCCGCAACGTGGCGGCCCTCGCCCCCAAGCCCGACGGGCGCATGCCCACCGTCTGGGGCGTCTACCTCTACACCGCCGACGCCTACGCGGCCGCCGCCCGGATCCGCGCCGCCGGCGGCCAGATGGTCATGGACCCGATGCCGGTCGGCCCGTACGGCGTCGCGGCCATGGCCGCCGATCCGGGCGGGGCCGTGTTCGGGCTCTGGCAGCCCGGCACCCACCACGGCTTCGAGGCCAGCATGGAGCCGTACACGTACTGCTGGAGCGAGCTCTACACCCGGGCGCGGGACGCGGTCGACGTCTTCTACGCCACCGTCTTCGGCTACGTGCCCCAGGACCAGGACGACGCCGGCACCGAGTACCGCACCTGGTCCCCGCCCGGCAGCGTGCCGGGGCCCGAGACCGCGGTCATGGGCCGTAGCCTGATCACCGACGCGTTCCCCGAGGCGATGCCCGCGCACTTCCTGGTCTACTTCGCGGTCCCCGACTGCGACCGGACCGCCGCGGACGTGCGCCGACTGGGCGGACGGGTCACGGCGGACCCCTTCGACACCCCGTACGGGCGGATCGCGGTGGTCACCGACAATCAGGGGGCGGCCTTCGCCCTGCTCTCCGAAACCGGGGACGGGAAGGCCTGACAGAATCGGGGTTGCGCGACCCCGGGCGGCGCCCGGCGGTGAGACGCTGCACGGGCTGGTGTGGCGGGCCCGGCTCGGGTCCGTACGGGGAGGTGTGAGGCGAGTGGTGGAGCAGCTGACGCAGCACGACCCGAGACGGATCGGCCCCTTCGAGGTGCTGGGACGGCTCGGCGCCGGCGGCATGGGGCTGGTCTATCTCGCGCGGTCGGCGTCCGGCCGGCGGGTCGCGATCAAGACGGTACGGACCGAGCTCGCCGAGGACCAGCTCTTCCGCGTGCGCTTCACGCGGGAGGTGGAGGCGGCCCGGGCCGTCTCCGGCTTCTACACGGCCGCGGTCGTGGACGCCGACCCGCGGGCCGCCGTGCCGTGGCTGGCGACCGCGTACGTCCCGGCGCCCTCCCTGGAGGAGATCGTCAACGAGTGCGGGCCGATGCCCGCGCAGGCCGTGCGCTGGCTGGCCGCCGGGATCGCGGAGGCGCTGCAGTCCATCCACGGGGCGGGCCTGGTCCACCGCGACCTCAAGCCCTCGAACGTGCTCGTGGTCGAGGACGGGCCGCGGGTGATCGACTTCGGCATCGCCAGCGGTATCTCCAACACCCGGCTGACCATGACCAACGTCGCCGTCGGCACCCCCGCGTACATGTCGCCCGAGCAGGCCAAGGACTCGCGCAGCGTCAAGGGCTCCAGCGACGTCTTCTCGCTCGGCTCCACCCTGGTCTTCGCCGCGACCGGCCACCCGCCGTACCACGGGGCCAACCCGGTGGAGACGGTCTTCATGCTGCTGCGCGAGGGACCGAACCTGGAGGGCCTGCCCGACGAGCTGCGCCCGCTGATCGACTCCTGCATGCAGATGGACGCCACGGCCCGGCCGACGCCGGCCGACCTCCAGGCGCAGCTGGCCCCGCACCTGTTCGCCGCCGGCGACGACAGCGGCACCGCGTCGGCGTGGCTGCCCTCGCGCGCGGTCGCCCTCATCGAGAACCACCGCAACGGCGGCCGCACCGGCACCCTGGGCCCGCAGGGCGGGCCCGGCGGCGGGCCGGGGACGC